>NZ_JADAIN010000051.1:0-279 GCF_015676285.1 Acinetobacter sp. Res13-Abat-PEC15-P4-01 | reverse complement strand
GCACTGTTGTCTATACCTTGCTGTATATTCAGTTCAATGGCTTTTTCTGAACTGATCTTACCTAAGTGGCTAGTGAGTTGTTCAGCCTTCAGCTGAATGTCATTCTTTGCTTGTATCACACCTGAAGTGTTATCTACAGCACTTGAACCACTGTCGATAGCAACGCCTGAGTGTATGCTGCCAATCTGTCCGGCATTGTTATTTAATCCCTGACTCTTTAAGCTCAGTTGTTGGTTCGAAGCAATCACACCACTTTGGTTGTTGATGTCTTTTAACGCA
>NZ_JADAIN010000050.1:0-318048 GCF_015676285.1 Acinetobacter sp. Res13-Abat-PEC15-P4-01 | reverse complement strand
TGAAGTGCTTTATTGTTGAAACACATTGAATTTAATTGTTAAAGGATGAACAATGAAAAAATTTATTACACTGAGTAGTACATGTATTATTTTCAGTATCACAACGAATGTAAATGCAGCAACTGATGAAGAAATAGAAGTATTATCAAAGAGAGTCTATGAATTAGAGCAACTTGTAAATAAATTGAACTCTAACAGTGATTCACCTATTCATCTCAATAAGTCCATGATAACAATTGATAAAAATACTTCCAAAGATCAACCTAAGTTCACAGAGATCAATCAATCGAGTAAAGAAAGAAATTTAATCGTTGGTAATGACATTCTCATGAAGGTCTACGGTGCACTACGTCTAGATGCTTCATATGATTTCAAAGGTACAACAAACTCTGTCGTAAATCGGACTGGATTGGTGCCATTAGATAAGGACAATCCAACTCAAGGAGCACTGAATGTTTCCGTAGCTACGAGTAAAATTGGTCTTGATATTTCAAAACCTACAGACTATGGTATTTTGATGGGTAAATTTGAAGCTGATTTTTGGGGAGATAGTACATCTAATGCTGATGGCAAGCTTAGAATTACGCATGCTTATGGTTCTCTTGGCAAATGGTTAATAGGTCAAACTACATCACCATTTGTAAATACAGATACTTCGCCAAGTATCATTGACTATACTGGACCAATGGGAGGCGGAACTCAACGTAATGTACAACTAAGATTTACTCAACCAATTAAAAATGATCAAAAATTTTTAGTCGCTTTAGAAGGTGGTAATGTTGATAATTTTAGTGGAAAAACCCAAATTACAGGTGGTAGTAAATTACCCGCAATTACACTTAGATATGATAAAAATTTTCCAAACGACAAAGGTTTAATTCAACTTCATGGTATGCTTCATGAAAATAGAGTATCAACAAATCAAAATAATTATAAGGAACAAATAGGTTGGGGCGCTGGAGTTGGTGCAAGGTATAAGTTAACTAATAATAATGAGATTCTAGCTAATTATTATCATGTTGTCGGTGATACCCGTTACTTAGCTTATTCAAATCAAAATAATGCTTCATACTTTTCTACTGAAAATTTGGATTCCAATGGGGTCATTGTAAGTTATGATATTGAACCGAGCCAATATCATACATTACAAGTTGGATATCAGCGGTTATGGGCACCTTCATTGAAATCAACATTTTCAATTGCTGGAATACAGTTTAAAGATAATACTTTATATGCCAAGAAAAACCCATTATATAATGAAACCTTATATAATACTGTCGCAAATCTCATTTTTACACCAATTAATAATCTTAACTTGGGCATTGAATATACGTACGGTCAACGCAAAAATTTTATTGATGATAAAGGTACGATTTCAAGACTAAATTTCTTAACTAGATATAATTTTTAACCAAGTTATACAAATTTTTTAGATAATTATGGAGGTACTGTTACAGTCCCTCCTTTATAGCTCATCATTATAGATTAATAGCCTGATTATCATAATATTTTATATTTTCCTTTGAAAGACTTTACGATCATTACCATAGATCTTTTTCATCAAAAAAAAAATGATCATTTTGAACGACTCATATGGGCTTTGAAAGTTTATTCTCCCTTAGTGAAAAGGGTAGGATAAGGATAATTTTATGTTGATTTATAGTTTAAAAATGGACTGATGAAAGAAACCCTATAAAAAATTCAATCAAATTTATTACAAGAATTATTGAGTGGATAAAGCTGCATATCAAAATCATTTATATATTAAAAATATCATATAGAACTACTTGTTCAATGAGAAAAAATTGTGAATACTCATGCGCTAAAATTTAGTGCATGAAATTATCTTGGGGTTAGACAAGTACTGTGAAACAATTTCCATTTTCTCATTTACAAAAAGCCCTACTGACAGTTGGTTCATTTTCATGTTTGGCATTAAATCCAGTACTGCTGCATGCGGAAAATGAAGAAAATACTCAACAGTTGAAAACCATCAAAGTCAATGTTGAAACAGATGCCGCTCAAACCACCTATTATCAGCCCAAAATCGATTTACCCGGTTTTAACCAGTCCAATAATATTGCTGAAATTCCAGCCTCAATACAGACCATTACCGCAGATCGCTTGGCTGATCAGCATGCAAAAACACTGGTTGATGTGGTTAAGAACGATGCTTCAGTGGGTGATGGATATGCACCCATTGGTTATTATTCGAATTTTATGGTACGCGGTTTTGGATTGAATCTTGGATCAAGCTATTTAATGAATGGCAACTTAATCCGTGGTGAACAAAATGTTGCACTCGAAAACAAAGCTCAGGTCGAAATTTTAAAGGGCATCAGTGCCGTTCAAAGTGGTATGTCAACACCAGGTGGTGTAATTAATTATGTCACCAAACGACCTGAAGATATTCGTTCAGTGACATTGGAAACAGACCGTTATGGTGGTTTTCGCGTGGCAACGGATTTAGGTGAATTGTTTGGAGACGCCCAACAGTTTGGGTATCGCATCAATCTTGCAACAGAAGATATTCATTCCTACGTCGAACATGCCGATGGCAAACGCTTGTTTGGTTCTCTGGCACTGGATTGGAATATTTCTGAACGTTCAAAGTTAGAATTTGATCTAGAATCACAGCGACAACGTCAACGTTCAGTGGCAGGATACCAGTTACTCGATGGCACTACGCTGCCACAAAATGTGAAATGGGATCGTTTGCTTGCTTATCAACGCTGGAGTAAACCTGTAACCAATGACAGCGTAAATGCCAGCTTAAAATATTTATTTCAGTTCAATGATCACTGGAAAGCAAATTTTATAGTATCCCAAAGTCGAGTTGTGATCGATGATTACTCTGCATTTCCTTGGGGATGTTATAGCAGCATTTGTCAAACGACGGGGTTGGTAAATGGCTTTGATCAAAATGGCAACTATGACATTTATGATTTTCGCAGTCCTGATGATAGCTACTTAACCAACCAATTTAAAATTGGTTTAAATGGGACATTCAATACAGGTTTTTTGCAGCATCAGCTGAGTTTGGAATTATCCCAAACCGCTAAACGCCATGCACAATATGACGCAATTAATCTGCCTGTAGTTGAAGGGGCTGAATCTACAGGAAATATTGGGGAGGACCCTCAAAATTATATCCCTACAGAGAAGCATTTGGGTAAACACTATAAATCATTGGACAGTCAACAAACCGCATTGAACATCATTGACTTAATTGCTTTTAATCCTGAGTGGTCCGTCTCGTTGGGCGGTAAACTCATCCATCTCAATGAAGATGCCTATGATGTTGACTCAAATAGAATTCGAGATACCAATTTTAATCGCTTCTTGCCCCAATTCGCGCTGATGTATCAACCCTGGGAACATACCAATATCTATGCTTCTTATGCCAAGGGCTTAAGTGATGGTGGACAAGCACCATGGTTTGCCAACAATCCGAGTCAAACTTTAGCACCTGTACGTTCGACTCAGTATGAGTTGGGTATCAAACAACAGTGGCAAGATTTGCTGCTTAGCGCAGCAGTATTTGATTTAAAACAGGACAATCAATATACCAATACTCAACGGGATTTTATTGCTGAAGGTGAACAGCATAACCTTGGATTTGAATTGGGTGTACAAGGACGTTTAGGACAAAACATGGATTTGCTATCCACTTTGGCACTGACACGTTCTCGCTTAAAAGACATTCAGTCTACTCAATATCATGGTCATCAGACACAAAATGTACCATCTGTTCGTTTTGCAAACTTTCTTTCTTACCGAGTGGAACAGATAGAAGGATTACGTTTATTGGCAGGCATGCAATACAGCAGCAGTAAATACGCCAATAAAACCGGTACTGTCAAAGTGCCGAGTTATACTGTGTTTAATCTAGGCACAGCCTATAACTTCCGTGCGTATGGCTATGACAATACCTTGCGATTCAATATGGATAATCTGTTCAATAAAAAGTATTGGAGAGATGCAGGGAATTTTCTGGGTGATGACTATTTATTTCTTGGCGCACCACGAACAGCACAACTTGCTTGGACTGTGAGTTTTTAATCGTAAAAATGATGGAATGATAAAATAAACCCTCTATGAGAGGGTTTATGATTAAAATTAGAAGTTATATCGGACACTTAATGTTGCATTTCTTGGAGTTCCCCAGTTCATAGCGTTAGCCCCAATACCTTCATAGTATTTTTTGTCAAAAATATTTTCAACATTCAATTGAAGTTTAATATTTTTATCCAGTTGATAACCCAACATCGCACCGGCAAGGACAAAAGCATCTTGATCTATACGTGTGCTTCCCGTGCCAGTGTAGTATTTACTCTTGTAGTTTAAACCAACTCCGGCACTCCATTGATCTAATTTATATTTTACAAATAAATTAGATGTCGTACGTGAGTTGGTAGGGTTTACTTTGACACCTTTTGCATCTTTTGCTTCAAAATTAGCAATACCAAAGTTAATTCCCCAGTGATCATTAATTTCACCCTCTGCTTCAAACTCAAAACCTTTACTCTCAACACCATCTACCCCCCGATAGGCTTGTTCATTTGTCAGCTGACCATTACGTACAATAAATTGTCCTGTTATTGCTTCAGCAAAATTCGATTGTTGAATGCGGAACAGGGATAAAGCCGTGTTTAAACGCCCTCCAAACCATTCACTTTTTAAACCCGCTTCATAGTTCTTACCTTTTGCCGGATCTAAATATTGATCATTTACATCTTTACGGTTTTGGGGTTTAAAAATGTCTGTATAACTGACATAAACAGAGTGATCTCTAGCAAAATCATAAATAGCGCCAATATAAGGGGTGACTTCACGATTAAATTCACGATTACCCACGCCGTTTGCAGATTCATATTTCCAATTGGATAAACGTGTCCCTGCAACCACTTTTAATGGATCAAAAATCTGAAATTTACCAGAAATATATACTGAGCTTTGGGTGGTTTGATTGAGTACATTAACGCCATCTAATACCACAGAACGAAGTAGGGGTTGTGCCATATTGCTATAGTTAAGCGGACCACCTAAATATTTTTCGATTTCACTGTTGGCATTTGAACCCCCAAAAATATCTTTGGTTTTTTCATTTTTATTCCACGAACCACCGATAATAATTTCTTGTGGCTGATTGAACAATGTAAACGGTGCATTGATGAAAAGATCAATATTGTTTTCTTCATTTCTGGTTTCAGAGCCATATACTGAAACGTTATCCGTGATTTTACCCGTCTTTGGATCTGGCTTATTTTTCAGCGGACTGGTATGGATTGCTTTATCGACTTGTCCACCTGTATAGAGCAGTTGGGTATTTACATCTTCTTTACGGAAGGTATAAGCCACATTTAAATTTACATCGTTGAATAAATTCTGCTTTAAATTGGCAAAGACAGCTGTGGTATTGACGTCCCAAAAAGTCCACGGCGCACTTACAGTCAAGCTTCGATCAAAGTGGGTTCGACTTCCATCCGTATAAAATGCTGGCGTTCCTCCCCAACGAATGCCATCACGTTGCAACTCTTGGTACGTGGCGCCAAGTGACATGCTGGTTCTATCACTTAAGTCATAATCAATCGCACCGTAGAATACATTGCGCTCTTTTTGATAATAATCCATAAAGGACTTTTCATCTGAATGTTTGACAAACATACGTCCACGCAGCGAGCCATCTTCATTGAGCGGGGTAGAGATATCTGCAGCGCTGCTCCATGCATTCCATGTACCCAATGAAGTGCTTAAATTACCCGTCAACTCTTTGGCATTGGCATGCTTACGTATCATATTGAGCCCCATTGCGGGGTTACCTGCCCCCGTAGTGAGCCCATTTGCACCTTTAATCACTTCAACACGATCATAAATATCCAAATCCAGATCACCAGCACCCAAGTTTGTAGTGCTTGGCATACCGTCTATTAAATAGTAATCCACCTGAAAACCACGCGCATAAACTGATTGACGTTCATCGGTACGCGAAGTGGAGACACCTGTAATGGTATTCATTAAATCCTGAAATGAATCAATGTTTCGGTCATCCAGGTATTCCCGCGTTAATACTTTGACAGATTGCGGGGTTTCACGAAGGGACAAATTTAATTTAGTGGCTGTACTTGTACTTTTGACCGTATAACTTTGCGAGCCTTCTGTGATCGCTGAATGCTGGCTTTCCGCTTCTACTTTGATGGTCGGTAAAGCGACTGTTTCAGCATTTTGTTCGGCATAAACCAGAGAGGGAATGATTAACGCCATGGAAAGTACAAGAGGATGCACTTTGAATGCATGGCGTAAGGGAGAGGGGTGATACATAAGATAAATTCCATAATAGAAAATGCGCGCGATCAGATTTACTGTCTTCCTTTTGCTTCAAGCCCTATCACTCAGATTAAAGCGTTACAAAAGTTAACATATGAAATATTAATTATCAATAATGATTCTCATTAAATTATATAAATCATTCTTCTTCTTATTTGAGTATGCAGCATAACATTAGTTTCCCTTGATACATCAGGCTTTTATCAAGGTTTTTTGAGTTGTGTCATGCAGCATAACGGGAGAATTAAGTTGCTGATTTATTTTGATAATTTTATAAAAAAATACGATATTTTCATTAATAAGTGATCTATTGAATCGATTGTTCAAATTTTAATGATAAAGTAATCAACAACATGAGAAAGTATGCATATTGTTGATCACAGCTAAAATTTTAGTCTTTTATACATTTTGTAGAGACAAGATTTATAGAATGCTTAAACAAAGACTTATTTTTTCTCTGTTTTTCCATCGTAACGTTTGGTCCATTCTTTTAAAATACTGTCTCTATTTTTTGCAGCCCAATCAAAATTATTCTTGATCATCATTTGGTTAATTTGTGGTGGTCGGAATGGCATCGGTTTAGCGACATTTGGATAGGCAACAACTGCAAAATTTTTGGCATAGGCTTCGTTGGCTTTTTTACTCACGGTCCAATTGATAAACTTTTGTGCATCAGTCAGATTTTTAGTGCCTTGCATGATTGCAGAGGCTTCCATTTCCCACCCCAAACCTTCTTTTGGAAAAACAATATTCAGTGGCGCACCTCTTTGTTTAAGCTGCGCAGCTCTATATCCGAAAGAAATACCTATAACGGCTTCACCTTGTGCTGCCATTTGGCATGGCTTCGAACCGGAATGCGTATATTGGCTAATATTCTTATGTAAAGCATCCATATATGTCCACGCTTTTTGTGCTCCAAAAAGCTGTAACCATGCCGATACGTCTAAATAGCCCGTACCGCTTGAAGCTGGGTTAGGCATGACAATTAAACCTTTATAGATTGGTTTGGTCAGATCAGCCCAAGACTGTGGAACAGGAAGATTTTTTTTCTTTAATTCAATACTATTTACACAGAGCGCTGCCTCCCATGCATCCATTCCTGTCCAGGTTGGAACTTTCTTTGTACTGACAAATTGTTTATTTAATTTTTCAACACCTACAGGTGCGTATGGATGCAGCATATTTTTTTGATCAAGAAGCATTAGACTGGTAACAGCAAGACCAACAACAACATCAGCTTTAGGATTTTTTTGTTCTGCCAGCAAGCGTGCTGTGATTACACCGGTTGAGTCACGTACCCATTTAATTTTTAAATCAGGATAGTCTTCGCGAATCTTTGCACTATATGCTGCTAACTGATCTGATTCTAATGCCGTATAAACAGTCAGCTCACCTGCAGACGTTATTGTTGGTCCGATCAAACTACCAAAGATGACTGCTGTGAAAAGATCACGATTAAAATGTGCCATGAATGTACCCTTAAATTATGATGCAAGATTTGGTTGGATGTTGCACATTTAAGCAAGTCAATATGACAAAATTATTAACCTGGTTTAAACCAGATTGATAATTCTATGCATTTTCATTTTTTTAATAAAAATTTAAAGTGATCAATAGAGATATGGTATTTTTCAATAATCTTTCATTTTTTACCTGTATAGTAAAATTAAAATAGTTCGGTTAAGACTTATGTTTCAGACAGATCCATCACCAGTACGTATTCCTAAATATATTCCGATTCGTGATTCATTGGCTCATGAGATAGAGTCTGGCGTTTTATCAAGCAATGTTAAGTTACCCTCTGAACGAGCACTGTTAGAAAAATTTCAAACAACTCGAGTTGCAGTACGGGAAGCCTTACTGGCTCTGGAAATGGATGGTTTAATTTATCGTTTAGACCGTCGCGGTTGGTATGTTCGAGCTCCAAGAATTATTTATCATCCTCAATCAACAAAAAGTTTTATGCAATATGTCAGTGAGCAGGGGTATGTTCCTTCTACAGAACTCCTTTCTGCTGAGCAAGTTGAGGCGACACAATGGGATGCTAAGCATTTGGATATTACAGTCGGCAGTCCTATTTATTCCATTTGGCGACGTAGAAGTATCAATGGTCGCCCTGTAGTGGTTGAGCACTTGCGTATTCGTAGCGACTTATTTCCTGATTTTCTCACACATCCATTAAATCACTCCGTGACTCAATTAATGGCTGACAAATATCAATGTGTTATAACCTGTGCCAATATCAATCTATATCCTACAGCTTTTGCAGAACAACAGGCTAAGGCATTGCATGTAAATATTGGATCTATGGGACTTTATATCTGTCGAAGTAATCGCGATCAACATGGACGAGTTACCGATATTGATCAGGAATATTGGTTGCATGACGTTTTGGATTTGCATCTTGAAGCGCAAAGCTAATCAATCTGGTTTAAACCAGATTTAATTAAACTGTCATAATAAACTGCTCAAATATGGCTTAATCACTTTCAGTTCTTGATAAGGGACGTTGATGAAGCCATACTCACCTAAAAGTTTTTCGACTCAATCTGCAAGTAGTCTGTTGTCTGGACTCAGGAATATCATACACACTGAGCAAAAAACAAAAGTCTTAGAAATTATTGATGTGCAAAAAAGCTTTCGCAAGCAGCAAGTTTTAGACCATATTAATTTTGAAGTTTATGAAGGTGAGTTTATAAGCCTGTTAGGACCTTCAGGTTGCGGAAAAACCACGCTTTTAAGAATAATTGCAGGATTGGATAGACAGGATTACGGACAAGTTCTCAAAAAAAATCAGGATATTTCAAATCAAAAGGTAGAAAAGCGTCACTGTGGAATCGTATTTCAAAATTATGCACTTTTCCCCAATTTAACCGTTGCTGAAAACATTGCATTTGGATTGCATAACAAACAATGGGATAAGACACAGCGCAGACAACGCATTGAAGAATTATTGCAACTGATTGAGTTACCCAATGTTGCAGTAAAATATCCCAATCAACTTTCTGGTGGGCAACAACAAAGGGTAGCACTGGCACGGGCAATTGCACCAAAACCAGATATTTTACTTTTAGATGAACCATTATCCGCACTTGATGCCACTGTTCGCATTAAGTTAAGACAAAAAATTCGCTTGATTCAGCAGCAGCTAGGTTTAGCGACAGTCATGGTCACACATGATCAAGAAGAAGCTTTAAGTATTTCGGATCGGGTTGTTGTGATGAATGATGGTGGGATTGAACAGGTCGATACCCCACATAATATTTATTATAAGCCGCAGACAAAATTCGTCGCCCAATTTATTGGTACTATGAACTTTTTACCTGCTCATGTGGTGGGTACCGACAGTATTCATGTCTTTGGGCAGCAAATAAAATTAAAAACCGCATCCTTGGAGATAGATCAAAAAATTGAATTGGCGTTCCGCCCGGAAATGGTCAACATCTGTGAACAGGCTGTAAATGATTCAGAATATTTATACTTGTCTGTTTCTATGATTTCCACAGAATTCCTTGGTTCTAAACGCCGTTTATTTACTCAAGTGATGGATTTAAATACAGCATGTACCATTCAAATAGATCTGGATAATGATGCTTTACCTTTGCTAGACCAAACTATGTATATCAAAGTTGCATTAGATCAACTTTTTGTTTTTGATGGAAAAGGACGGACATTATGTTAGATCAAACAACTGCCGCTGCCATTTTAAAACATCACACCCCAAGGTCATTGCGTTATTCCTTGGGCTCGTCTGTATTTTTGCTGATTTGTATAATTACCTTATTCGGTCTACTTATTTTTCCGTTAACACTTTTATTCAAAGGCGCATTTCTCGATAGCGATGGACACTATATCGGCTTTGCCAATTTTATTGAATATTTCTCCAATGAAAGTTTGTTTTCTTCGATCTTCAATTCACTTTGGATGGCAACACTTGCCACCACCATTACAGTATTGTTGGCAAGTGTATATGCCTACGCTTTAACGGTAATCGATGTTAAAGCGAAAGCATTGCTCAAGGCGATCGCATTTTTACCGATTCTGGCACCTTCTATTTTACCGTCTCTGGCTTTGGTTTATCTATTTGGTCAACAAGGTATTTTTAAAAACCTCATGGGGGAAACTGAAATTTATGGTCCCTTGGGTATTTTACTGAGTTATTGCTTTTGGCTATTCCCGGCTGTATTTATTTTAATGCTTTCAGCTTTTCGGAATATTGATCAATCTCTCATAGAGGCTTCACACAGTTTGGGCAAAGGATTGTGGTCTACACATAGCGCAGTAACCTTACCTGCGATTCGATATGGCTTGGTAAGCGCATGCCTAGTTTCATTTACATATGTATTAACCGATTTTGGAATACCAAAGGTCATTGGTGGCTCATTCAATATGATGGCTTTGGATGTTTATAAACAAATCATTGGTCAACAAAACATGCAAATGGGAGCTGTTATTTCGATTCTGTTGCTTTGTCCCGCAGTATTGGCTTTCGTTTTTGATCGCTACCAAAGTAAACGCCAGCAACGTTATCAAAATTTTCAAGTTAAGCCATATATCATGAAAACAACGGTTCTAACCAAATGGTTATTCAGTGGTTTCTGTTATTTTATTGCAGGATTTATTTTACTTCTGATCATCACTGCAATCGCAGCTTCTTTCATTCGTTATTGGCCCTATGATTTGAGTATGACCTTTGATCACTATCGCTTTGAATACGTGACAAGCGGAGGCTGGGATGCTTATTTCAATTCACTCAAACTTGCAGGGTTTACAACGGTATTCGGAAGTATCGTAATTTTCATGGTGGCATTATCTACAGAGCGTTGCAAAGTACATCCGCTGCTGAAACATCTGATGCAAATGTTGACCTTGTTACCGCTTGCTATTCCCGGCTTGGTACTGGGTATTGCATATATCCTGTTTTTCAATGATGTACAAAACCCTTTGCATATTCTGTATGGGACAATGAGTCTACTGGTTATTTCAACCATTATTCACTATTACACAGTTCCTCATCTCGCACTGAGTAACACCATTAAACAAATTCCGACACAACTTGAAGCTGCTGCACAGAGTTTAGGAGCCAGTCGATGGAAGACTTTTTATAAAGTCTATTTACCACTGAGCTTACCTGCATTATGTGATATTTCAGTGTACTTGTTTGTAAATGCCATGACCACGGTTTCCGCAGCAATCTTTCTGTATTCGCCAGATACAAACCTCGCCGCAGTTTCAGTATTAAACATGGATGATGCAGGTGATACTGCGTCGGCTGTTGCAATGAGTGTATTGATCTTGCTTAGCTCCGCAGTGGTCAAATTAATTCATGGACTGCTAACCAGAGGTTTGTTGAAACGCACTCAAGCGTGGCGTGAAACGACACACTAATATCTTCAATTAACTTTTAATTTTGATACTTCAAACAAAGAGGTAGGGCATTGCTCACTCCAAATGAAGATAAATCACGGATTGGAATAGCATGATATGACCGCAACAATGACAGATTTAATTATTGTAGGTGCAGGGATTTTAGGCTTATCTGCTGCAATTCAAGCTGCTGAACAGGGCTTGAAAGTTAAGGTTTTTGAAAAAGATGCACAGCCCGTCGGAGCAACACGGCGCAATTTTGGAATGATTGGAACATCCACATTGGCGAAGCCAGATAGTCAATGGCGAGAATATGCTTTGGAAACAAAGTAATTTTATCAGCGAATTCAGCAGAATACTGATATTTCATTTCAACAGCGCCACGGACTCTATGTAGTGAATACTGCATTGGAATGGCAAGTTATTAACGAGTTTTCTCAACGTGCTGCGCAATACGGTATTCCGGTGAAGTTAATTTCAGCAGCACAGATGACTCAACAATATGACTTCCTTCAAGCAAAAACATCCATTTTAGGAGGCCTACTATTTACAGAAGATTATTCAGTTGAGCCGCATTTAATCGGACAAAGCTTATTACACTATGCCATTTCTTTGGGCGTGGAAGTGCATTGCAATGCTTACGTCATCAAGACCTCAACACAGCAAGCTTCAACATTGGCTTTGCTGGCTTCAGGACAAAGTGAACAGGCAAGGCATATTTTAATCTGTCATGGTGCTGAAACTGACACCCTATACCCAACCATACTCAAGGAACTGGGATTACAGCGCTGCACTTTGCAAATGGCACTGACACAGCCCTTGGCTCGACAATTGGATGTATCACTTTATTCAGGTCTGTCTGTTTCTCGTTATCCCGCTTTTAAGATTTGTCCTTCTTATCAAGATCTTTATCAAAAATCACAACTTGGCTTTGCCGGTGAGTTTGGTATCCATATTTTGATTAAACAAAATCAAGCAGGACAAATCATTGTGGGAGACAGCCATGAATACAGTGATATTGATCAGCCTGAACAATTCTTTCAGCGTGAGGAAATCCATCGATTTATTGAGCACTATTGTGCTGAAAAAATCGGCTTGAATTTACCTCCGATTCAAAGTCGATGGAATGGTTATTACTTACAGCACCCAACAGAATTGGCTTGTGTGACTGAGGTTGAAGCCAACATATATTTAATTAGTGCAATTGCCGGCAAAGGAATGACCACAGGTGCAGGGTTTATCCGAAATGTTTTACAACAACATATTTTTTAGCACTACCCGTTTCAATCAGGTAATCTGGTTTAAACCAGATCAACATATTATTGCAATTAATCTACAACAGATGAGTAAGATGATGAACACACAAGACATTTTAAACCTAGATCTAGACAATAGATATCTGCTTTTGACTCCAGGACCTTTATCGACTTCTGCGGGTGTACGTAGAGCCATGCAAAAGGACTGGTGTACTTGGGATCAGGAATATAATGACCTAGTCCAGAATATTCGCCAAAGGCTTGTACAGCTTGCAACAGCACAAACCGAAAAATATACAGCTGTACTCATGCAGGGCAGTGGTAGTTTTTCTGTTGAATCGGTACTGGGATCAGTGATTGCCAAACATGAAAAATTACTGATTATTCATAATGGTGCATATGGTACACGCATGTTGAACATGGCGCGCTGTTTAAATATTGAAGTGGTTGAACTTGCTTATCCTGAAACCAGCACGCCAGATTTAAATGAAATCAAAAATGCGTTAATGGATGAAAAGATTAGCCATGTGGCATGTGTACATTGCGAAACGACAACAGGTATTTTAAATCCAATTCAGGATATTGGGCGTTTAGTCAAAGCTGCAGGCAAAATATGGATTGTTGATGCAATGAGTTCCTTTGGTGGGGTGCCCATGGACATAGCAGAACTCGAAATTGATTTTTTAATTTCTAGTGCCAATAAGTGTATTCAAGGTGTTCCAGGATTTGGATTTGTTTTGGCAAAGCGTGATCGCCTAGCACAATGCAAAGGTCTCGCACGCTCTGTCAGTCTGGATTTATATGATCAATGGCACACCATGGAACATCATCATGGCAAATGGCGGTTTACCTCGCCAACACATGTCGTGCGTGCTTTTTATCAAGCGTTATTAGAATTGGAAAAAGAGGGGGGTATTGCCGCTCGCCACCGACGTTATCTTAATAATCAACAGACTTTATCAAAAGGCATGACTTCACTTGGTTTTGAGCTGGTCCTCGACAATCAATGTTCACAATCTCCAATCATTACCACTTTTTTATATCCAACTTCTTCGAAATTTGACTTTCAACAGTTCTATGAAAAGTTGAAACAAGCAGGTTATGTGATTTATCCGGGAAAAGTCACAGATCTAAATTGCTTCCGTATCGGCAATATAGGCGAAGTTTATTTAAAAGATATTGAGGGATTACTGTTGGCAGTTACTGATTATTGTCATACACATCTACACTTAAACTCTATAAGCGCTTAATTTTCATATATAATCTTTAGGAAATCATGTTATGACAAATGTTAACTCACAACTTCAAGCTGTCGTTTTTGACTGGGCTGGTACAACTGTTGATTTTGGTTCACGTGCACCAATTTTGGCATTCATGGCGCTATTTAAAGACAATAAAATTGAAATTACGACTCAAGAAGCACGTATGCCTATGGGTTTAGAAAAACGTGATCATATTGCGGCAGTATTGAAAATCCCTCGTGTTGCCCAAGTGTGGAAAGAGACTTATGGACAGGATGTAACGGATGCTGATATTGATCGTTTATACCAAGACTTTATACCCTATCAGCTTAAATCAATCCCTCAATGCTCGGCTTTGATTCCTAATGCCTTGTCTGTATTTGAAAATATCAAACAACGTGGGATTAAAATCGGCAGTAACACGGGCTATGCATCCATGATGATCGATCAGCTTGTTCATGATGCAGCTCTCCAAGGTTATCAACCAGACTGTATAGTGACGGCAAGTGATGTGAAACATGGTCGCCCCTATCCAGAAATGTTATGGAAGAACTTAATTGAACTGGATGTTTCCGACATCAAAACAGTAGTTAAAGTCGATGACACTGTGGTGGGTATTGAAGAGGGTTTAAATGCAGGATGTTGGACAGTAGGTTTGGCCATCAGTGGGAACGAAGTCGGTCTCAGCTTTGAAGAATGGCAGTCTTTATCGGATACTCAACAAAAAATATTAAAAGATAAAGCCTATGCAAAAATGAATCATTCGGGAGCCCATTATGTGATTGATACTATCGCAGATCTAGCTGGTGTTTTAGATGATATTGAACGTCGTTTAAAACAAGGTGAAAAACCTTAACTTTTATCATTTTACCCGTCGATATTCAGCAACATGAAAATGATTTTACAGATTCATGTTGCTGTAACAATCAAATATCAAAGGTACATATATAAATTTTATTTCAATGACTGAGTCTTAATCCTATGTCTTTTTGCTTTTAAACTCATCATCCCTTCTAGCATCAACACAGACACTGCCATCCAAATCGCAATATAGGTTGGCCATTCTGATGGTTGAATTGTTTCACCGAGAATGATTGCTACAATGAATAGCAAAACAGGTTCGACATAGACCAAAAGTCCAAACAGACTCAAGTTTAGGTGTGGTGCTGAAAGAGATTGAAATCCTAGTGCTAGGGCACTGATTAGACCTAGCCCTAAAATCAGCAAAAAAGTATCCAAAGGGGAACCTAAGGCACCTGTAAAAACACCGCCCTTAAAAATAAAGAAAATACTTAAAGGTAGACTGAGCATCATATCGAACCAAACACCGCCAATATTGTTGGTATTGGTTTTTTGTCTTAACCAGAAATAAATTGGATAGCCTAAACAGATCATCAAGGTTGGCCATGTAAGGTTTTTTGACACGATAAGCATATGAGTCACAGCCAATATCGCAAAGACACAGGATAACTTTTGCCAACCTGACATTTTGTCCTTAAACGCAACTCTTCCTAAAACGACCATAATAATTGGCATCATGAAGTAACCAAGAGAAACATCCAATCCATACCCATTGCCAGGTGCCCACATGAATAGCCAAAGCTGTAAACCAATCAGAAATGAAGAAAGCAGCCGAGTAAATATAAAAAAACGTTCATTGCATACACGTTTATAAATATGTCTGACTTGTGACCAATTCCCCTGAGCAATAATAAAAACTGTTAAACAGGGCAAAGTGAGTAAAATTCGCCAACCATAGATTTCATTACCTTCTAATGCACCCAATAAGGAGGTATAAGCAAACATAACGGCAAACAGTATAGAAGCGATGACGTTGAGGGTTATACCTAGAGCGGTATTGGATTGCTGTGACATCTGAGTGAGCGAATTGAATTGGAAAACGATATTTTATTTCAACTTGTTTGATAAATTTACTGAAAATTCTTATTATAAATGAGAAAATTTCTCACAATATTCAATCAATTGATATGACTTTAGACAAGTTTGATTATGCTTTACTGATGCGCTTGCAAAAAGACTGCTTAACCCCCTTACGTGAATTGGCAGACGCTGTACACTTATCCACTGCATCGGTACAACGCCGTATTCAGAAATTACGTGAGCATGGCTATATTACTGGACATACAGCAATTTTAGATCCCGATAAACTCAATCAAGTCATTACGGTAGTGGTGGAAGTTCGTGTCAATAAAACCCATATTTCTGATCTTGATCTGCTTAAACAAAGCTTTTCTAGACCCGAGGTACAGCAATGCTACTATGTGACAGGTGAAGCAGATTTCATCCTAATCCTTCTTGTACCTAGTATGAGTCGATTTCAGACACTCTGTGATGAGCTTTTCCATTGCAATTCAAATGTTGAATGGTTTAAAACAACCATTGTATTAGATCGGGTTAAAGTCTCTTTGGATGTACTTCACCCAGAGAGTTAGTTCGAAATTTTTGCGCACTACTTCAAAGAAAGGGGTTTGTATTTATTGTGAAAATGAGCAAATATATTCACATTTTTGATTTTCATGCTAATTTTGAGCAAATTACTGCTCATTTCTATTTATAAAGAAATTTACAATACAGACATTGCTAGAAACGCACTGGTTATATATAGCAGAACTTAAAATATTAGATCCTGAAAAAGGATCGGCAGGTCCCTGTGAACTGGAATACCAAATAGAATATGCCATTTCATATTTAGATAAAAGAGATTTACTCAATATCATTTTTGGTAATTCAGATAATCATGGGTGTAATACTTCATTTTTAAAAAAGAATGGAAATGTTTTTCTTTCTCCGATTTATGATTTTGCCCCGATGAAAGCAGACCCTGAACATCTGATTAGATCAACCACTTGGGGAAGTCCGTATGAGGAAAGAGGTGAATACCAATGGGAGAAAATTACTGAGAGATTAGCGCCGTGGTGTGATCCTGATATTTCCTTGAATGCACTAAAATCATTGGCAGACAAGTTAGGTGGACTAAAACAAAGACTAATAGGCAAGGGCGTACCTGAACAGATTATTGAGATGCCTGCACCTTCATTCGACGATATCGAAGCTAAATTAAAAAGATGGAAACTGTTATGAATATTAAAAATCAACCACAAGATCGCCAACAAATATTGATTAATTTATATACACAATATTTAATGAATGAAGTAAGCATGGGACACTTATTGGTTTATCTTCGGAAAAACCTACTCGGTATGTCGCAACAACAATATGCAACGCTGGTTGGTATCAGTCATGTACGCTGAGCGATATTGAGCAAGATAAAGGAAAACTTACTCAGTCTGTTGTTGATAAAGTATTCAAACCGCTTGGGTTAAAAGCTGGGCTCCTTCCTACACATGAACATATTGTCAAAAAAATTTTTAAGTCATTTGAGAGAGGATGATGATTCAAATGGGTAAATTTGATGATAATCACAACTTAAAATCGTTTTAGTTTGTTGCACCATATCAATAAGAATCAAATCGAAAAAAATAAATAAAATGCTGAATAAGTCATATAAAATCTCAAAATAATATAATTCTCGAAAATTTTAAGTTGATTGTTATACTAATTTTAAATTAATATATCTAAAGAATACGATATAGAGACTCATAGCTCAAGTGCCATCGTCCCTATAACTGATCGATCTTATAGCCCCAAAGAATCTTGGTCCAGATTCTTTATCAGATCGCGAAATAAGATCAAGGAAAAACAGCAATGTATAAATTTTCAAAAATTGAGTTAGTAACACAACAGTTTACTGACACAATTGAAGATTATCTGACTTTAAAAATGAATTGCGACGGTACATATATACACCATACCCAGAAAGATGGTGAAACTTTTAAGATTGAAGTACGAATAGACCCACCAAGCGATGTTTTGGAAACATTTAGAAATATCGCTCATGAAATTAAAGACTATTTGGATCAAATTGATTATAAAGGAAAATTCGAATTCAGGTTTATCGTTTAGTAGTGATCAATTGATGTAATGCAGAATAAAAATAGAAGTATTGATTTTCAGTAAAAATGAAGTGATGCAAGTTAAGCATAGTGCTCCAACATATCGCTATGAATGTTTCATAAGCCAAGTAATGAATTTCATTGCGTATTTTTTTGTCTAGTTTTGTTTTCATGATCTTTTTGGAAATGATCACCCGTGTAGTATTTTATTGAATTCTTATGGGAGATAACCAATGTTAGACTATCTTAAGAGCTTTCATAACATCAATACATATTTAATTTTATCCACCATTCTATTATTTTTAGTGTTGGCTTTAGATTATTTTTAGTTGGCATCCAGTGATTACTTTCTCTGTGATTGGTGAAAATTCAAGAAATAAAAACTCACGCTAAGTGAGTTTTTATGGGATTGAAATCCATCAAAAATACAATCAAGTCATTGTAATTTAAGTTAATTATTTTTTAACTTTGAAAGAATGATAAAGCCGATATAAAATATAAAGATTACTTTTTTATTTGAAATTTTACATCTATGATGAACAAACTCTTAGTCGCCTTTATAATACCGATAATCACATGCTCAGTGTATAGTGCTGAAGATATATTTAAGAAGTCTCAATCAGATGTGTTTTTGCAAAATGAAACACGACATGAAAATAACCATGATACGCAAGTCGATTTTTTTGAAATTTCAAGGCAGCAAGAAAAAGATCGCATCAATCAACGTGATGCAAATGTAATCCAAATCAATCAAAATCGAGCCATGACTTCAAATATGAGCCCATTTGAAAAATCCCAGTATTTGTTAAAAAACAATGATACTCAGGCTTTAAACTCACATACTTATGAGCAAGAGTTAAAATCCATTCAACAAGCACGCAACAGGGGAATAATTTCAGAGCAAGACTACCAAAAGCAATTGATAAAGCAAAATAAAGCACCTTTACAGCAAAAAGATCAGCAGCTTAACTTTTTTGCGCCTTAAAATATGAAATAAATAAACCTCTTCTTAGAGGTTTATTGGCTGCTTAGACCAAAGTATAAGTTAAAAATTAAACAAAATATCATACACTTATTACGTGAATAATAGACAAAAATACTATGAACTTTTGTATCGGTGGACCTTGGAATGGCAGTAAGCTGCTTGGAAAAGTAAATTATAAAAAATCTTTTAAAGTGAAGAATGCTTCATCTAAGCTGGTGACAACATATATAAAGAAAAAAGTGTTTGTTCAAGATCAGTCTTTTGTATTTTGGGTGGCTGATGAATTATTGGACATACAAGCAAATGAAATGATTAAATCTTATCTTTACAAAAAATGTCAATAGACGAAATTTCTATATTCAATAATCAAGAGACATAGTCTAGAATATCTTATTTATCATGTATATAGCTAAAATTAAGTTCATAATTAAATTTATGTTTAATAAACAATAAATTTAATTACTTAGAGCATTAAAATTATAACTTATAAAATATTTGGTTCGTGAACTTAGCTATGAGTACATATTTTCCTACTAGAAAGATCTTAAGATAGCTACGATTTCTGTTTGGCTTTTTGGCGTAAGACATACAAATATAAGCTTTCTACTTTTTCACGCGCCCATGGTGTGGTACGCAAGAATCGTAACGATGACTTAACACTTGGATCTATACAAAAACATCTAATTTCAATTTTACGACTTAAGCCTTCAAAGCCACCGTAATAATCCAATAACTCATCCAAAATATCAGCAAGTTTTTTGCCGTGTAGAGGGTCATTAGAGGCATTCATAATAGATCAACTATATTTGGGTAGACCATCATTATAACCTGAGCTGGTTGAAAAATGAGAGGGTTTAGAATTAAGCGTAATTAACATGGAAAATTTCAGCTTATCTTCCTATTGATGTGTGCTGAAATAGCAGGAGACATTTGATTCAGAAACTACACCTATAATATGCGGGAAACGATATGCGATATTTACCTCATGTACCCAGACATTGAGGTCATAGCCACACAGACTTGCGTAGGCTCGACTGATACGCAAGTCGAGTAGCGATCTGATTTCTGCATAACTTATATTATTTTACTTGGAATACTCAGCAACGTGAATTTCTACAATCATAATTCACGTTGCTGAGCTGTGGCAACAACAGTGTTGTGTAGGCTACAGTCTTGGATATCTTATTTAACTTATGTTTACCTAAAATCTAGTTCATAAGTAAAATTAAAATAAATTATCTAAATTCAAGTTCTTAAAATATTTTTTGTTAAATTCTAAAAAATTAAGTTCATGAAGTGGGAGATATGTGTTGTTCTAGAATAGTTTATTACCATTAAAAGCCAAAAGATGTTGAAAATTGCATTTTGAATTCAAAAATCACAACCGAGAAATCAATAAAAGAAGAATTGGAATTAAGCATATATTTGGCAAGCTCAAAAAATTTATGATCTTTGCTGGCTTTATCTAAACCGAGGTAAATGACTAGGGTTGAGATTTAATTTAAATGGAGTTGAGCAAAATGATTTGAAAGAGGTCTAAGGATAATAAAGAAGAAGTTTATAGGTTCGTAAATAATTTAAAAAACTAGGTTTTTTGCTAATGAATATTTATGTTGCAAAAGATTGCACTTTAAATTTATTATCAATAATAAGGCTAAAATATCCAAAGAAATAATTAAAAATTATTACCTGGAGAGAGATCCATGGAAAAGAAAAAAAAAGTAGCTGTAATATTCATACATGGGCTTGCAAAAAAACCTAAACCTGAGAAATTGCAAGAAATATGGTTATGGGGACTAGAACGCAATGGACCTAAACCAGAAATATTTGGGAATATTAATCCAGGAATCAATCTCCAAGATCAAGGAATACCATTATTTTTTTCATATTGGGCGGATGTGTTTTATGGCACAGACTATGAAACAGATTATAGCGATCAGTATGAAGCTACAAATGACATTATAATTAATATAGATGATTGTAATAAAGTTATTGGTGAGCTTCAATTACCACAACCTACAACACCTCGTGAGGTAAGATTTTTATCAGAGTTACAGCTTAAATTTAATTCTCAAATTTTAATTAAACAAAATATTAAATTAGATAGTCAGCCTTCAAAAGCATTAAATGCAACTATACCAGGACAGCTTGAAATAGCTTCATGGTTACCAAAAGAGGTAAAAGAATTTGTTATTCGGAAAGCAGCAATAGAAGCATATTATTATCTTTTTAATAAAGATTATAAACGCTCCGATGGGGTTAGTTTTGAAGTACGTAAAGAAATTCGTAACCGTTTTCTGAGTGATTTAAAACGAGCAAATGAAATTGCCGAAAAAATTGTGATTGTTTCTCATAGTATGGGAACTATGATTGCGTATGATGTCCTTCGTAATGTTGAAGAATGTCCTTTTGTTGATAGCTTAATTACACTTGGATCACCTCTAGGAATTAAGGAAATACAGGATGAGCTACGCTCATCTGAAGTAAAATTGGTCGATTTCCCATCAGCTAAATTAATGAATTGGATAAATGTATATGACCCATTAGATCCAATTTGTGGAGTAGATCCTAAGTTAGCTAATGAATATTTATCAGACAATAAACTTAAGATAAAAGATATTAAAGAATCAAATTGGGGCAGTTGGAGGCATACAGCAACGCATTATCTAGCTGGTGTTCAGTTCCGTAGAGCTTTAGCTGAAAGCTTAGGAGTAAAATTATAATGAACGAAGAAAAACTAACAAGACTTACGTCAGAACTACTAGAGGGTGGAGTGCCAGATTGCTTACCCGATGATTTTTCAAATATTATTCAGTATATAAATCATCTATTAGGTACTTCAAACAGTCCTCCTGTCGAGAAAATTAGAAAAGCATTAATAGCTTTGAATAATCATAGACTATTCAAAGTAGCAAAAGAGTTAGCCTATAGTTGGCGTTCAAAGTTTGGATTAGATCTGCTTGTTGAAAAAAGCTACATAACCGCTTTAATAGAATTAGGTGATTTAGATGAGGCTGAGCAATCCCTCGCAAAAGTTATACCTCTTGCAACCTCCTTAAATACCCAACAAGCAAAAATAGAATTAGGAGAATATAAGGGACAGCAGGCAAGAATAGCGAAGCAGAGATATGTTTTATTTGATGATATTGACTCATTGGATAAGGCAATTGAATTGTATGCACTAAGATATCGTAACAATTCTAGGCCATATTATCATGGTATTAATATCGTAGCTTTAGTTGCTATTCAGGAGCGTCTTGATATAGGTCTAGAAATTGCTGATGACCTGAAATTACCGAAATTAGCAGAAGATATCCTTAGTGATGTTCTGAATAGGGTAATGAAAGGTGATGACAGCCAATGGCTCTTTGCAACTGCTTCCGAAGCATATTTAGCTCTTAATAAATGTGATTTAGCCGAACTTTGGTTATATCGGTTTTTACAGCATACATTAACTAGACCTTTTCATATCGAAAGTTACTCTCGCCAATTAAGAGAAATTTGGCATGGTAATGCATTACGTAACACAAGTTGTGCAGATAAACTAAGTCGTATAATTGACCAATATGTCATGAGAACTCAGAAGAGATGGTCCATTTCAACGGAAATGTTAAAAACAGTGCATATTGACCCAAATTCTTTAGAGAAAAACTTCTCTGGGGAGCGGACATTTACGGTAAATATGATAAGAAAAATGTTAGAGAAATGTGCAAGCATAGGGTGTGTAACTGACAAGTCTGGACATAGAGTAGGTACTGGTTTTCTAGTTAGTGCTCAGAGTCTCAATTTAGGTATCAATCAAGAGCTAGTTTTTGTAACTAACTCTCATGTAATCAGTGACAGTATTGCTGGAGCCGTTTCTCCCTCTGATGCTTGGATAACATTTGAACTTGAGTGTGTTGTAAAGGGACAGCCTATATCACATAAAGTTCTTCCACCAGTTATGTTTACTTCGCCTCCTGGTAATTTGGGAGTTACCTCTGGTGAAATGTTAGATGTTACAGTAGTAAAATTGAAAACTTGGCCAAAAGGTGGCCTGCCACTTTCTGTAAATGACAACTTACCAATACCTTCGCCAAGAACAAAAGTATTTATAGTAGGGCATCCTTCTGGTGATGCGCTTCAATTATCTTTACATGACACTGAATTATTAGATATTTGTGATGAAGAAAGATTATTACATTATCGTACTCCAACCGAACCTGGTAGTTCAGGTAGTCCAGTTTTTAATATGAATTGGGAGGTAGTTGCACTTCATCATGCTGGTTCATCTGTTATGCCTCAGTTACATGGAAAAGGAGAGTATGAAGCCAATGAGGGAATTAGTATTCGTGCTATTCGTGAAGCAATCCAGTATGCGGAACACCTCCGATAGCTTTTGTTAGAAGAGTGATATACGGTTTTTAGTTCAGCATATTCAGTAAATACTCTGGAATTTAAAGTAAGTTATCACTGACTCATAACATTCGATTGCTAAAAGTCCCTATAACTACTGAAATCAATTTGCATTCAGAATAATAATACTTTTAAAAACAAAATGTTATTTTTAGGAGGATTTATGTTATGCCTAATTTAGCAAATTCTCACCTATTTGATGCCTTTCTAAGCTATTCAACACGTGGTGACTATTTTATTGCACGACGATTAGAAGCCTTTCTAGAAAGCTTTCATTCAAGAGTTAATAATGGAGAAAAAAAACTACCTCCATTAAGAATTTGTAGAGATGGTAGTGATTTTCGTCAGTGGTTACCTGTTCAGATTAAGAATGAAGATGGGGTATGGCAAAGGATTGAACAGTCTTTACAAATATCAAATAAGCTTATCGTAATTTGCTCCCCGGAATCAGCTAAATCAGCATGGGTAAATCGCGAAGTTGAATGGATGTTAAGAAATCGTGGTTCCCAATCAATACTGTTAGTTATTTCGCAAACGAAAAGCTCAGACGAAACAAATTTAGCTGACATTATACCCAAAGCAGCAATCGGTGCAGGTCTTCATGTCAATCAGATTTGGTACGATATACGGCAATGGCGAGGAACACTCGGTGCTCGTGTTCGGGATGCAGAGGATGAGCTGGTCCGTTTAGCATTAGATTTATTAGAAATACCGCAAGATACTAGTGCAGATATTGCTGCTCTTTGGCAACGTGAAGATTTAAAAAGAAAACGTAAACTTCTAAAATGGAGTATCGTTGCAGCTATAGCAGTTAGTTTAGGTGCAAGTGGAACAGCTTGGCAATTTTTTGAAGCCAGTTCTAGGGCAAAAGAATCTAAAGCTGCGTCCTTAGTACATATTGCAGAAGCATCTTCTGAACACTCACCGCTTATAGCAGCGTTAATATTTAATGAGGTCGATGCTAAAAATGCTCCACCAAATGCTCTAAATGTTGGATTAGAGCTCACCAATAATGAGTTACCATTATCTCGCTTACGAGGTCATCGCCATGCAATTATTACTGCAGCGACTACAAAAAGCGGGCAAATAGTAACTATTGATAATCATGGGGGGATCTTTCGGGCACAAAAAAATGATATAGGGATAAACGAAGAATTAGTATCTGCTGGCTCGAAAATAGTTAAAGCTGCAACAATTAACCAAGATGGTAGTTTAATAAATTTGGCATATGATGATGGTAAAGTTCATCAAATTACTTTGAAATCTAAAAGTGCTGTTGCCATATTCGGTCAGCATTGTGACGTTGGTTTTGATGATATAAAGCACCTGCTATCTGTAGAAGACGGTCAAGAAATATTAATTACAGGAGACAAATCACAGGTTTATTGGTGCCTTTTGAACTCCGCTACAAAGACCAAAGCAGAGATTATCCCTCTTGACTCACAAGTGATAGCAGCTTGGAAAGATACTATTTATCCTGAGAAGTGGATTTTAATTACAGATATAGGGACTATTTGGCATATTACTATAGCTAATGGTAAGGCTCACCAAATAAAAGTAGATAAAAAAAATTCGTTTTTATTCAAAAATGATCGTGTAAATATCGCAACAGGCGGAAAAGAAGGTCTTTTAGCTCTTCAATCAGGTAACTCACTGTTTATTGGAAAATGGAATGAATATAGAGCTGAATATCAATTTAAAAGGATTCCATTAACTCATCCAGTCCATACAATGTCTTTCTCACCTGATGGATCCTTATTAGGCCTTTCTCAACTTGATGGCAATGTACGTCTTTTTCATACGAAAACTCATGCTGATCCAATTTTATTAGACCATACTATTTTATTTTATCGTCAAAGATTTTCGGCAACAGATGTGGAATCATTAAAAGTTACACAAATTGCTTGGTCACCTGATAACCAAGTATTAGCTACTTTACAAGAGGGTTTAGGAATACGTTTATGGAATTCACCCTTTTCTCATACCTCTGAACCTATTTTATTAAAAGGTCATGAAGGAGCAGAAAAGTTAATCTGGTCCTTGTCTGGGGAACAATTGATGTCATTAGGGAATGATGGGGAAACATATATTTGGCACCGTAAATCATGGAAAACTTCTTGGCAAACCTTTATAAGCTATAAGCTATATGCTAGTGCATTCGATGCTGATACTTCCACGCTTGCTATAGCGACTGGTGATAATAAATTACTTATTTACCCTAAAGGTAAGCTTGATCAAACACCTCAATTAATTGAATCAGCAAATAATTGCTCGCAAAATGATATCAATGGCTATCCTATAATGTTGAATTTTGATTCTAAAAATAAAGCGTTATGGTGGACTAATAATAATGGGGATGTACAACTAATACGACAAAACAATAATAAAGGCTTTGATCAAGTATTGAATTTTTGTTCTGGAGCCACGCATGCTGTGTACAATTCATATTTAAACGGTATTATCATATTAGATTCAAAAAATAGACTAAATATCATTACCACTAAAGGTGCTCGCTTATTAGATAAAAATCCTCTACCAATAAAACCTACGGCCGTAGCCGTTTCTGAAAATGGTCATTGGATATCAATTGGTCTATCAAATGGTCAAATAATAAGATGGGATCTTACAAATGGCAAACGTATCACATGGCATCCTCATAATGATGAAGTTCTTTGTTTAGCTATAGATTCCAATAGTGGCTTAGTTTTAAGTGGATCAATGGATGGGACTATTGCTTGGTCTCGTGATGGGAAAAAGCTACAGATGTGGAAAGAAGATGGGAAATGGATTGAGCAATGTACTATAAAAAATGGGGTTGCTCTTTATGCTTCATCTAGTGGGCGTCTATGGCTTATTGAAAAGATAGGTGAAACAAAAAGAAAAGCTTTTAGAACAGAAGTAGGAATCGCACAGATAGGTAGTATAAGTGCATGGAATATTGATATGGAACTTGGTGTAATCATTACAGGAGGATTATGGGATGGAAAATTGAAGATATGGGACCTAAATACACAACGCCTATTAGCAAGTCTATCCATTAATCAGGCTATTACAGCCTTACCTATAGACTATAAAAAACATATGCTTTATGTGATTTCTGAAAATGGTCAAATACGTTCTATTCCTCTTAGACTTACAAATTTGCAAATGCTACTAAAAAAATCAACATCAGCTACTTTGACACCAAGTGAGCGGATGAATTTTTTGAACGAATCGGAAGATACCGCCTATAAAAAATACTCCGCGTCAGAACATGAATATAGTCGAATACCTCTTCCTGCGAACTGGTATTTTAATTTACCATTTTAAAAATAATTTATTTTTATAGTAAATATAGCATGTTAATAAAATATTTTAGAAATAGAAACGTATAGTGATTAGCTTCCAGTATGTATAGTTTTAATCGGTGGTCATAATTTTCAATTACCCTCAACCTATAATATGCGAGAAACGATAGGCGATATTTGCCTCCTGTATCCAGACATTGGCTCGACTGAAGCGCAAGTAGAGTAGCGATCTGATTTCTGCATAACTTATATTATGTTACTTAACAGATGCTTGACAGCATTGTCACTTGTTACATAAGCTGTCAGGCACAGGACCAACGATTGAAATGAAGTTGCAGTCATGCAACTAAATTAGGGTGCTGCCGTAGAGATGTTATTTAACATAAAATGAAGTTATGCGACTTCAGAATGGCCTGGATTTAGTTAGGAAATATGAAAGCAATTATTGCATTACAAAAATTAGTTTTAGATCCATCATCTCAAATCGGTGATATCTTAAGACATGCATACTTAATTGCTTGTAAATTAAATTTGGATGATTTCAAAAAATGGTGTGAATTAGAATTGAATGGTTACCAATCTGTTGATGATTCTGAAATTCCTGAATATAGATATATTTTTGGTTCTTTATGTTTGAAAAATTCATTATCTGGACAAACTGCTATTTTTAATGCTGATGCAATATTTTCTGGTCAGATTATAAAGGATGGAATTTCTTTTTTTGAGGGTGCAATTAAAACTAAATCAGATAGTGTTACTCTTGAAGTAAAAAGTGACATAGATAAAATTCTTAGAGAAAGCAATCCACAATGTCAAGATAGTCATTTTATTTTTCAAATTCGAGCGAGTAAAATTCCTTTTCAAAAAGCACTAGATACAATTAAGTTTAAAATCTTAGAAATATCTTATCAGCTTGAAAAAGAGGGAATTCTTGGGGAGGAGTGGGAGTTTACTTCAACTGAAAAGGAACATATTTTAAATGTTCACTATAATATTGACACTGTAAACAACATGGCAAATCATAATATCGATTCATTTATCGATAGGAACTAAACACAGAGGTCAACTAAATATGAAAGCAGTCATTTCTTTACAAAAATTATGCTTAGATTACTCTGTAGATGTTAGTGAAATTCTTTTAAATGCTCGCTTAATTGCATCTAAACTAAAGTTAGATGATTTCAGAGAATATTGTAATTTAGAAATAGATGGATATTTTAAATCTGAAATTAAAAATATTCCTCAATACCGTTGGATTAGAGGGAGTGTTCTTGCTAGACATGGTGCTGAAACATATTCTCTTCCATGCTCATTTGATGATTCATATAAAATTTTTAAAGATAGTATTATTAAATTTGAAAATTATGGTTTTAATGATGAACAAAGATTATATATTTCTCTTGACAAACAAATTGAAGATAATATTAAAATAAATAGAAACATCCCAGATAAGTATAATTTATTCTTAGATATTCATTACTCGGATATTGAGAATGCGTTATATTCTGTTAGGTCAAAAATTTTATTTTTCAGCGAAGAGCTTGAAAGAAATAATATTTTAGGCGAGGAATGGCAATTCACAGAGCAGGAAAAGAAAATGACACAGAATATTAATTACAATATTAGTAATGTTGGTAATATGGCTAACCATAATGACAACTCAATAATTAATCAAACATCAACCAATACACTACAAATTATAAAAGGTGATTTTAATTCCTTAGCTTCTAATTTAAGAAGTCATGGCATTCAAGAAACTGATATCCAAGAGCTGCAAACTATTATCGATGTTACTCCTTTACCCCAATCACCAAGCGAATATAGTTCTGATCTAAAGGGTTGGATGGCAAAAATGATTGGTAAGTCTATTGATGGTACTTGGCAGGTTGCTGTAGGTGCTGCAGGTAGTCTTCTTGCTACAGGCCTTCAACAGTATTTTGGAATTCTAGGCTAACATAAAAGAGTCTACGCTCTCTAATGGTGGACTCTAGTCTTAAATTTAAGACTTTTAATAAAATTCACATTTTATTTGGGAATAATTACATTCTTACTTGCACCAACTTTAATAAAATCAATACTTTGTTCAATTAAAATATGAACAAGTTTACTATCTCTAATTGGCTGTTGTCCTTTCTGAATAAGTATTTTATTCAATTCAACAGCCTTCTTTCACAAGGCTTCTTGCTCTTGATCATTCAGGCGAACGTTTTGAACCAGTATTAAATCTCCATAGTTCACATGTGGACGTGTTTCCAATAATACTTGCATTTGCATGCATGTTTGCAAAGTCTCGAATTGGACTGGAAATTAACATTAAGAGCATAATTACCTTTAAAAATAATTTTGATTTTATACAAGCTGCTTTTAATAAAGTTGATGAAATTGTTGCTCAATATGGCCATCCATGTTTAGACATTTGTTGTCCTGCTGAATCTACAGAAAGATGCCTTGAACATTTGGCAGTAGTTGCAAGTGATTAGTCGTATGACTATTCACTCATTGATGCTCACTTAGAAACCTATAAAAAAGCGAATGCTGAAATTTGTGAATATTTAGGAGAGTAGGGTGATGGACAAGGCATGTGAACTAATTAATAAAATCAAAGACTTTAATAAAAATATTCATCAACTGACAGAAGTCTATGAACACTCTAATTCCATCATGAATGAAATTGTTCTAGCTGCTACATACTCAGAAATTGATCTTTGTATTTGCCAAAACCTTAAAGATTATTTGAATGGTGTTGTTCAGAACAAATTGAACCATTGTCAGCAGCTCATCATTAAAGAACAGATACAACCACAGGACAATTCAGTCATTTAAACACGGTACATACAACTTAGTAAAGTTCTCAAACCCCAATTTATAATATGCGGGGAAACGATTGACAAATCTGTATCATGTACCCAAACATAGACATCATAGCCACGCAGATTTACGTAGGCTTGGATTAATACGTAAGTCGAGTAGCGTGATTTCTGCATAACGAATATTATGTTACTTAGGATAGTCGTCAACGTGAATTAAAATTATTGGTATTCACGTTGACGATCTGTGGCAACAATAGCGTTGTGTAGCCACAGCCTTTGGTATCTTATTTAACATAATATACATTATGCGAAATTATATTGATTAACAATTTGATATATATAGTTTTTTTTAAAAAATATCTATCTACTAAAGTGTTTTATGTGGTCGTGTTCATGAGCTTCAAATTTCTCAGGCAACACCAACTGCTGACACATCCAACAAAATTTATACTTGGACTCTATTTTTTTCATCAACCTAACAGCCGAATCTTCAGGACGATTAAGTAAAAATAAATAAATTTGATTTAATTCTTTTAATGTAAATTCCATACCTCACCTAAGAAATTTGTTTCAACCAAAGGAAAATTGCTGCCTCGTATCATCTACGCGAAAAGATGCCCCATTAAAAATGGATTTTATCCCGATTCATTTCAACAATATTCAACCATGCTTTCGTTGCCGGACTCATCGCTACAGTAATATTCCAAGCCATACTCAGTGTCCAATGTAATTTAGGTTCATTGAGGATTGCTGAACAAAACTTTTCTGAATCTAACTGATCACAATAGATTTTAGGTAAAATTGCGATCCCCATATTGAATTCTACCATTTTGGTAATAAAGTCCCATTGACTGCTTTTACAAACCACTTTGGGTTCAAAACCTACAGAGTTTGCAGCCTGAATAATCATTTTATTTAAGGTAAATGAATCCGCATAAAGTAAAAATTTTTCTTCTTTAAGTTCATTTAGATGAACAGTATTTCTTTGATTCCAATGAGAATTTTTCTTAGCCAATAAACACATTGGTGAATCTATAACAGGAATTGCCGCAAAACTTGGTCTCAAATTTCCCAGTAAAATGCCGACATCAATACTTTTCGCTGCAATTGCTTCTTCAATTCCATTGGCGCCAACTTCAAGAAATTTGAGTTGAATATCTGGGTAATTTTGGTGAAATAAAGCAATTAATGGACTGAGCAATACTGAACCTAATGGTGGTAAACCTATGGTTAATTTACCTTTTTTTAACTCTTGAACTTGATCAATATTATCGAATATCTGTTTTTGTTCATTTAAGATATTTAATGCATGTTGATAGACTAATTCTCCAATATAGGTGAGCACAACTTCCCTTTTTCTGCCCGCTTCACCCTTTTTAAACAATGCTGTTCCAAGTTCTTCTTCTAAATGTTTGATTGATTTACTAATGGTGGGTTGAGTCATAAACAATCTGTCGGCTGCAAGCGTAAAGCTTTCACAATTGACAATTTCCACAAAGATTTTAAGGTTTTTAATATCCACAAATTATTCCAATTCAGCATAATTATGGTTTAATTATTCATAATATGCAGCAATCTTTGCAACTAAAATAACACATCTTTTTAAAATATCAGCTTATAAATGTCTACGTATACGCAACACCATTCATTATCATCAATTTACAAAGTCATCTTACAGATTGGACTTTTGATCTTGATTTGGTGGATGGGTTCCATCATTCAAAAACAATTTAATCTACCGATCTCTGCCGCTGTGATTGGTTTGTTTATGGTTTTGATTGGACTCATGACAGGTATGTTTAAATTGAGTTGGATCAAATCTGGTTCAGATTTTATACTCGGTGAATTGGTATTATTTTTTATCCCATGTTTTATCGGTTTAATGAGATACAAAGACTTATTTATGACTGAGGGATGGCAACTTATTGTCGTCGTGGTATTGGGCACAATCTGTGTGATGGTCTTCACTGCATATAGTGTTCATCTTGGCTTTAAGTTAGAGAAAAAACTCAGCCAACGCACTGCTGTTAAAACAACACAAGTCGTACATGGAGAAAAATAATGTCTATTATTTCAATATTTTGTTTTATAATAACATTGCTTGCCTATGTACTGGTTAAACGACTTTATCAAAAGTTTCCTTATCTTGTTCTATCACCTGCAATTCTGGTTCCTACTGTTTTAATTGCAATTTTACTGACAACCCATATTTCTTATGATGCCTATATGCGGGACAGTCAATGGATCATATGGATGCTTGGACCTGCGACAGTGGCTTTTGCAATTCCCATTTTTGAATATCGAAAAATCATCAAAGCGCATATCATCTCGATTTCTATGGGTGTAATCATCGGTATGCTTGCAGGAATGCTCAGCGCTTTTTATCTAGCCAAGTTATTTAACTTCGATCAAACCACAACATATAGTTTAATGGCCCGTTCGATTTCCACACCCTTTGCCATGGAGCTGAGTACTCATATTGGAGGTTCAGTTGAACTGGTAATTCTATTTACCATGATCACTGGAGTCACAGGTATGCTCATTGGGGATGTGGTTTTAGGTTGTTTAAGACTTAAATCAAGTTTCGCACAAGGCGCTTCTTTGGGAAATGCAGCGCATGGATTTGGAGCCAGTAAAGCATATATGCGCCATAAAGATGAAGGTGTTATCGCAAGTTTAACCATGGTGTTAGCTGGTATTTTTATGGTATTGGTTGGACCGTTTATGGTTCACATAATCGTACATTTACTTGGCTAGCATTTTAAGAGAAATGGATTCCTCTCATGGATAAAAGGGATCCATTTTACTTTGATACTGCTTGCAAAGTTTTGGGTAAGTATTGAATCAACAATAATCCGAGCAATGCTGACAGCCCTGCAATGATAAAAACATATTCACCTGTCAATTGTTCCCAATAATGTCCAGCGAGAATACTTCCTGAGGCAACGCCAAGTCCCCAGATTGTGCTATATACAGCCTGCCCTCTGCCTTGTTGCTGTGCAGCAAAGTTTTGTAGAATGACTCGCATTGCGATGATATGAAATAGCCCAAAGCTGAATGCATGAAAACTTTGTGAAATGAATTGAAGTAAGAAACTTTCGGAAAATAGACCAGCGAATACAAAACGAATACTGGTCATGACCAAACATAAAGCCACTAAACTTCGCCATGAAAAGCGAGTGAGAAAAAAATTGGCGTAATTAAACATGATAATTTCAGCAATAACACCAACAGCCCACAAAAAGCCAATTTGTGTGGTATTAAATCCTGCGAGTTTTAAGTAATTACTGTAAAAGCTGTAGAATGGTGCTTGCGCAAAAAGCATAATGAATTCAATTGTAAAGAATGCGAGCACAACAGGTCTTTTAATTATAGGCCATACAGGGTCCAATATTTTTTGTGCACTTGGAGCAGAATTCGGTTCTTTAATTGAAAATGACCAAATAAAAGCACTAAAAGCGATACATAACAGCATGATAGGTAAATATTTAACATCAATAACGTCAAGAATTGCCCCTATACTGAATACACCTACGATAAACCCAATAGACCCCCACTTTCTTATTTTCCCATACTCTGCCGTGTGTTTATTTCCCAGCCAAAATAAAGTCACTCCTTCGAATTGTGCAAGAATTGCATTTTGAAAAAAGCTAAAAATCAGCATAAGCAATGCAATGGATTGCATATTGTTGGGAATAATGAAAATCAGCAACCAAATTGTCGCTTCCATCCAGGTTGCAATACGAACTAAAAGCATTCGCTTCCCTGTCTTATCGGCAATAAATCCCCAGATAAAAGGTGCAAATATTCGTGTTAATATCGCAATGGAAGACAATAAGCCTATTTCTTTGTAACTAAACCCTTGATCTTGAAGATATAAACTCCAATATGGTAAAAAAGTACCGACAATTGAATAATACCAAAAGTAAAATCCACTCAGTCTGTATTGAATAGGAAAAGCGCGCATATGTTTAGATTGCTATCTATTTTCAATATCTTAGCACAATCTAGTTTTGGCAAATTCAGTTAATGCTGTTCTTTTTGTAGATCCATATTGTCTGGAGCCTGCAATCCAAAATTAGCTGTTCAATGAGCATTCTCTCATCTTTTATCAACCAGCTTAAAGATCAATTGAAGTATGGGTACATGAATCATAGAATAAAAAACAGGGAAAATAGTGAATGCCATTGAGAATATCAGAATCAAATATGAATCAATGCGGTCATACCGTTTTTCTTAAAAACAAAATAACAAACATTTTTTACACCTGAGTCACTTAAATTTTTTTACATTACTGTTTTGTTTAATATGAATATATGAAAAGCCTTGAATAATTGGAGTCATAATAAAAATGATGAGCATTGAATCTAGCCCAAAGAAAGGCAGTGTGTGCCAGACATGTTTAAGAAATTTCTTCGTCCACTTTAGACGTCCTTATAAGATTGGCGAGCCTGTTGCAGCAGACTACAATGGTGAATTTGGTTTTGATTGGATTCGTGATGAGTATATATATCCATTAACTATTATCGATGCTGATGAAAATAAAAAAGATACTGTAATCAAAGATTATGATGCTGTTGTGCGACGCATACTTAACAGACAATTCGATGGTGGTAGAAGTGTATTTATTAATGAAGGACTTTATTTACCTGCTTGGCTATCCATTTTTGCAACAAATTGTCCAGGAACATTAGGCAGTGATCAAATCAATCGTCAAGGTGCCAATCTCGATATAGAGATTCATCAAAGTCCAGATGATGATAATAGTGCTTTGACTGATGATGGCACTATTTTAGTTTTTAAATCTTCAAATCCATGTCTAAAAATTTCAACTTTTGAAAAAAATCAACAGTCTCAAATAGTCGAAGAACCACTGGCTAATTTTATCAATTCAGGTCGAACCTCAGAACAGTTGGCAACACAAAAACGTTTTTCTTATAAAAAGAAAAAAGCCATTAATATTATTTGTTCTGGAGGTGCATTGAGCCAAAATGAATATATTCTGGTACAAGCAAAAAAGTCTGGAACAATAAAAGATGTTGGTATGCTTTTAGTTGCCAAGAATAAAGAAATTTTTGTGATTAAATTAATTATGGTTGATGTCAAAGTAAATGGAAAAATTCTAGAAAAGCCGAAAAACTATGAATGGGAATTAAAAAATAGGATATTTAACCAATGTTTAATGATTGCAGATGTGGTTAAAAAAGAAGTATTTGATTTAGATCGACTTGCTAAAACTGATTCCGAAGTTCGTGCATTTGTAAAAAAATGGTGGTCAACTAAAATCAAAATTGAAGATGAAACTAAAATTGGAGATAAAAAGCAGCAATATGTTCCAGTGAATGAATTTCATAAAAAAAATACAAAAAATGGAGAAGTCACTTATTTGGTTGAGGACAATAGTGAAAAATTCAAAGCTGAATTATTGAAGTTATATGAGACAAAAAACTTTAAATTATTGCCTATAAATTCAACCTACGAGTCCCACAGATATGTATTTTTTGCACCGATCGCAATGAGATATGAGCCTATTTATGAAAAGGTTTATGATCCTGTCCTCAAGAAAGATGTTATGACAATGGTTGAACCAGGATCAGTTATTGAAGGATCAGCAAGTTTTGAGGCTGATACTCGACTTTATAAACGGGAACCTGAAACAGAGCCGCTGTACAGAACAAAGGATATAGAATGGGGGAAATCTGTCGTTATATACGCTGATGCTCCACCCTACATGGATGTGATGGCGCATGAATTAAGCCACACATTAGGCTTATTACATACTTTTCAAGATTATGAAATGAAATTTCATAAAGGTTTTACGGACAATATTATGGATTATTCCAATACTGAAGATAAACGGGTTTCAAAATTTAATACCTATCAAACCATTTTTAGAAAAATTCAAGCAGATCAAATTACAACCCATCTGTTTACCCCGTCCAAACTATTTAAAAAATCGCCTTATTGAAGCTAAAAAGTTAGCTATTCAATATAGACTATCGAATATTCTTTAGAAATTATTTTTTGAGACTGGTAGTTTGATCAATTTTTTATTTTATTGAACATCTACCTGTATCTTGCAATATTTCCACTCAATAAGAGGCGTGTAAAAGTTTATGTGGCGAAATGTGAACTGGTGTCTAATTGAGTAAATGATATATGGATTAACAGCTTAAACTCCAACTTCATCTCACATTTATTGTCATTCTCAGCTGTAAAACCTCACTTTATTGTCTTAATTTCACAGCACAAGACCACTTTAGTGCTTCAATTAAAATGAAGTTTAGTTTTGTCAAAACTTCGACAAAAGTGTTAATATTTATAAAAATAACCAATAAAAACAATATACTAGTCAAGATAAATAATGTCATGTTTTTTATTTCAAGACATTACCATGTATCTATTTTTAAACCTTAGGTAAGTGTTTAGATGGTCTTGTAGTGTTTCCTTTTCATTTCGAGACTGACAGAAATCTTTAAGCTATGGTGAATACTCAAATCACATTTCAATAGGAAAGAATCAAATGACTTCTATCAATGTTGAGAGTATTAAAAATCATGCTGATGTTATCGCTGCGTGCGGAACTAAAGTCGGTGAAGTAGACCATCTCGTAGGTACAGATCAAATTAAGCTGACTAAACATGGAGATGGACATCATCATCTCATCCCAACCTCATGGGTGGGGCAAATCCAAGATCAAAAAATTATTCTGACCAAAGACTCTCAAGAAGTAAAAGATACTTGGGTAGAGGTTTAGGAGAACGGTATAAAGTTCTGTATAGTTAGGTATTTAATTAAAATATCTAACTATATGATCTACCCCCATAAAGTTGGACGGTTTGATTAAGCAAGTTTTAAGGGCTGAGTTCTGAAATCTACAGGGCTTAGTCCTTGTTAATTTAACCATGATTCCATCATGGCTGTAATAGTGAATGTAATCTTCCACAGGTACACCCTTTTCAATTTAATTTTTTATATTGGTCAGTAAAACACCGCTAAAACTCAAGATGCCTCCAATGAGCATTGACAGTGTGATTGGTTCATTTAGAAGCAGAAATGCCAGCAAAACAGCAAATAAAGGAACGAGATTGTTAAAGATGATTGTTCTCGATGTGCCTATTTTTGAGATGCCTTGTGCATACCAAACAAATGCCAATACCGTTCCTAAAGCCCCTAAATATAGAATACTCAGATAAGTACGAGCATGAAACGTAAATATTTGCCATGTCTGTATTTCAGCTATAAAACCTATCAGCAAGAAAACTAGTCCCCAAAGTGTTGAATAGGTTGTCATGATCAGTGGTGATAAACCTGTAGTTTTTTTACACAGTAGTGTGTATGCAACCCAACTGAGTACAGCACAACTCATCATTAATTCACCAGTTCCAAAAGAAGCATTCAACTGGGAAAAAATATGACCTTTGGTTACAACCAGCAGAGTTCCAAAAAATGCGAGAATAACACCCCAATAGTTAAGCGTAGAAAGTTTTTCTCTGAAAAGAACTCGTGCTGCAATAATGGTCAATATAGGTGAAAGGCTGACAAATAAAGCTGTTCGTCCTGCTTCCATATATGATAAAGCGCCAAAGAAAAAAATGTTATATGTACATACGCCTGTTAGCCCCATACTTGCAGTGAGTAAATGTTGCTTAAAATTGATCTTTTTAAATGATCCTTCGACTTTTATCAAAATTGCGACCAATAAAACCGAGGCAACGATAAAACGCATCAAAGCGGCAATTTGAGCGGGTACTTCAGAGACAGTCAAACGTCCTGCGATAAAGGTTCCTCCCCATAATACCGCTACACAGGTCAGTTTTAAATAAATTACAAAATCTGACCATACGAGTTGTTTTGAGTTCATGTGCAATGTTCAATTCAAATAAGCATTTTTGAATATTAGAACTAATAGTAAATCATGGCATAATGAGTATTTACTCATTATGCTAAGCACAATGATTCATGAAGGCAGATAAAAGAAGTGCAATAGAAAAGATGAAATTTTGTCTGATCATTTCTCAATAAAGGCTGAAATCAATTGATTTACTTCAGCAGGTTTTTCTGCATGCAACCAATGACCAGCCTCTTGTATGATTTCAACCTGACTGTGACTAAATTGTGATTGGATTGCATTAAAATGCGCCGGCTTTGAAATATAGGGAGAATTTCCACCTTTAATAAATAACGCAGGAACTGTATTTACGGGCTGATTTTGCCAATCTAAAATATCAGCATAATGATTAAATAATGCTTGCACATTGAACAGCCACTTCCCTTTATTGAAAGATTTCAATAAAAATTGAATAACCATTTCTTCTTCTAAATATTCGCGCATAAGTTCAGTGGCTTCTTTTCTTGACTCCAATTGCGCATTTTCAACGGCAAATAATGCTTTAAAAATTTGATCATGGTGATGTTCTTGATATGCAAAAGGTGTCATATCTAAAACTATCATTTTCAACATACGGTCCTGTGCAAGTTTCGCAAGTTTCATTGCAATTTTGCCACCCATTGAGTGACCGACAGTCACAAAAGTGTCAATATTGAGGTGGTCAAGTGTTTCCAAGACATCAGATGCCATGAATGTATAGTTCATTTCTGTTGAATGTTCGGAATGTCCATGGTTACGCACATCGAGTTGCAATATATTGAATTTTTCTTGAAAGGCACGGGCAATAATACCCAAATTACTTAAACTGCCAAACAAACCGTGAATCAAAACGAGTGTTTGTTGATTTTCAGTTGTAGATTGAACTTGATCGTATTGATAATTGAGTAACATTGAATCATCCGGAAATTTAGTATCTTGCCTTGCACTATCATGACAAGAACATAAATACAGAACAATTGTTTTATGTTCAGCTGAGAACAAGATGACTTAAAAAAGCAGATCATATTTTAAAATATTTTGTGCCTGGCATTCACCACCATAAATTACTTATTTTTGACCTAGCTTGTGTCTTGACGGCAAATTCAGTGCTAAATATAAACAAATAAAACTCATCTGCATCTAAAGTTGAATAAATAATAAAAAATAAACTTCATTCTGCTGTTGAGTCCGACTTGGAATTACCTATATGATCAGACACGAATATCTTCGTTTGATTTAGGACTTAAAACCATGTTCCAACATGTAGATCCTTATGCAGGTGATCCAATTCTTTCTTTAATGGAAGCCTTTGGTAAGGATGAACGGACACACAAAGTAAATTTAAGTATTGGTCTTTATTATAATGAGGACACTATCGTTCCTCAGTTAGATGCTGTAAAAGCGGCATTAAAGAATATTGAACCAAACAATAATCAGGTAAAGCTTTATTTACCGATGGATGGTTCGAAGTCTTATAATGAAGCAACCCAAAAATTAGTCTTGGGCGAAGACAGCCAAGCACGTAAAGATGGTCGTGCAGTCACTATTCAAACATTGGGTGGTTCTGGCGCGCTTAAAGTGGGTGCGGATTTTCTAAAAAAATATTTCCCTGAATCTGATGTTTGGGTCAGCCAACCGACCTGGGAAAACCATATTGCAATTTTCAATGGCGCAGGAATCAACTCGCATTTCTATCGTTATTTTGATGCTGCAAGCAATGGTGTTGACATCGAAGGCATGCTGGAAGATTTACAAAAAATTCCGGCAAAAGGTATAGTCCTTCTGCATCCGTGTTGCCATAACCCAACAGGCGCAGATTTAACTCCTGCTGAATGGGATCGTGTTATTGAAGTGTTGAAAGCACGTGATTTAATTCCATTCCTTGATATTGCCTATCAAGGTTTTGGTCAAGGTTTAGAAGAAGATGCTTATGCAATTCGCGCTTTGGATAAATCTGGATTAAATTTCATTGTCAGCAATTCATTCTCTAAAATCTTCTCGCTCTACGGTGAACGTGTTGGGGGGTTGACATTTATTTGTGACGATAGAGATACAGCACAGAAAGTTTTAGGTCAGCTTAAAGCCACTGTACGCCGTATTTACTCAAGCCCACCAACTACTGGCGCATTGGTTGTCGATAATGTATTGAATAATCCAACGCTGACTGAACAATGGCATGCTGAACTTAAAGAAATGCGTGAACGTATTATTCAAATGCGCGAACTATTGAAAGCAAAATTATCTGCTGCACTACCTGATCGCAATTTTGATTATCTCACAGCTCAACAAGGTATGTTCAGCTACACGGGTTTAACTGCTGAACAAGTGGATATCCTGAAAAATCAATATGCAATTTACTTGGTTCGAAGCGGTCGTATGTGTGCTGCAGGTTTAAACTTAAAAAATATTGATTATGTTGCAAGTTCTGTTGCAGAAGTGATTAAAGCAACGTCTTAATTTAAGGGTCAATGCACTGAGTCTGAAAATAAATCTCTGGTTTTTTAAAAAGCTGGGGATTTATTTCCAGCCTTCAGATGTAGTCATTTTGCATTGGCAGGTTGACATCTTGCTTTAATTTTATAAAATAGCTTTTCTAAATCCTGCTTTGAAAGAGTAACGCCAATGAAGTAAGTCATTTTCTCATCATTATTATTTTTAATTTTTGATGTGCAAAATAGATTCTACTCAAGGCAAAACTTATCTTTTGGTGCTAATACCACATTCACGATAAATAGAATAACTCCGTTATTTATAGCTTTATTTCATACTATTTTGCGCATCCTCAATATGAGGGTTCATACCATGCAACAGGCATGTATTATTTCCAATCTGAGTTTGGCATTCCCTGCTCAAACCATGTTTGATCAATTTAATTTTGTGCTTTATTCAGGTCAAACTTCAGCTTTAATTGGACGAAATGGTTTAGGTAAATCATTACTTTTTCAAATTTTACATTTACAGCGTCTTTCAAATATAGCGTATAGCGGTCAGATTTCGTGGCATATACAATATGACTACCTAGCACAATTACAACGTCTGGATACAGAAACTATTGCGCAAGCATTAGAAGTTGATGAGTTATATCATGCTTTTCAGCGTATTGAAGACAATAATGCCAGTTTTGAAGATTATGATCTGGTTGAAAATGCCTGGGATCTGCCACAGAAATGGCAGCAAATTTTGCAAAATGCACAATTACCCCTAGATTTAAATTATCCAATACAGCAATTGAGTGAAGGACAAAAAACCAAACTCGCCTTATGTCGTTTATTCTTAAAACCAGATCATTATTTGTTGTTAGATGAACCGAGTAATCATCTAGACGAGCAATCCAGACACTGGTTAATCGAATCAATCTTGGCCCATCCTGCCGGTGTGTGCTTGATTAGCCATGATCGACAATTGCTTGATCAAGTTCAGCATATTTATGCATTGACAGAATTGGGACTGCAACATGTTCATGGCAATTATACGGACTACTTCGAACTGCATCAGCAACATGTCAATGCCTTAACCCAGTCGATTCAACAAGAAAAACGTGAATTGAAACAGTTAAAACAACAGCAACATGCAAGTTTAATGAAAGCTCAGAAGCGTCAGCGTAAAGGCATACAACTGCGTGACTCAAACTCTCAAGCTAAGATTTTACTCGATTTTAAAAAGGAGCAAGCAGGACAAAGTTTTGGAAAATTACGTACTCAACAACTTCGTCAAATAGATCAATCGCAACGTGATTTACAAGACAAGCAAATCACTTTAGAAAAAATTAAACCACAAAAGTTTGACTTTCAATTGACCAGCAATCGACATGGTGAGATTTTGCGAATCAATCATTTAATATTGCCCTATGCATCGACACAAAAAATCAAACTGTCGCTGCGAGCAGGTGAAAAGCTTCAGCTTAAAGGTGCAAATGGAATAGGCAAATCAACCTTGTTAAAAATGATTGAACATCATCAAAATCATGACATCTTCGTGAATGGTGACTGTCTATATCTCGATCAGAACTTCAGTGTGTTAAAGGATGATCTCAGTGTAATAGAAAACCTAGCCATGTTTAATCCTGATATTTCAGAAGTTGAATGGCGAAAACTCTTGGGTCAATTGCGTATTCGCCGTGAAAAAGCACTGTTAAAATTGGCACAATTAAGTGGTGGTGAAAAGCTTAAAGTCGCATTATTAGCGATCAGCCATACAGCCAGAAGTATTGATTTACTTTTATTGGATGAACCTGAAAATCATTTGGATATCGAATCCAGAGCACTTCTTGCACAAGCGATTGCGCAGTTTCAGGGTGCAGTCATTTTGGTTTCACATGATGAATCCTTTGTTGAACAATGTGGAATAGAAACATCCTATTTACTTGATTCATGAGTTTTGGTTTTGAATCAGTAATTGGCAGATACAAAACGTTGATAAATTCTCCGCCAATGGCTTTTGCCATATGGCGGAATAGATTCAAGATATTTTAAATAATGTGCAAAAGCCAATTTAAAATTTGAAGTCGAGTTTCAAGTACATTGCACCAGATAAGCACTTACCTGTGATTGATCACACCAAAAGACATGACAAATTCAATTACTTACTAAATATACTTCTCCATTCCCCATATCTGGAAGGTCGCTATCAAAAGGCTATATATCTCGTATCAACACCAATACCCTCTTTATTAAAACATAGTGGTAACACAGAACTGTCTCTTATAGAATTTTTCTGAGATTAAATCTTTGAGGCATAAATTCATTGTTTTTGATTTTAATTGTCTCAAATATTTTTTTTCTCTTGAATATAATCAAATCTCATCTGAATCTATAATAATTCCCAAATGACCATCCATTGCAAATAAAACAGGTGAACTTTCAAGTTGATGGTATTTTTCTGTGTAATCTAAATCGATAATTTTACGTTCATCCTGAGACAGCCATAAAATTTGATCACCTTATACTTCACCCTAGGAAAAAAAGGCAGTTATATTTTCATCTATACAAATTGCAGACAAGACAGGAGCTCTAAAACCGATTTTTTGACCAATTCAAGTTTCATAAAATCACGCTTTGTTGATATTTTTTGTAATTTAATTAAGAACATGATTATTAAGTATGCATCTAATTGATAAGTAATATATCAAAATAAAAGGATGCATTGATCTTTCGAATATAAAATCTGACTATTTCCCTGAATTACTTTCGCTTTGATTGAGAAGTTCAAAACATAATTTATCAATATTTTTCGTTTTAGGATGAAAAGCAGAAAGATTGGATAAAACAATCACAGCAGTCTGATCTTTAGCATTAACAACCATAGATGATGAATAACCTCCTGTTCCTCCATTATGCCAGATTAAATCACTACCATTCGGTGATTTCAACAAATGCCAAGCTAAACCAATCTTCATATCTTGATTGATCTCAAAAGTCGGTATCCGGGTCAAAGCCAGTTCAGTATTTTTAGGGTCGAATTGCGCCATGGCAAAGTTTGCCAAATCTGATGTTGTAGATAATATGCCTCCCGCCCCGAATAAAACATCAAAATCCCAATTAGAAACAGTTTTTCCATCAGGATTTTGTCCTTTAACCAACTTATCTCCAAGATTATTTGAGCTTACAAATGAATTTTTCATTTGATATTGATCAAAAATTTTCTGCTGTAAAAGTGCCTGAAAACCGGTTCCTTGTGATTGTCCAAGTGTATAACCGAGTAATCCTGCTCCTAAGTTTGAATAAGCATATTTTTTTTGCGCTGTATTTTTGACTGCTAAGGAATCTTGAAGATATTGCTCAATCTGACTTTTCCCATAATTTTTATACGGATTATTTTCATCGCTTAGATCTATATTTTTAGGTAATCGCGCTAACCCAGAGGTGTGATTGGCTAAGTCGATAAAGTTCAGTTGAATATTATTTTTAAATTTTAAAGATGGATAAAATGAATTTATTTTATCCGTTAATTTAATTTGTCTTTCTTCCACAAGTGAGGCGAGCACTGTAGAGGTAAAAACTTTGGTAATAGAACCTATTTCAAATACTTTATTTTGATTTTCAATCTCTTGGAGTTTGTCATTGGTTTTAATTACACCATAATATTTGACTTTATCCTTTTCAATGATTGCAATCGAAAGCTGAGTATTATTCGGAAAATTTTGGGTATTGCTAAAGATAATATCTGAAATCTCTTTAGGGCATGTGTTCAGTACATTAGCCGTATTGCTTTTGATCTCTTTTAGCATGTCATTCGCTTTAAAAAGTAGTCCATTGATGTGATTTTGATGATCAAGCGAAATTTTGACAGTTAACTCCATTTTTTCAAACTTGGTTTTATAAAGTGCATAGCCGTCCTGCTGATCATTGAGAAACGCTTTGCTTTCAATTTTTCCCGCCTTGGCTTTCAATCCTGAAAAAAACTGTTGGTTTTTTTCCAACGGCAGCGCTTGTTGCATTTCAGCAGAATAATCATTAAAAATTTTCTCATACTGATCGGCATTATAGTTGTTTATAAGATTGTCCATGACAATTTTATAGTTTTCATTTTGTGCAAATATTGAAATTGAAGTCAAAATTAACAATAAGGTTAAAATAAGTCTCTTCATAGTGAGGAATAATAATAGTGAATATTTAGAGAGATGTTTATTAAAACATACTAAATAATGATTTCAAATCAAGAGATCTATTAATTTAATAAAAATTTTTAATTTTAATCATGATTATTATATATAATTATTTCATGTGAATTAAATAATATATTTTATTTAATAAATATCAACATGGTTGAATAATACAATATTTACTCAACCATAGCGCTATTTTAAATTTTGCGATTACCCACAACTTGCTTGAGTAATTTTTTTAGTCACTGGATCGACAGTAACTGTCACACGTTCTACACGATAATCCATTGTTACACCTTGATTTGGAGCAACTTTACGAACTATTGTGGCTTGTGTAAGCTGTTTAATTTTAGCTTCAGACATATCATTTTGACCAATCAATTGCGTCGCACGTTCAGCAATACAGGTGCTTTGCATATTTTGTGCTGATTGATCTTGCACAGCATTGGTCTGAATTGAAGAGCATGCAGAAATTGCTAAACTTGCAATACCCAAACCTATAATAGCGATATTTTTCATAAAGTGATCACTCTGAGTTGTTTGAATTAAAGGCATAACATAACAAAAAAAGATAAGTTTAGAATATTTTTATATAAAACTCATACATTTATCATGCAAATAAAAACCAGTAATACATCACGTATTACTGGTTTTTTTATTCAAAGTTATGGTTTTGTGCTTAGAAGTTAATTACGGTACGAATTGATTTTCCATCATGCATTAAATCAAATGCTTCATTAATATGATCCAAACCCATGGTATGCGTAACAAATGGTGCAAGTTGAATATCACCTTTCATTGCATCTTCTACCATGCCAGGCAATTGCGAACGACCTTTTACACCACCAAATGCCGTACCTTTCCAAGTACGTCCTGTCACCAATTGGAAAGGACGGGTGGAGATTTCTTGACCTGCACCTGCAACACCGATAATCACAGATTGCCCCCAACCACGGTGAGCACACTCCAGCGCAGAGCGCATCACGTTGACATTTCCAATACATTCAAACGAGTGGTCCACGCCCCAACCAGTCATTTCAACAATCACTTCCTGAACTGGTCTGTCATAGTCTTTGGGATTAACAAAATCAGTTGCGCCAAATTCTTCTGCAAGTTTAAATTTTTCGGGATTGGTATCAATCACGATGATACGCCCAGCTTTGGCCTGGCGTGCACCTTGTACAACGGCAAGACCAATACCTCCTAAGCCAAAAACGGCAACAGAGTCACCTGGCTGAACTTTTGCCGTGTTGTGTACGGCACCAATGCCCGTAGTTACACCACAGCCCAACAAACATACATGTTCAGGATTTGCCTCTGGATTGATTTTCGCCAAAGACACTTCTGCAACTACCGTATATTCGCTAAAGGTTGAGCATCCCATATAGTGATAAATCGGCTCTCCATTATATGAAAAACGTGTCGTTCCATCCGGCATAACACCCTTACCCTGTGTCGCACGGACTGCTGTACACAAGTTGGTTTTTCCTGATTTACAGAATAAACATTCACCACATTCGGCAGTATATAAAGGAATTACATGATCTCCTGGTTGAACTGAGGTCACACCTTCACCGACTTCGACCACAATACCAGCACCTTCATGCCCTAAAACCGCTGGAAAAACACCTTCAGGATCATCACCAGATAATGTAAACGCATCTGTATGACAAACACCTGTATGTGTAATCTTAACTAATACTTCACCTTTTTGTGGTGGGGCGACATCAATTTCTACAATCTTTAAAGGCTGTCCTGGAGCAAATGCAACTGCGGCTCGTGATTTCATCGATAAATTTCCTTATGGGTTTGCATCTTAACAGTTAGACTACAGTAACCTTTTTCACTTTACAGATTCAACCATTAACTTGATGATATGATTTAGTAAAATACAAATGATATTTTAAGAATGAATCATTTAAGAACGTCTATATCTACTGCTGTATTGGCTTTTTTAATTACTGGATGTAGTTTGCCTATGAATCAATCACAAAAAGACCTCCAACATACCCAAGTATATTTAGACCATTGGATTAAAGAACCTCAAGCAAAAAATATGCTGAGTCAAGGTTTAACCGCCTATCTCGCAATGAATGACGCTTTTCAAAGCATCGCCTCACGCATACACCTAATTAGAAAAGCAAAGTACACACTTGATTTGCAATATTATATTTGGGCTGATGACTTTATTGGCAATCTCATGCTACATGAATTACTCAAGGCAGCTGATCGTGGTGTAAAGGTCCGTTTATTGATTGATGATCAAAATGGAACCAAAATAGATCGACAATTAAGCGCACTGCAGACTCATCCCAATATCTCGATCAAACTCTACAACCCTTATAAGTTCAGACACTTCCGTGTAATGGACTACCTTTTTAGAGCACAACGTATCAATCATCGCATGCACAATAAATTGATTATTGCTGATGGCGCGATCGCCGTGACTGGTGGACGAAATATCAGCAGTGAATATTTTGATGCCAGTGAGTCTTTTCAATTCACTGATATGGATGTTTTGTTTTTTGGTCGCTCAGTGAATCGCGCCAACGAAGTCTTTACTGAATTTTGGAATTTTGAGCTGAGTTATCCAATCGAGCAATTTATTTCAAAAGGCACTGCACAGGATTTAATTGATTTAAGAAAAAGTTTTGAAAAACTTGAACAAGCTGAACACTCAACAGATGAAAAGGTAAACTTGGAGCAGAAAGAACTTGCCAATGAGTTGAATCAAAACAAAATCAATTGGGCTTATGCTGATTTTTTAGCAGATTCACCAAAGAAAAGCCTGGGACAAGCACAAGGCAATGAATTGATTTCTCATCAAATCCATCAACATTTGGGTGATCCAAAGCAAGAAATGGATTTGATTGCTGCCTATTTCGTTCCGACTCAAAATGGAACAAATTTCATCAATCAATTTCCAAAGAAAAATGTCAATGTTCGGATCTTGACGAACTCCTTTGTCGCAAATGATGTTGCTTTAGTTCATGCTTTTTACCAAAAATATCGTGTTGATCTATTAAAAAACGGTGCCAAACTCTATGAGTTTAAGCCCTATATAGAACGAAAGCGACGTACATGGTATGAAGTGATGACTGGAAATATCATTCCCAAAAAAGGCAAGAATAAATCCAGTTTACATGCAAAATTTATCAACATCGATGACAAAGTTTTTATTGGTTCCTTTAACTTAGATCCACGATCATTCAATATCAATACTGAGGTCGGTTTAGTGCTCAAGTCTGATCCATTACAAGAACAAATTTCTGATTTACTAGATCGCACGCTACTGACTGTCGCCTATGAGCTTCAACTGGATTCTCAAGGGAAACTGATTTGGCTGGACCACCAAGCCGATGGTAAGGTGATAGAACATCATGTTGATCCGGAAACCACCAGATTCCAAAGATTTATGATGTATAGTGTCTCCTACCTGCCACTTGAATGGATGATGTAAGTTTCCTGTAATGACATAATCATTACCTCAACATCTACAAAAGTCACTTTTATAAATAGCATTCAAACAAACACAGCCCTTTAATCTCTTTGACCAGTTCGATATCCGTATATCCTGCTTGTTTTATACATTGAAAATGCTCATGTTTAGACATATACAGTTCATTGTTCTGCATAGCTTCCTCGGCAAAGATATGATCACAGACCAGATAAATTGCATCATACTTTAATAGTTTTTTAATTTGTTGATGAAACTGGCTGGCATATTCTTTGTGACGTAATTCATGTAAAGCCTGATGGATTATGACTGCGTCGAATTTACCCAGTGAATTGTTCCAGTCATCTTGCTTAAAATCCTGTATCAGATATTCTGTTCTGCCCAACTCATCAGCAGATAGCCTACTTTTAGAAAGCTCATGCATTGGTTCTGAAAAGTCTAAAGCAGTATATAGAATATCTGGGCACTGACTTAATAAATGCTTTGCAAAGAAGCCTGGACCTGAACCAATTTCTAGAACATGAAAGCTTGACTCTTGCTGACCTTTAAACTGCTTTTCTTTGTATAAGTTCTGAATAAGACTGACATAATAATCAAAAAACTCATATCGCCATGGGCGTTTCTGATTCACCTCTTCAGCCCATCGTAAAGCATCTTGTGGATTTCTTAAATCAATTGGGCTTGGAACATCCTGAACACTCATTGTCCCTATATCCTTAAAAAATATGCAATTACTTTTTATTTAGGCATATTTTTCAAAGATAAGAAAAATAATTCTAAATAAGTTTGTAATAGTTCTTATCCAAGCGATTCAAAATTTTCGAAGTTATTTATTCAGCCTGATGCCACTATGAAATCAACTGTTTAATATGAACAGCATGAGTTAAAACTTATGGTTCATTATTCAAGGTTTAACTTTGAGCCTAGTGAATTTTTAATTGCTGGATTGCCATTTCTAAAGTATCAAAAACTCTTTTATCTACACATTGAGTGACATTAAAACGCATAAATTGCCCTGCTTCATCCATCTGACTAAATGAATTTCCTGGTGCCAGGATTACACCATGCTTTAAACAAAGCTTGGAAAGTTCAGCTGCCTGTATGCCTTTGGGTAAGGTACACCATAGAAAAATCCCAGCAGTAGGAATGATCCATGGTCGTATTCCCAATCGGGATAACTTCGGAATCACCTCATTAGTTAATTTAAGCAAATGTTTCTTAAGCCAATCCAAATGCTTTGGATAACTGCTGTCCATCAGAGCCTGATAAATAATTTCTGCGTTTAAAAAACTATGACTAAAATTAGTGGCTATTCTAAGATCGATTAAGCTTTCAACCAATTTCGGGTCAGCAATGATATAACCACAACGGACTGCTGCTGAAAGTGTTTTGGTAAAACTGCCGATTTGAATGACATGTTTAAATCCTGCAAACGACGCATATCTTGGTGCAGGTGTATATTCAAAATCCGCAAAAATTTCATCTTCAATAATCATCAGATCTGTTTGTTCTACTAACTTTGAAATTTGATACACCGTTTGTAATGAAATCACAGTACCTGTTGGATTGTGTATACCTGAGTTGGTTAAATATATTTTAGGTTTTAGTCTTAATGCTTGTTCAAATTTTTCTACATCTGGGCCATTTTTTGTAAACGGAATAGCAACTGCTTTGAGATGATGTGCTTTAATTAAAGCTCGAAAGTTAAAATAGCAGGGATCATCAATTAAAATTACATCACCTGCTGTCAGTAGGTATCTGAAAATAAGATCAATGGATTGCGTTGCTGAATCTGTAATCATAATTTGATTCAGTTGAGATTTTAGTTGATAAAGTTCCTTTTTCCTTGCGATGAGTTTACGTAATTCAAGGTGTCCATGAGGTATCGCATAATCAATTAACATCACTGCATCAGACTTTGCCGCCTGTTTTAAAGCCTTACGTACAGAATGCTCAGGCATCCAACTGGTTGGCAACCAACCACAACCCGGTTTGAGCACTTCATTTTTTGCCTCAAGGGATTGCCTTGAAATCCATAAAGGATCTATCTCACGTTGGTATTGCGTTTCAGGTTCTACAAATAAAATTTCATCTGTTTTCCCCAGCACATAATAACCTGAGCCAAGACGTGATTCCAAAACACCTTCCGCAACAAGTCTTGCATAAGCTTCTACAATAGTTGAAACAGAACAATTGAGTTGAGCTGCAAGCTGTCGTACAGATGGCAGACGTGAACCTGCAATCAAACTTTTATTGGAAATTTGATCTTTAATAATTTGAATGGTTTGTTCTATTTTGGTTTTAGCCATTGAGTAACCATGTAATTGATAGATTTATATTCAATATCTTTAAAACTGTACTGCTTTAAATAGCATAACAGTTTTTTAAAATTGTATGGTAGTGTCTATGGGTTTATAGATTAAATCAGCGTTAAATCATCATAAACTTAGTGAGTGATTTATGATGGATAAAACAAATATTGGCTGGATCAATGGCTTTATCGGCGTTGCAATTTTCGCTGGATCTTTACCTGCTACACGTATTGCGGTTATGGGATTTAGTCCAGAATTTTTAACCACAGCCCGTGCTGCAATTGCGGGTTTAATTGGATTACTTTTTCTTTTGCTTTTACGCCAAACCAAGCCCAATTTTGAACAATTTAAATCTTTAATCATTGTTGCCTTTGGTGTGGTGATTGGATTTCCATTATTTACAGCACTCGCACTGCAAACAGTATCCTCAGCACATGCGATTGTATTTGTTGGATTGCTTCCCTTATCTACAGCCATATTTGCTGTAATACGCGGCAATGAAAGACCTGCTCTGCAATTCTGGCTATTTGCCCTTATTGGCAGCGCCATTGTGATTGGATTTATGTTTTATGAAAATCGTAATTTAAGTTTTAGTTTGGGTGATCTCTATATGCTGGCATCAATTATCACCTGCGGATTGGGTTATGCTGAAGGTGGTAAACTTTCTAGAGAATTGGGTGGATGGCAAGTGATTTGCTGGGCACTGGTTGTATCTTTACCATTGATGCTGATTGGCAGTCTATATTATTTACCTACTAGCTTTGAGAACATTCACTGGCCAGAAACGTTGGGCTTAATCTATGTTTCCTTATTTAGTATGCTGATTGGTTTTATTTTCTGGTACAAAGGTCTAGCTCTAGGTGGAATTGCAACAGTGGGACAAATCCAATTGGTACAACCTTTTATAGGTTTGATGCTTGCCGCGCTATTGTTGGGTGAGCATGTGAGCATTGCAATGGTCATCGTATGCTTCGCCGTTGTGATCTGTGTAGCGATGGCAAAACGCTTTGCATAAAAATGATATCAGGCTTACTTAAAGTAAGCCTGTTTCTTTAAATAAGCTTTTGTAAGCTTCAGCTTTTTTATCTAGTGCTAAAGGATAAGCTCTGGATGAGGAAGGCATTCTATACAAAGTCAAATCTCTACCACAATACTGAACTTTTGAAGAATGCCCAATCTGAGGTTTTTCAGTTTCCGATGGCATTGATAACATCAATGTGTCCGTTGCTTTATCTCCTGTTGTCATAATGTTGTGACATTCAGGAATTTGTAGCAAAAGTTGAGATAAATCTGTAGGCGTTTCAATCTGTAAAAATTTATCGGAAGCATTGCCTTTCAAACGAATCACTTGATAGGCTGTGTCAAAAATCGCAATTCCCTTTTCAACTAAAAAATTACGAATCAAAGGCTCTTTAAAATTTTTGTTAGGTAAATCTAAAAAGTGATCTTTATTTTCAAAGAAAATAAGCCCAAAAATACGCCACATGTCATTTTGATAGTTGGGATAATAGAAGTCCATTTTCCAACGTTCTTTGGGTGGTGGAAAGCTACCCAGCATCAACAGTTTAGCATTTGATGGTAAAAATGGTTTAAGCGGATGGGTTTCTATACTAGATTCAGACATTTATAGATAAATAATTAAAATTATATGGCTATCTTAGCATTTTTGCTGTGCAGCATAAATGTCAATTTATGGCGTTTATGTGAGAAGACAAGCATAAATAAATTGTTTATCGCTTTATGTAGACCTTATAAAATATAAGAAACCACTCTTATGAGTGGTTTAGGTCTAGCATTAGCAAATACATGAAAGCTCAATAACCATTCGCTTTTAACTTATCTCTAAAAGGTTCTGCTTGAGCTTCTACGACTTCTTTCAATTCAGGCGTAATTTCAGCCCCCATTTCTTGCAACATTAACAATGCAAATTCAGTAGCACTTTCTGCAAAATCCTTATTATCGATCATGGTCTTAGATAATTTTATAGTTTTAGGAAAATCTGGAAAAAATTCGTTAAAATCCTTTTTATCTTCAATTCCTAAATAAATAAATCTTCTCCAATCATTGGTTTTAAGATCACGAACAAAAATAACATCTGCTTGGGTCTGCATATTTTTTTTGAAAATTTGATCCTGCGATCGTATTGGAACAACACAAACTTCTCCAATACTCGAGATATAATTTAATTTTGGTTTTAGTAATGAAAAATCAATATTTTTATAAGAATCATCTTTAGCTAAATCCTGTTGAGTCTTTACATCTTCTCTATATTTAGCATCGCTGATCCATTCACCGGATGAAAAAGTTTGTCCTTGATGTTTAGGCTTGAGTTTACGATCATATTCAATCTGATCATAATAATGAATGACATCATCAAGTGAACCATTTTTTAAGATTTGTATTTCTTTATCGCCTTGCTGCTTAAAAATCTCATAGCTTTTTTCGCATTGTAAATTTTCTGCAAAAGAAAGACTTGATGCTAAAGTTGTTAAAGCAATCATCATTAATTTTTTCATGAAATATCCCCTCTGTCTTTTGGGGAATACCATACGCATAATTAACTCAAAAATAAACTTTTGCTTAGAGATTTCTTCATCAATGATGCTTTTGGGTAAAATTCAACCTCATATAAATCAAATCAATTTAACCCGTCACACTTTCATAAGATGAAATTTCTAATAAAATATGTAAAGAACTTGAATTTGTAACTTTTTCAAGTTAAGGTAATAAAAATCATTGCACAAATTGATAATTTATTTAATAGTTAAGTTTTTAAAGAATTGTCGAAAGGCAACTTAACTCAATATTTATCAATAATTTTTTATTCACATTAAAAATCAATATATTATGAACAGTAAACTCGTTATCGCACTATCGTTGATCTTTGTTGTTACTGCTTGCAGCAAAACACCGGATCAGAATATGTCTAAACAAACCGATCGCCCTACTGTGACAGCACAATTTGAACAATCAGATGAAATGATTAGTAAATATCTCGATCAGTTGGATGATCCAAATACGACATTAGATGATAAAAAAAGAATTGTATGTGTAGATTATCCTAAGGAATATAAATCGAATTACATGCCAAGTTTGCTTAAACTGAATCCAGAAAATTATACTGAAGCGAAATTGCTTTCAGATCTAGACATTGCTTTAAGTTATTATAAAGAAAAGGAAAATATTCAATGTCCTTAAACTTCTGGAGTTTTTAACACATTGTGGACTTAAATTTGGTAAAAATACGTGATGTAACCTCTTTCGCCCAAAGTTGATAAATTTCCTGACTTGGATGAAATCTATCACTCGCCATTTGCAGATTTAATGTATTAAAATGCGCTAAATCAAAATGAATTAACTGGTAATTTTTATTATTTTCAATAAATTGGGCTAATTTCTTGTTCATTGTGCTTGAGTATTGTCCAAACAACCACGCCAATGGATTTGGCAAAGCTGGAAATAAATTCATTGGCGGTACACCAGTGACCAAAATCAATTGTGGTGTAAATTTGGACTCGATGGCAGCATAAAACTGTTTTTGTTGTTTCATCCATTTTTGGGGTGAACATAGTTTTGTGACATCATTGACGCCAACAGATGTAATCACAACATCAAATTCTTGGTTTGGTAATTGTTGCATTCTCTCCAAAACTTGCAAAGTGGTATCACCTGTCCTTGCTTCAAGTAGATATGTCACTTCGAAATCTGTACATAGTTCATTTAAAATTGACCCCAGCAATGCTTGTTGTTGATTTTCAACACCAACGCCTGCTGCGGCTGAATCACCTAAAATCAAAACCGATAAAGCTTGACCAGTACCCAAAACGCCATGGCGAATCCCTTTGGCTTCAGGTAACCGTGGTGTATTTTTTTTAACCCGATAGCCTTGAATAATTAAAGCAGGTACCAATACAAGTGTTGAAAATTTTAAAAACATAAGAATACCCAATAAATTCAACAGGTTTAAGATTCGTCAGAGTCAAAGGTAATTTAAATTGGTCTTGATTGTTCACATCATTCAGAAAGTAAATCAATGTATGCTCACTGTGATGAACTATAGATTTTGTTTTGCTAATAAATCCAAAAGACCCTGTCGGGTCTTTTACAGATCAAATGCGAGTCTAAGTATAAATGAAATGTATCAACCTAATTTGTTCACCAATTTTAATGGCAATACTTTCATCGCTAATCCTAGAGGTAACCATGGCCATTGTGGAACATAAGCCTTAACTGGTTGTTTTTCTATGGCTTTCACCAATAAATGTGATCCGGTTTCCACATCGACTTCAAAAGGAAGTTTTTTGGCACCTTCATTGATTTCAGTGCGGATATAGCCAGGGAAAATCGTCGATACCTTAATTTGAGTATCTATTAATTCAGCACGAATTCCTTCTGCCAAGGCAGCTACACCTGCTTTACTCGCGCCATAGGCAGTCAAATGTTTAGGCATACCACGAATAGCACTCATTGAAGAAATCACCACCAAGTGCCCAAACGTTTGTTCACGAAAAATCTCGACAGCCGCCTCACATTGTGCCAATGCTGATATGAAATTGGTTTCAACAGTTGCGCGGTTAATTTCGAATTTACCATTTCCAATGCGTCGTCCTTCACCAACACCGGCATTGACAATGATTCGGTCCAATGTTCCAAAATCCTGTTTAAATTCACGAAATACCTGAAAGACCTGTTCATAATTGGTTACGTCTAGGATTTTAGTGATAACTTTGACACCATATTTAGATTCCAGCTCTTGCTTTAAACTTTCAAGCCTTTCTATACGACGGGCACATACCGCTAAATTATACCCTTTTTGCGCAAATTCTCGTGCCATTCCTGCACCGATTCCTGAACTTGCTCCAGTAATTAAAATCGTTTTTGCCATGATAGATTCCTTCAACAATTTTTATATTTCTAAGCGCGAGCTTAAATCCAAGTCAATAACTGTGGATCTTCAACCTTAATAAAATGATGTTCATTTAAACTGAGCAATTGCGGTTCATTACCGACCAAACGTAATGTGGTAAGACTGGTATTGGCAATTGCCCAATTGAGTGCGAAAGTTTTGTTAGGACTCAGTTCCAAAAGTTTGCCTGCAACAACTGAAATTACTCCACCGGAGGTAAAAACAATTGCATAACGAGGTTTGGTTTTGGCTAAATCATCACACAGATTTTGTAGTGCACCTTCAACACGGTTTTTAAAATCTGGCCACGATTCATCATATTCATGATGGTATTCACCCCCTGTCCAGCGATTGATGGCGCCTTCAAAAATCCGGGCTAAATAAGCACGAGGACTTTTTTCTTTAGTCACATCTTGTTTGAGCAAATGTGGTTCATTGAATCGAGGATCATATTGAGCAAAAACCTGTTGATGGTTAAACTCATTCCAATTGCGGTCAGTGACAACTGCAACATCTGCAAAACTTTCAGCCAAAGCAAAGTGAGCTGTTTGTTGATGCCTTTGCATTGAACCTGCAACGGCATAAGGTGCTTCTTTCAAAATTTTATCGAGATATTGACCCAATAATTTTGCCTGTAATTCACCATTAGGGGACAATTTATCGTAACTTTCAGCACCAAATGATGCTTGCCCGTGACGTACCAAATAGATTGTGGTCATTTCCCTAAAATTTCCTTAAACTTCTCAATGTATTTCTGGGCAACTTCATTGGCTTCAATTTTCTGAATACCAATCAATTTTAAAGCGCGAATATGTAAAGCATGGATGACAATCCAAAAATCTTTAAATGCTGGATTATCCGTCTGTTTATGGTAATAACGATAGTAAATTTGCTGCGCAATGACTGCTAAACGAAAAATCCCAAAGACTTCATAGAAAGTCCAATTTTCAGGTTTTAATCCTGTTTTTTCCAAGTAATAATCCACAACTTGTTTTCGGCTAAACATACCTTTAAGGTGTGTGGGTTGTCTTCGGGTAGACTTAAAAATTTGATTGTCAGTATCTTCAACCCAGTATGCCAAAGCAGAACCTAAATCCATGAGAGGATCGCCAATGGTTGCCATTTCCCAATCCAATACACCAATCACCTGTGTTGGATGATGTGGATCAAGAATGACATTATCAAAACGCCAATCATTATGAATCACGCAACTGGTTGAGTCAGCAGGGATATTTTCGTTCAACCATTTACGGACAAATTTAAAACTTGGCACATTGAGGGTATGTGCTTTTTCATAACGACCATCCCATCCTTCAACCTGACGACGACAGTAACCATCGCCTTTCCCAAGTTTTTCCAATTCAGTGCCCTTAAAGGGAACTTGATGTAATTCAATCAGCTTATCGAGAACATTAGTACACAACTCTCGAACCTGTTGTTCATTAAAATTAAGTTCAGGGGGAAGTTTGGCACGGGGAATGATTCCTTCAATGCGTTTCATCACATAGAAATCGCATCCAATCACGGATTCATCTTGGCAAAGTGCAACCATTTCAGGTAAGACTGGATAATAGGGTGCGAGCCATTTCTGTACATGATATTCACGTGCCATATCATGAGCAGATTTTGCTTTTGTACCTTTAGGCGGGCGACGTAAAATTAAATCTGCATTACTATATTTTAAGCGATAGGTCCAATTGGAAGCACCACCTGAATACTGGGTGACTTCAACGGGACCTATAATTTCAGAGCCATTCTCAATCAACCAATTGCCGACTGCGCGAATGTCTAGTTCTTCACCTTCACGTACTTTTCCACCAACATCAATAACTGACATGCTTTTTCCCTGAATCTTGTATGTTTTAAATCAAAAAACTGTAAATAGTAAGCTGAGTTTGATTTTATGTACCGACTGTTTTATGTATAACATTTTTAAGATAAAACAGTCAGCACCAAACTATTAAACTGTTACTTTTTCTTTGAACCATATCCCCGTTTTTTTAATTCTAATTTTGCAATCATTCCTTTATGAACTTCATCAGGTCCATCTGCTAAACGTAAGCTTCGTGCTTGAGCAAAAAAACCAGTTAAAGGTGTATCCCGAGAAACGCCCATTCCACCATGAATCTGGATCGCCATATCCACCACTTTTTCAAGGACAGAGGGTGCAACCACTTTAATTGCAGAGATTTCAGTAAGTGCTGCCATATTACCCTGAGTATCCATTTTATAGGCAGCGTATAAAGTTAACAGTCGCGCCTGATCGATTGCTACTCGCGCTTCCGCAACACGCTCTAAATTTCCCCCCAACTTTAAAATTTCTTTACCAAAAGCGCTGCGACTCATACCTCGATCAATCATTAATTCAAGTGATTTTTCTGCAGCACCAATACAACGCATGCAATGATGGATACGTCCTGGTCCTAAACGACCTTGTGCGATTTCAAAACCTTGTCCTGCTCCACCGATAAAATGACTGACAGGAACACGAACATTATTAAAGCTTATTTCGCCGTGTCCATGTGGTGCATCATAATCGCCAAATACGGGTAACATACGATCTATCGTTACACCTTGAGTATCCACTGGAACCAGAACCATCGAATGTTGATGGTGTCGATCTTTGCTTGCGTCAGGCGTATGTGCCATAAAAATAATGATTTTGGCATTTGGGTCACCTAAACCTGAAGACCACCATTTACGACCATTTAAGACAATTTCATCACCATCCACCACAGCAGTTGCCTGCATATTCGTTGCATCTGAGGAAGCAACAGCAGGTTCTGTCATACAAAATACTGAACGAATTTTACCTTCCAATAGGGGTTGAAGCCATTGCTGCTTTTGTTGCTCAGAACCATAACGCCAAATAACCTCCATATTACCACTATCTGGCGCATTACAATTAAATACGGTTGGTGCAATTAAACTACGGCCAGACAGTTCCGCAATGTGAGCATATTCCTGCACAGACAAGCCAGCCCCCAGTTCTGGATCTGGCAGAAACATGTTCCATAACCCTGCATCTTTTGCTTTATTTTTAAGATTTTCCAATTGTTCCGGCCATTGCCATTTTGTCCAATCACCGCCTTGATTAAGAGAATGAACTTCATTCCAAAATTCAGTTTCTACAGGTTCAATTTCATTTTCTATAAACGCTTTGGTCCGTTCTACATATTCTTTTGCACGTGCTGAAAGCTCAAACATTTTTATCTTCCTGTAAAATATTTTGATCACTATCTGAATAACGACCCTTTACTTTACATTAGCTGAAAATCTATTATGAACCAAATGATTTAATTCAATACTGAACTATGAATATGACTCATAATAATGACCACCTAGACATATCGATTTTTAATCATGTTGATATTAATTTATATCCGCTTTTTATCAGTATCTATGAGCAAAAAAGCATTTCTAAAGCAGCAAAAATATTGTGCATCACCCAATCCGCTGCGAGTCATGCTTTACAGAGATTAAGACAACATTTACAAGATGATTTGTTTGTGCGTACAGGCAGTAAAATGTTACCTACGCCATTTGCAGAACAGATTTATCCGACTGTGAAGAATGCTTTGTTTACTTTTCAAAATATTTCAAAACAAAAACAACAGTTTGATCCCCATTCCATACAAACATTAAAAGTTGCAGTACATGATGAAATAGAACCCATTATTTTTCCTCAGTTGATACAGCATTTTCAAAAATTGAATTTAAACATCCAATTCTTGAGTACAAAATTGGATCGTAAAAATGTTGTTATGGATTTGGCTACACAACAGGTTGATTTTGTAATTGATTTAGAACAAAAGTATGCTGAAAAAATTAATTATCAAAATTTAGTCCGCGATGAATTTGTGATTTGCACTCAACATAAGCAAATGAATCAAGCGCTTTATTTCTCATCTCCACATATCGGCGTGTCTTCCCGCCGTACAGGGGTACTAATCGAAGATATCAATTTAAATAAAGAACAGTTTAGTCGACAAATCTTTTTACGTTGTCAACATTACTCAACAGCCCTTCAAGTTTTAGCTCAGTATCCCGATGCTATTTTAACCATCCCAAAACAAATCTTGGCACATTTATATACTGAAGATTGTATTCATATTTACGATGTACCTGTTGATTTACCTGTTTTGAATATGGGGATTTATTGGCATCAAGCATTAAATGAGAATTCCAGGCATGCTTTTTTGAGAGATGAAATTTTTAAAATATTTGCTTAGGCTATTTTGTTGATTTTTAATTCTTAAAATTTAGATGTGTACGGTATTGAAAATACAGCGACTGAAATACACGTGCTGAATAGTATTTGTAAAAGCAGGCATTGAAATTTTGATCGATGTATCTCTGAGATAAATAGATTATGTCTGTATTATCAATATCAAAGATTATCTAAATCTTGAAGCGCCGTTTTTAAAATTTATGATCAAAGCTTGAGATTTATTTATTTTTAAATTATAAATTTGCTTAGGCTATTTATCTCTCTTCTCTTTTGATTATTATTATTCTTGTTTATGATGATATTTTTGATTAAAATGCCGATGAAAATTTAGACATTTTTAATAAAAACAACGTATAGGAAACTTATGAACCCTTTTGAAACTCAGACTTCTACGTCTCAGCCTCACCCTACTTCGTTTACCCCCAATAAAGATAACCCCTTCTCACCTAAAGGGCGTTTTGGCCGCCTGTCTTATCTGGCTTGGTTGTTTATTATCAGCATGCTTTACACATGCGTACTGTTTATTATTGCTGGTCTTGCCGTTGTCGCGCTCATGCAAACAGGAAGTCAAAATCCTGCTGCTTTACTGGAGTCTGGCTTAGGCTATTTTGTTATTTTCCTTGCTGTAGCTGTAGTTATCGCTTTTACCGTGGTCAATATTTGTATCGCAATCCGACGTATACATGACTTAAATAAAAGTGGTTGGCTCTGGTTGTTATTTTTGATTCCGCTTGTGAATATTTTCTTTGGCATATATGTAATGTGCGCCAAAGGTACTGAGGGCAATAATAATTATGGTCCGCACCGACAGACAGAACAAACAGAAAAGTTACTCGGTAGCTTATATGCTGTTTTCTTAGCTATTTTTATTGTGGCTTATGGTTCGATTGCAGTATGGATGATTTCAATGCAAGGCAGCATGCCACAAAGCATGGATAGTATGGAAATGGCTGAGTATGATAGCGCTAAGCTGGAACAGGAACTTGCGCAAGCAGCTCAAGAGCTTGAACAAACAAGCGATGAGATCGAACCATCAGCACAAGATGCTGAACAAAGTACTGAAACAGAAAGCAAAAATGAAGACAGTCACTCCAATACGCAAGAAGTCAATCAAAGATAATGCTTTATGAGTGCTAAAGAGGTCTGATAGAGACCTCTTTTTTTATTGTTCAATGCTCCAAGCCTGATCAATATGTTCAAGCAATCTTTGATTCAATGCCTGTTGGTGGATTTGCCACTGACTAATCTCCAGCTGACTGGGTTCACGCTGCCCATCGGACTCGCTTAAAAAGCGTTTAAAACGGTTTTGATAATGAAAAGCAGAAACATCACCTGTGATATCAGCGCCTATTAAATTACCTGAACAGGCTTGAATCAAATTAACTAAATGTTTTTCTAAAAAGTGTCCTTGATCCCAATTGGTCATCACGACATCTTTAGAAAGCACGTCCTTGTCTATAGACAGATAAATAGGCAGATCAGTTTTTTGTAATTCTTCACTTAAAAAATCTGACATGAGTTGCTCAGGTTCTGCATAACTATGCCATGATGCCCCTGCGCCAATCCATTTGGTCCAATTCGCACTTTGCTGAATACTCCAATAATGCAATTTACCTTTATATAAAGGTGACCAATGATTTTCCCAGGCATGTTTTAAACTGATATCGTCTGAACTGATACCAATCACATCAATTCGGGCAATCTGAGTTAACCGACTCGCCCAATACACCCACGAACCACAATGTATACCAAATGGATAGCGCATATTATCGGGATGGTTGTCACAGACAATTAAATGAATCTGTCTATTGGGTTTTAAACGCTTCAAAAGAAGTTGGGTAAGGTGATGGTAATCACCACTCCCCAACAATACACAACCGAGTTGGTCGGGATGCTGTAACTGTTCTGCTAGACTTTTTTGCAGCTGTTCAAAGTGCTTCCATCGGCATCCGAATCGAATCTGTTCTTGCCAAGAGCGAAGATCTATATTTTGAGCTGCAGTAGGAATGCCGGCAGAATCGTCAAAATTGAGTACAACGTGTTGTCGACTGTTACTCATTATTTTGGCTCCTGTATGCTTTCATGCCAATGTGCATCAGCCTCAAATAAATGGCGTAATTTTTTAAGAATAAATCTTAAAACAGGTTGTTTAATCCAGACCAGATGGCGTGTAAAAGTAAATTTAGCACCTAATTGAGCCTTTACTTCCGGGTCAGTCCAACCCGCAATATAAAATTTTAAGTGATGTAGTTTGGCATAATCTAAATTGATGAACCAACTGATAAAATACAGATTATATTCAATGGCTAAGGGATAATTTAAACCAATATATTTATCGACCAGATTACCTTGGTACTCAAAACAAATATTGTATCCAACCAGAATGTCATCTTTCCAATATAAAAAAACTTTGCCGTCATTTCGCTCATCTTGCAAAATTCCATCAAAGAACTCAGCTGTTAATAAATCAAAATGTATTTCACTCTGATGGTATACATTTAAAAAAAGTGTATATAGATCTGCCCTAAAAGCTTGATCGTGAAACTGCACTGAGCCGGTATCGAGGATCTCAACGCGTAAGTCATCCAAGCTTTTTAATTTACGTTTTAAGTTCTTACGGCGACTTTTGGAAAATCTTGACAAATAGTCTTCTCGGTCAGCAAAATCAATGGGGACATAAGCCAAAGCCTGACCGTCAATGGAGAGAAAACCTTCACGCTCAGCGGCTTCAACAAAAGATTGACTATAAATATTTTCCCGAGTACTCAACAATGGAGAGTTTATAGGTAAATCTTTGATGATGGTTAAGCTCTGATTGTTTACACGGTTTTTTAACTTTTGGACGAAATGATCGATCTCCAGAGTGCTTGTCAAAGGTGTATATTCGGTAACAGTCGTACCAATAAAGCATGTTTTTAGATGCAATAACCGACCCCAATATGGATAGCCAAACGTAGATTCGATCTTCTTCTTTACAGGAATATCCAATGTGGTCAGTAGATTAAAATCTGTAATAAAAAAAGGCAAAAAATCTTTTGTATGGTGTACTTCAAACCTTTCAGGTGGATGCTGTACAAAAGCATCCACCAATGACTGCGGTTCAAGTTGATTAAGGTCGGTGTGCATTGTCTTTATTTAACCTAATGAATTACATCTCTTTTTTAGCACGCACTAACAATTGCTCCAAAAGCACCATGGCTTGATCTATTTCTGCACGTGAGATTTCTAAGTTTGGTGCAAATGTAATGACGTTTTTGTAATAGCCGCCCACATCTAAAACTAAACCACATTTCTCACCTTGATATTCCAGAGTACCTGAAAGACCAATATCCACCATCTTGTCCAATAATGCTTTATTTGGTGTAAAGCCGTCCGCCTGGCAAATTTCTGCACGCAGTGCCAAACCTAAACCATCCACATCACCAATTTCCGGGTGACGTTTCTGTAGTTCTTTCAAGCCTTCAAGGAAATATGCACCACTTTCCATGATTTGTTTTTCATAATCTTTCTCAGCCAACATTTTCATCACTTCAAGACCAACCGCCGTACCTAACGGATTTGATGCAAAAGTAGAATGTGTAGACCCTACAGGGAAAACTTCCGGATTAATCATTTCTTCTTTCGCCCAAACCCCTGCAAGCGGATTTAGACCATTGGTCAATGCTTTACCAAAGACCAATACATCTGGAGTAATGCCAAAATGTTCAAATGACCATAACTTACCTGTACGGTAGAAGCCCATTTGAATTTCATCTACCACCAATAAAATGCCGTGCTCATCCAATACTTTTTTCAATTCAGGATAAAAATTCATAGGCGGAATGACATAACCACCCGTTCCTTGAATCGTCTCGATATAGAACGCAGCGAATTCACTTTCACGAACTTTTGGATCCCAAACACCATGATATTCATTTTCAAATAAGCGTTTAAATTCAGCAACAAGCTTTACTGCATATTCTTCAGCAGTCATGCCTTTTGGACGTCTAAATGGATATGGGAATGGAATAAATTGAGCACGTTCACCAAAGTGACCATAACGACGGCGATAACGATAGCTTGAGGTAATTGAAGATGCGCCTAGCGTACGACCATGATAGCCGCCTTCAAAAGCAAACATGCGGCTTTTACCATGACAAAAATTACGTACTAATTTTAAAGAATCCTCAATTGACTGAGAACCACCCACGTTATAGTGAATACGCCCTTTAACCCCGGTTTTTTTCAACATGTCTTCAGCAATCACCTTGCTTAATTCAATTTTAGTCGGGTGTAAATATTGGCTGGCAATTTGAGGTAAAGTTTGAATTTGCTGAATCAGCGCCTGATCTAAACGTGGATTTTTATATCCGAAATTGACTGCAGAATACCACATCTGAAGATCAAGAAAAGGCGTACCTTGATCATTGTAAACATAGCTGCCTTTACAATCTGTAAAAATATTTGGCGGATTGACATAATGAACTGTATCGCCATAAGAACAATATTTTGCTTCATCTGCCAAAAGTTGAGCTTCATCTATTGTATTACGTTTAGGCATGGACTGACCTTCTGAAAAAAGATGGTTCTCTTTGATATTCATGTTGTTACCTTTTTTGAGCTTTTAATTTATCCAGTTTTGTATTGCAACAAAATCTGAGTTGAAGGATCGTAAGCAATCAAAACTTATATTTGATGCCTATGGAGGGATAAAAATCTGTATGTCTGTCAACCATTGGACTATGGATTTGTTCCTTTGATAGAAAGTCGACATTTACCGTGCCAAAAACACTCCAGTGTTTTGAAAATTCATAATCTGACGCTAGACTCACATATGGATGAATACTTGAATCGGGTTGATACGTTGGAATTCCCGTACGTTGTGTTTCTTCCGGTGTTACACCAAAGTAATATTGGTTATATTTAGCATCATTCCATTGCAGACCTATTTCAGGATAGAAAGACCATTTACCCTGCGTGATCTCAGCTAGATAAGATGCTGTAGCAACTGTACCTTTACTTCGAGAAAGGACATCAGTACCAATTTGAACTTTAAAACCACCAAAAGGCGTAATTCTCATATAACTGCCCCCTGCCATAACTGACCACTTACGACGTTCCAATCCAGCTAATACGCCGCTTGGATCATAGCTGTTGCCATCATAAGCAGCATTAAGACGCAGTTCATTGTGATCATCATTGAGCAGATAAATACCTGCTTCATCGCCTTCTATATAGAATCGACCATTATCATAAAACCCCGTAGGAAGTACGCTTTGATAAGTTCGCTTGCCTTTATAAGGTTGATAATCAATCGTGTAATTAGCACCAATGCTTAAAGCAGGTTGTTCGGCATCTTTTGCATATACAAAAGACGGACTAAGCAGAACACCGATCAGCGGTGTAAGTTTCACAATTTTAAAATGATCATTCATATGTAGTTCCATTCAGCGCATTTTCGCAATAATTTCAAAAGATCAAATTGCTCAATCAGCGATGTGCGCTCAATATGGATTTGCTTTCTTATGCGAAACTTAAAAAAAAGTAAAATCCCATTAACATTGTTTATTTTTGTTACACCAAACTTAATTTAAATCAAATTATGAATTTTAAAATTAAATTATTTAAAGCAGAAAATAATTATCTATTTGTTTTTTATAGTTTTTAACAAAAACATTGGATTACATTTAATTACAATAAACCAATGTCATCTTGCTGCCATTAGTTTTGCATAAGATTGAATTAAGAATCCAAAACTAATTTATCTGATAAGTTTAATAAAATAACACTGGTAAAACTGATTATGTTTTTGATTAATCCTCAAGAAAATACGAGCTCACAAAACCTTTGGCATATATTATGTGATTTTGATGGGACGATTAGTTTAACAGATACCACTGACCAACTGCTTGAAACCTTTGGTCTGGCAGGTTGGCAAGATATTGAAAAACAATGGGAAAAAGGATTAATTGGTTCTAAACAATGTATGCAGCAACAAATTGCCTTGTTACATATGAATCAACAAGCGTTATATCAGTGCTTAGATCAAATTGAAATTGATCAGGGTTTTTTAGATTTGGTCCAGTTGACCACCTTACATAAAATTCCACTGACCATTGTGAGTGATGGTCTAGACCTGGTCATCCGCTATATCTTATCTAAATATAATTTAGCGCATCTTCCAATTATCGCGAATCACTTGGTACAAGTGAATGAATATCAGTGGCGACTGGAGTTCCCCAATAGCAATATGGCATGTAAAAGTGCCAGTGGAACATGTAAATGTAAAATTGCCCAGAATCATCATCAAGAACATATCATTTTAATTGGAGATGGTCGTTCAGATTTTTGTCTCGCTGAAACGGCAGATTATGTCTTTGCAAAAAAATCGTTGATTCAACATTGTCGTGAAAAGCAAATTTTACATACCCCTTTTAAAAGAATCACAGAAATTCACCAGCCATTGGAAAAATTACTCAAAAGTGATTTTGAACTTGATTCAACTGTTATGGTGATCGCATGATTAAAGATCACTCTTTTTTTATCCAAGGTAATCGTACAGGTATTTTATTTATCCACGGTTTAACGGGAACCCCAAATGAAATGCGCAGTATTGCCAAACCCTGCCAACAAATGGGTTATAGTATTTTAGCAGCGCAATTGGCGGGGCATTGTGGGACGATGCAGGACTTAGTCTCTACCCAGTGGGAGGATTGGTATGCGAGTGTTTGTGCCGCAGCAGATCAATTAAAACAACATACCGATGAAATTTTTGTAGTTGGGCTGTCTATGGGTTCATTACTGGCACTGAAATATGCTTCAGAACACCCAGTCTCTGGGGTCGTGTGTTATAGCCCGACATTTAAATTTGATGGCTGGAGTATTCCGCAATGGTCCAAAATCCTTGCTCCAATCGTATTGCCCGTGGTTTCTCATTTAAATATTTTTAAAGATCGTGCATTTGATGAAACTGAACCTTATGGCATTAAGAATGAGCAATTGCGCACACGTATTGTTGAGGCCATGAAAAGCAATGACAGCAGTAAAGCAGGTTTACCAGGAAATCCGTGGCATTCTCTTTACCAAATGCAGCGCTTATCAAAAAATGTTCGTCAGAATTTAAATAAAATTACTGCTCCTACATTATGTTTGCATGCATTTAATGATGATATTGCGGACAAGAAAAATAGTCAGCTCATCTATGATAACGTCTCTGGTCAAAAACAATTGGTTTGGTTATATGAAAGTTATCATATGATCACGATTGACAACGATCGAAAACAAGTTATCGAAGAATCCCTCAACTTTATCCAACATTACCGTAAAGTTTTGAACAATAGTAATACTGTCCAGCAAACTCCAAACTCAAATTCTTTATCTTTTCATACTCAACAAGGTGAACTTGCGTGAATTTGACGGTTATTGTCGTTTGGATCATTACGATCGTCATAGATACAGTTGGACAATTGGCATTCAAAGCTGCAGCATCGGAACATAACCATCACAATGGTCTTGCACATTGGAAAGCGATGGCTATGCGGCCGTGGATCTGGATTGGGATAACAAGTTATATCATTGAGTTTATTACCTGGTTGGTTTTTTTGTCACTGGTTCCTTTGTCTGATGGTGTAATGCTTGGCAGTATCAATATTGTGGTCATACTGATCGCAGGACGTTTATTCTTCAATGAGAAACTAACATCGAATCGACTGATTGGCGTCATTTTAATCAGTTTAGGCGTTACAATTGTAGGATTGGGGACATGAGATTATTTTATATCGTGGGTTTTATCATATTGATGTCTTTTGATACCTTGGCCCAAATCAGTTTCAAATTTGCATCGATTCATGCAATGCCACTCACCTATGATATCGCTTGGTTAAGTAGAATTTTAACCCACTACTGGATTTATGGCGCAATTATCGGTTATATCGGGGCTTTTTTCACATGGATGACCTTACTGAAACATGCACCTGTTGGTCCCGCATTTGCTGCATCGCATCTCGAATTGATCAGCGTCACTCTCCTCTCCATTTGGTTATTCAATGAACCCTTAACATTAAGTAAAGTTATAGGTGCAACATTCATCTTGGTTGGTGTACTTTTTCTTGCAAAAGATGAATCTCAACAAACTCATATCGTTTCTGATATTTGATAGTCATGCTGATTTTTAAAAGCAACAAGGTAAATCAGAATAGGATCCACGATACTTAAGTATGAAAAAAGAAATCCCACCGACCAATGGTCTAACAGTCGAGTTAAGTGATCTTTTAAGTTTTCATTCATCCATGGATTTGGCTACTCGGTTAAGCCAGTTACTCAACATCCCAAAACCTGCTTTGACTTGTTCAGGAACAGTTGCGCTTATTGTTGCGTTACAAACCCTGCAAAAAAGACAACCCAACCGTCAAGAGGTCATCATACCCGCTTGGACATGCCCATTAGTGGCATTGGCCATTGAGAAAATTGGTTTGATCCCTATTTTATGCGACTTAGAACAAGCCAGTTTAAATTTGGATCTTTGTCACTTACAGCAACTGACGAATACCAATACATTGGCAATTGTTGTTACACATTTTGCAGGATTGGTATGTGACTTTAGCTTAGTTCAAGAAATAGCCCGACATTATCAAACCTTTATCATTGAAGATGCAGCTCAATCGATGGGTGCAACTGTGTCTCAACAAAGTGTAGGTTTGATTGGAGACATCGCATTTTTCAGTATGGCTTTTGGCAAAGGCTTGAGCAGTGCTGAAGGTGGTGTGTTGTTTAGTCGACACATCGATCTTCACCAAGATCTGATCAACAATGTGAAAAAATTGCCTGTTCTTCGCTCTTGGGAAATAAGACGCAGTTTGGAATTGATAGGTTATAGTTTTTTTTATCGACCTACTGCGTTGACATTTTTATATGGAAACCCTTTGCGTAAGGCATTAAATAATCATGATGAAATTGCTGCTGTCGGAGATGATTTTGACCTAAACAGTATTCCTGTACACCAACTGGGAAAATGGCGAAGTCAGGTTGCCATGCGTGCCAGTAAACGATTGCCCGAACATTGGCAACATGCCCGTACACGAGCAAAAAAAAGAATTGCACAGTTAAAACTCTTACCAAATCTGCATGTATTTGATGAGTTTACCAATACCCGTGCCACCTTTCCTTTTCTGATTTGCCATGTCGACAATCAAGTATTCACTGAAAAAATATTAGGTGAACTTTGGCAAGAAGGATTAGGCATAACACGGCTTTTTGTACGTTCAATTTCCCACTACCCCGCTTTATCCCACATTCAGGCCGATACACCGAATGCAATACAGTTTGCAGCACAAAGTTTTACCATCAGCAATTCTGTTTGGTTAGATGATCAGCATTTTCAAAGCATATTTAAAGTCCTAGAACGTATTCTTTCCTCATAAATTGATCCGAAAACCATAAAAAGAGATCAGATATAAATCATTTAAATAAAAATGAGGAATTTAATTCCTCATTTTGATCTATTGTATGTGTTGAAAATTTTAATATGCCAATTGAATCAGCATTCTAAAAAAACCAGCAATGATGGCTAAAGTTAAAAAACCACCCAACCATAACAAAATAAACCACTGAGTTTGAGAAAGTTTCAAAATTCACGACCTCGCTACTGACAATGCATCTGGTTAAAATCGACCAGATGATCAGTTTGATCACCCAGCCTTCAATGCTTAAAAGGCTACTGAATGAATCAGTGATAACCTTCATCTCCGATACGCACTTTGTCTCTAAACACCCAGTAAGAAAGCCCTGTATAAATCAAGATAATCGGGATTAAAATCAATGCACCTATCAAGGCAAATAATTGACTGCTTTCAGGTGCTGCCGCATCCCAAATCGTAACCGATGGTGGGATGACATAAGGCCATAAACTGATGATAAACCCGGTATACGCAAGGAATACCAAAGCCAGGGTATAGAGAAACGGACGAAGCTCACTGCGTGTTTTACATGCGCGCAAAATCAGAACCGTAAAGATCACCACCAAAATCGGTACAGGACTAAAATACATCAATTGAGGCTGGCTAAACCAACGTGCGGCAATTTCGGGATGAGCCATAGGTGTATAAATGCTCACGGCGCCAAAAATGACCAATAATGCAATCACCAGCTTGGGCATAAGCTGATACATACGATGCTGTAAATCAAGTTCAGTTTTAAAAATCAGCCATCCACACCCCAAAGCGGCATAAAGTATCACTACGCCTATACCGGTGAAGGCAGTAAATGGAGTCAACCAATCCAATCCTCCACCCGCATACATATGATTCTCAACTTTAATTCCTTGAATATAGGCGCCTAGAATCATACCTTGGAAAAAACTGGCAAGAATTGAACCACCAATAAAGGCTTTATCCCATAAATGCTTGGTTCTATTGGCTTTAAAACGAAACTCAAAAGCCACACCACGGAAGATCAAAGCCACAACCATCAGGATAATAGGCATATAGAGTGCTGATAAAACTGTGGCATAGACCATTGGAAATGCAGCATATAAACCTGCACCACCCAACACCATCCATGTTTCATTGCCATCCCAGACAGGTGCAACAGTATTCATCATTACATCACGTTCTTGCTGATCTTTAAAAAATGGAAACAGAATTCCAATTCCCAGATCAAAACCATCCAGTACCACATAAATAAATACGCCAATGGCAATAATGACAATCCAAATCAGAGATAAATCAATCATTATTTACCCTCCTGTTCATTTGAATCAACACTTTCATCGACACTTGTCAGTGGTCGTTTAGATGCAAGAATTACAGCTTCTTCACTATGCGCTGCACCTTCTGGTGTTGCGTGAATAAATTGCGGACCTTTATGCATCAGCTTCAGCATATAATAAATGCCTATTCCAAATACGATGCAGTAGACAACCACAAAAATAATCAGGGTTAAACCGACTTGTTCAGCAGATACTGGGGATAAAGCATCTTTAGTACGCATCACGCCATAAACAACCCATGGCTGACGACCCACTTCTGTGGTAAACCAACCAGCCAGCAAAGCGATAAAACCTGATGGCCCCATCACAAAGGCAAACCGGTGCAGCCATCTGTTTTCATACAACTTACCGCCCTTGCGTAAAAATAAAGCAAATGCTGCAAGTAAAATCATCAGCATGCCTAAACCGACCATGATGCGGAAACTCCAAAATACGACGGTCGAATTAGGACGATCTTCAGGGGCAAATTCTTTCAAGCCTTTCACTTCACCGTCCATGGTGTGGGTCATGATCAAACTACCCAAGTTAGGAATACCAATCGCATATTTGGTTTCTTCAGCCTGCATATCTGGAATCCCGAATAGATATAAAGGCATACCTTCCCCTTTATTGGTCTCCCAATGCCCTTCTATCGCAGCAAGTTTGGCAGGTTGATGCTTTAAGGTATTTAAACCATGGTTATCGCCAATCAGAACTTGTAACGGAGCAAGGATTAAAATCATCCACATCGCCATGGAAAATGAGGTTTTGACCAAAGCATCGCGGCGACCTTTAAGTAAGTGCCACGCTGCTGTTGCAGCAACCAATAATGCAGACACAAGGAATGCCGCAGCTGCCATGTGCGCTAAACGGTATGGAAATGATGGATTAAATACGATGGCGAACCAGTCTTGAGGAACGATAATGCCATTTTCAATCGTAAAACCTTGAGGCGTTTGCATCCAACTGTTTGAAGACAGAATCCAAAACATTGAAATACATGTACCTACTGCGACCATTGCAGTTGCAAAAAAATGTGCCCGTGGACCAACACGCCCCCAGCCAAACAACATAATTCCAAGAAAACCAGCTTCCAAGAAAAATGCACTGAGCACTTCATACGCCAATAATGGACCTGTTACAGAACCTGCAACACGTGAAAATTCACTCCAGTTGGTGCCAAATTGGTAGCTCATGACAACGCCTGATACAACGCCCATCCCAAAAGCCACGGCGAAAATTTTAACCCAAAATTTAAACAAATCTTGGTAAACGGGATTTTTTGTCTTGAGCCAACGCCATTCCAGAACTGCCAAAAAACTTGCCAGTCCTATTGAAATTGCAGGAAAAATAATATGAAAAGACACTGTAAAGGCGAACTGTATGCGTGCCAATTCTAAAGCCGTTAATCCTAAAGTCATGACATCACCTTATACATCGATAAAGGTTGAGTTTTGAATGCATCTCGCAATATTTTTTGTTTTGCCAGATCAGCATACGCCTGAAATTTATTCACAGTCTGTTGCTTTATGTTTTCATTTTGAACGGATAACCCTAAAAATTGCATGCAAGGGTCTGTTTCCTGCCATTTAAGGAAAACTGAATTTATCATGGTGATTCTCAACATCAAAGATTCTAAATAGCATGTCATTGTTTTACATGTCTAAAGTTGACACATGGAAGCAATGAATACATGAATGTGTTATGCAGAGAGAGTTGGTGGGGCTCGCCCCTGAGGAATGAGAAATAAACGCTGTAATTCAAAATAGACGTGCTGGAAGGCTTCCACATAAGCCAATAAGCGTATTTGGATACGCACCAATATTTCTTTTACGCCAATTTCAGGTGGCATCACTAAATTGCCATAAACCACACAATACTGGCATTGATGGTTCAGATCATGATGATCATGATCTGAAGATGCTGCCTGTTGTGTTTGGTCCAGATGTAAATAGTGATGAATAAAGCTAGAGTCTTGCTCGTGATGACTGTGCGCATGTGTTGGACGTAACAAAGATTGAGTGATGTCTTCACAGACCGGAGCAATTTGATATTGCTCAGGCAAAAGCGGCTGTAAAAAAACCGCAAGCTGTAAAAATACTGTTGCAAATGCCAGCAACAAACCACTGCGTCTTAACACAATTGATTGCTCATATTGAGAGAGATACGGAAAAGGAAAATGCTACTTGACTCGGTCATTCTTAACCTGTGGTCAATAATGACTGAATAAAAACCAAGCACATTACTCAACTTTTCTTATATTACTATAGTACATTTATTTTATTATTCAAAGTCTCTTTAGCACTATTTCAGCAATACTTTGCACTTTTTTTCATTTAGATTTTCTATATAAATCATCACTCAAATAGATACATTGATCAATTTTCAATCCATTCCAGACAAATGATCACTAGAGGTGCTGAACAGCGGATTCTAGCAACGGCTAAAACGGCGACGATACTCCAATGGAGTCAATCCTGTCTTCTTTCTAAATAATCGTCGAAATGAACTTGGATCAAGATAACCTACACTCTGCATAATCATATCAATGGATTGTTCGGTTTCCTCTAAACGCTTTTGAGCGGCTTCAATGCGAATTGCCTGAATATAACTGTTCGGTGGTAGGCCTAAAGCTGCTTTAAAGCGGCGAATCAATGTCCTCAAAGTCACATTAAATTGCTGTGCTAAAAAAGCAATACTAATCTGCTCTGAAAAATTAGCGTCTATCCATTGTTGTATGCGTTGCACCAACTCATCATGATGGTGATGAGAAATCCGAAGAATTGAATACGACAACTGACTACTGCGGCGATAATCAATCACAAAAGACTTCGCTGTTTGAAGCGCGATTTCAAAACCATAAAAATGTTCAATCAGATGCAGTCCGATATCGAACCACGCCAGTCCCCCACCGGCACAATAGATATGTTCAGCACGAGTAATCAATTGCTCGGTCTTTAAATTAACATTTGGATAACAGCGCTCAAATAGGTCTTTAAACCCCCAATGCGTTGTGGCTAGCCGATGATCTAGAATTCCGGCCTCTGCTAAGAAAAAATTACCTGTACACATGCCAACAATCTTCCACTGCTGTCGATCTGCATATCGAATAAAATCAATTACTCCCTGCTGTTGGCGAATGACCTGTTCAATAGCAGCACCAATCGTCGGAACAATAATCACATCCGTGCTTTGAATCGCATGAAAGGCAATATCCGTCTGAATCCGTATACCATTTATACATTGAATGGCGTTTCCATCCAAACTGGCGATTTGGACTTGAAATAGACGCTGAACATCTTGGTTTTGAATACGATTCCAACTGGCACCTGTCATTGAAAATAAATCAACAATACAGGTTAAAGCTGAAGCCAAAGCACCATCAAATCCAACCACGGTGATTTTAATCATGTCTTAAAAATGCGGTGACGACAATAATGTCATTTATAGCACTGTTGATGTCATTTCTGACAAGTCTTATGTTTACTTTTTTTGATTAAGCTCAATTCAGAATAAAACGATTTAAAAAGGAATTTTTATGTCTAAACTGATTCATACCAAAGATCTCAATTTTTTGCTCTATCAGGTTTTTGATGCAGAGAAATTGACAGAATTAAATCGATACAAAGAGCATGATAAAACGACATTTGACAGCGTTTTGAATATTGCTCAAGGCATAGCAACAGATTATTTTGCACCACATTATGCTAAAGCGGACCAAAATGAACCTATTTTTGATGGTACACGTGTAACGACTATTCCAGAAATTAAAACAGCATGGCAGCAATATGCTGCTTCTGGTTTATTGTCTGCACAGCATGATTATGAACTGGGTGGAATGCAGCTTCCTACTTTAATACATATGGCGTGTCATGCATTTTTTATGTCTGCCAACCCCTCTACAGCAGCATATCCGTTTCTCACTGCTGCGGCTGTAAACCTGATTCAAGCCTTTGCTGCACCTCTGTACAAGCAAACCTTTCTAGCGGCAATGCTTGATGGTCGATTTGCTGGAACAATGGCGCTCACAGAGCCAGATGTCGGTTCTTCTTTGGGGGATTTAACCACGAAAGCCACGCCACAAGCAGATGGCAGCTATCTCATCAAAGGTCAGAAAATGTTTATTTCTGGTGGAGATCAAGATATTACTGAAAATATTGTGCATTTGGTTTTAGCAAGAATTCAAGGTGCGCCGCAAGGTGTAAAAGGAATTTCGCTGTTTATTGTACCCAAGTTTAAAACGCTTTTAGATGGTTCTGTAGCGGAATCAAATGATGTCCATTTAAGTGGTTTATTACATAAAATGGGCTATAGAGGAACAACTTCGACTGTACTTAGTTTTGGTGAAAATGATCAATGCCAAGGTTTTCTTATTGGAAAAGCCGGTGATGGCTTAAAATACATGTTCAAAATGATGAATGAAGCACGTGTTGGTATGGGGCTAGGCGCAGCGATGATCGGATATCGTGGCTATTTAGAGTCTTTAGACTACGCAAAAACCCGACCTCAAGGTCGACTGATTGAAGAAAAAGATCCATTCAGTAAACCTGTCAATATTATTGAGCACAGTGATGTGAAGCGAATGTTATTGGCACAAAAATCTTATGTAGAAGGCGCATTGGCTTTATGCTTATTTGCCGCACGATTAATTGATGAACATCAGGCAGCTGACAATACCGACAGCGCTGTTCTTCTAGACTTAATTACACCAGTAGTGAAGTCATTTCCCTCCGCTTATGGTCCCAAAGCCAATGATTTAGCAATACAAGTACTTGGAGGTGCAGGTTATACAAAAGACTATCCTGTAGAGCAATGTTACCGCGATAATCGTCTAAATCCGATTCATGAAGGCACCCATGGCATTCAATCCTTGGATTTATTGGGGCGTAAATTATGGCAACATGATCAACAAGGCTTAAAATTACTGCTGCAGCGTTTTAATCAAACCCTAGATGAAGTCAATGATGATACTTCCCGAAAAATTGCCAATATATTCTGTAAACATTTAGCCACCATTGAAAAAACCACCAATATACTTGGCTCAGCACTTAAACAAGGCAAAACCAAAGAAGTACTTGCCAACTCAGCACTTTATCTCGACATGTTCGGAAAGGTATTGGTTGCATGGTTATGGCTGGAGATGGTCAATAAAGCACTAAAAGCTTTCAAAGATTCAACGCATCAAGAGGATATAAATTTTTTAGCAGGAAAAATTCAAGCAGCACGTTATTTTATGACGTGGGAACTTCCTGAAATCGAACATCAAGCCAAACGCTTGATCAGCTTTGATGATACCTGCTCAATGATGCAAAAAGACTGGTTTTAAATTCTGAAAAAAATCCATGAAAGCACCTTAACGGACCTGTCAAGGTGCTTTTTAAATATCCATCTAAGTCATTTAAAAACTTTAAAACGTACGGCATCATCCATATAAGTTTTTTCTGATGCATCAGCTTCAATTGAACCAAACACCAACTGTGCACGAAGTTTCCAGTTTTCAGGGATATCCCATTCAGCATGAACCTGTTCATCGACAATAGGATTATAGTGCTGTAAAGAAGCACCTATACCATCACTATTTAAAGCGGTCCATGTTGCAAACTGCGCAATGGCAGTAGAATGCTCAGCCCATACCGGAAAGTTATCGGCATACGAAGGAAACTGCGCTTGTAAACCTTTCACCACATCTTGGTCTTCAAAGAATAAAACTGTTCCAAATCCTGCAATGAAACTATCCATTTTCGATTCAGTTTTTAAAGCACTGGCTTCATCCTTAGCATAAGCTTTAAGTTGGGTTTTGACAAAATTCCAAAATTTTTCATGTTCAGCATTGAACAAAATCACTGCTCGAGAAGATTGTGAGTTAAAAGATGAAGGACTTTGCTTGATTGCTTGTTGAATGAGATCAGAAAGATATTCGGGAGATTGATGGACATGACGTCCAATTGCATAAATAGTACGGCGTTTATGAATTAAATCTAAAAAAACATTCGACATGACTTAAAATCCTTGGATATATCCTCGGGAAAATCCGAAAACACGAGAAAAATTATGAAGATATTTTAAAAAATCATTAATTTCAATGAATTGATAAAATCTAAAGTATTACAACATAAATAAGCTGTGCATGAATATCTGATTTCAATATAAGCTTTGAATTAAAACAAATCATCAACATGCAGTACTCTTGGATCGAATGCCAATGTTTTATCAGTCAATGAATTTAATTGTTTCAGAACAGCATGTTTGTTATTTACACAATTTTTCATGGTAAATACATATAAGTAGCGTATTTTTAAGTGGTGTCTCTACAACATTCTGCAATCAAGGCTTGTCAGCTTTTAAACTGTTTAAAAAAATCAATGAGTTATAAATGAAAGTCTTAAATTTAATGGGTCTTCTCTGTGCAATCTTTATTTTACTTTTTACAATCTATTCATTATAGCAGTTCAATCATAGCAAGCCACTGAAATAACGTCATTATAAGTTCAACAAGAACAGGGCTGACTGCCCTTGTGAACACTGATGCTGTTTCGACATTTAATTAAAAATGTGCATTTAATACCTTTGCAGAAACTGTATTTTTCCAAAGCTCACGTAATGTCGGCAAATAGAATTTTTCACCCAGATCAACCAACTCTGCGTCAATCAAGGCATGTATTTCATGCATAAATAAATAATCTAATTCGACTGTAGATAATTGCTGTTGCTGTTTGGCAAATTCTTTACGCTTGACTTGTGCCTGTTTCAACAGTTGATCTGCAAAATCTTTGGTTTTATATTGACTGATCGCTTGTAAACGCAGTTCGATTACTCCCCAACCTGTCAATAGTTTTTTGAAGGTTTCAAAGTCATCACTGGTCGATTCCCATGTCATTTTTTCTAGATCTTCATCTTCAGGAAGTACAGGAAGTAAGATTTCCATTACACTTGGAAAAATCTTTTTGAAATTTAAAATAAATTTAACAGGATGTTCACCAGGATAATCTTTAAACTGAACATGCTTCTGGACATCTGTTAAATAAATAGACAACATTAAAAAATCCTTAGTTAAGACGCTGTTTCAATTCAATTATTTATAAAAATACAAATAAGTAAAAAACAGCAAAAAATGCATTCTAGCAATTATAACAGCATATTCAATTCTAATTTAAGTAGAAAAAACTATTTCAGCTACTCTATAGGATTTAGAATCACGGTTTATTTTTAATCCCACCACATGCTCGCGCTAAAAATCGATCGGTTTGAACCCGCTCTTTCAAAAGCATGTTCCATGACAATTTAAGGAACTCTTCAAAAATCTTTTTCTCAATTAAAAATGCCTCTCTTCAGCTCAAGCAAAATATATTAAAATTTCACATAAAACATCAATTATCTATAAGCATTCCCTATAATTTACTGTAAAGCTTTTTAAAAAATCACCTTCTGCATTGTTTATTTGATAAATAAAATTACCGCCTGTAGTTTTTTTAAAAACTTCTGACTCTAGTAAGTCATCTTTTTTACATATATTTTGTTTAATCAAACGCTGATATTTTTGTTGATCAAATTTTTTTGTTAAATCTTCTATGGACTTGATATCTTTCAAATCTGACTCAATCCATAATCCATTGCTAATCAGCATAATTCTGGAAACGATAAAGTCACGATCTGATTGATTCGTGGGAATGTTCTTAAAATTATGATTGATTGCTTTGACCAACTCATTATATAACTTGAGATTAACGATATTGAACTGCTCATCTACTGCTCCACTTTGCAAAAAAGGTTGATCTAATGGGCTCTGAGCTTTTAATTCAGCACTCATCAATAGCGCTGCCAAGAAAAATAGATAATACATTGTTTATTCTCATTATTTAAGTCATTGTTTAAACCAGTATTCTATTCCTATAAGGTCTATTATGGAATATTTATAATCCATGTAAAAGGCATGATGAAGCGATTTACATCCAGCCGCCATCATGACTTCTCCCCAGTCTTAGACAGCTATTCCAACTGTTTTACTGCGTTTTCTTTATTAAAGAACATCTGTATAGTATCTCTGACCATTGAAGAGAGTGGTCAACACGACAATAAAGAAAGTGGATACTGACCTGCAGGAAGCAGGTCTATTTTTTATCATTTATAAGAAAAGTAACATTAATTTCATTGAAAAAATCATTGATGTTTACATAAAAATATATGATTGAGATCGTTTTATGTAACAATCAACACTCCCTCCCGAAAAAAGAGAATCAAAGATGGAGTCTGTTCGACTTTTATATGTCAGTAAAATAGCTACCGTGGATTCCGGTTTAAAACAAAATTTAATCAATATCTTAGATGAAGCAATAGATTTTAATTATCGTAATGGCGTTACTGGCGTGCTCTATTATGGACATGGATATTTTGTCCAATGTCTAGAGGGAAATCAAAGCATCATTGATGATTTGTTTTATAATCGAATTGTCAAAGATAAACGGCATATCAATTGCGAAATCTTATATTATGCAAAAAATCAGACAAACTTATTTTCACAATGGACGATGAAATTTTCGCCAATCAATAAAAAGATTTCAGCGTTTTTTTTGCAATATCATCTAGAAGAATTCAATCCTTATTTACTTACTGCCGAAACAACAGAAAAATTTATATCTATTTTGGCTTGTGAACCTGAATATCATGTCAATGAGTTTGTCGCTTAGCTAATGTTTACAAGAGAACCACCTCATGATTTCTAATCATTGAGGTGCTTTTCAGACTGACCTTAAATTATTCTCTCTTCATCTATTTTGAGTTGTCGCTGTCTTTCCTCTCGATTGATTCGTTCAAGTACTTTGTCCAATATTGGAAGGCATATTGATATTTGGAAAAAAGCGGAAAACATTAAAACCAGCGCTGGTTTTAATTCAATTTGTTCTGCTGTGCCAAACAGCTTGTCATAGAGGCTTTGTCCAAACGAAAAAAAGTTAATACCGTAAACAGAATAAAACTGAATTTTAAAAAATTATCGAAACTTTTTCCATTGAACATTTTATTCATTATTATTAAGAATACATTTCACTATCATATTTATGAGCGATAAGGATAAAATATCCATAACTTTTTCAAGCTATTTAGATCTACAGCGCAGGATCTTTCAAAATTTTCTTCAAATTTAACTCGCTACGTAAAGTTTCATTCACTTACGCTTATAAAGCGCTCAAACAACATTTATTCACACAATAGAGAAAATATTCGTTCATCATAAAAACAAGTACTTAATTAATTTAGAGGTTAATTAATATGTCAATCGATAACAATCATTCTCCAACTGAAGAAAGAATTGAGAAAGCACAAGAAAAGCGTCGTATTCCGAAATATATTTTATTTATAGTTGCTCTATTTTTAGTTGCTATTATTGTTTACATGCTATCTACATGGCGTGGTTAACAGGGAACTGGACAGGAGTGCAATCTATTCGCAACATTGATTACATGTACCTATAAAAGTGGCTAAGCTGGCTTAGCCAATTTTATATCTTCAGCTGTTTATTTTACGTTTGGATGCACCATTTTTTCAGGTTGAACCACTTCATCAAATTGCTCGGCAGTCACAAATCCCAATTCTACCGCGACTTCCTTTAAGGTCTTATCCTGTTTATAAGCAGTTTTCGCCACTTTTGCTGCATTTTCATAACCGATCACAGGATTAAGGGCTGTCACGAGCATCAAAGAATTATGCAAGAAGAAATCAATTTTTTCACGATTTGGCTCTATGCCCACAGCACAATGCTCATCAAAACTGTTGCAAGCATCACCGAGCAATTGAATCGACTGTACAAGATTGTACGCAATCACTGGCATATATACATTGAGTTCGAAATTACCCGCCGCACCTGCAAAATTGATTGTTGTATCATTGCCCATTACTTGTGCCACGACCATCGTCATCGCTTCACACTGTGTAGGATTCACTTTACCCGGCATGATACTTGAGCCTGGTTCATTTTCAGGAATACGTAACTCACCCAAGCCACAACGAGGACCACTCGCCAACCAACGTATATCATTGGCAATTTTGTTAAGACTCGCAGCTAAAGTCTTTAGTGCGCCTGAAGCGAATACAGCAGCATCACGCCCTGCGAGTGCTTCAAACTTATTGGGATTGGTTATGAATGGAAGACCTGTCAATTTTGCTAATTCTTCCGCCGCTTTTTCCGCATAGTCAGGATGCGCATTTAAACCGGTACCCACTGCCGTACCACCCAATGGTAGCTCATACAACCAAATCAAAGCTTGCTGCAAACGTTTTAGACCATGATCAAGTTGCGATACATAGCCACTGAACTCTTGCCCAAGTGTCAGAGGTGTAGCATCTTGTAAATGTGTGCGACCAATCTTAACAATATCATTAAATTCTTCGGATTTACGATTTAAAGTATCACGTAAACGTTTGACTGCTGGAATGAGTAATTCATTGATTTGCAATGCTGCTGCTACGTGAATCGCGGTTGGAAATGAATCATTGGTAGACTGGGCACGATTGACATGGTCGTTGGGATGAACTGGTTTCTGCGAACCTAAAGGATTACCGAGTTTTTGGTTGGCAATATTGGCAATCACCTCATTACAGTTCATATTGCTTTGTGTACCCGATCCCGTTTGCCAAACCACTAGAGGAAATTGACTGTCCCAATGACCAGCAATGACTTCGTCAGCTGCTTCTACAATATATTGTGATAATTCTTGCGGAATTTGATTGAGGCTCGCATTGCTAATCGCTGCGGCTTTTTTAACAAGCCCCATTGCTCGAATCATAGGACGTGGCATATGTTCGGTGCCGATTTTAAAGTTTTCTACACTTCGTTGAGTCTGTGCTCCCCACATTGCCTCACCGGGAACTTCAACTTCACCCATCGTGTCGTGTTCAATACGTGTCTGCATTTTCAACCTCTTAATCGTCCGAATTTTATTTTCAAGTGACAGCTTATAATATGATCATCTTTAGACAATGAATACAAGCCGTTACCCCAGCGAAATCCTATGCTAAACAAATAGACCCTCAATGTAAATGATAATTATTTACATTGCTATATTTCTTACTCATCAATAATTATGCAGCGTATTTTGGTAAAAACGCCACTCATCTTGAATCATTTGTTGAAGTGGGCGTTTTGCCTCCCACTTTAAAATATCGAGGGCTTTATGACTATTCGAAGCCACCTGATCAAGCTCATCAATCTCGTAAACTGCATCTATTTGATGTATTTTCTGTGCAGTCACGTCCTCAATCGTATTGATTAAATCTTGGATTGAGCTTACAGTCCCTGAAATATCAAAGCTTTCACAGACATTATTTTGCTCATGCAACCAATAGATACTGGACTGAATAGCATCACAGACATCAAGTACATGTACAAAACTACGCTCAGTGGTTTTGTCTTCCGTATCGGCATGACGATGAACTTCAATCAAGTCACGCTGTTGTGCCGCGACCTGCAATGCTAATGGAACAATATTTTTTGGTAATGGCGTGACAAACTCCCCCAGTACACCATGCTCAAAAGCTCCAACCACATTTGATAATCTTAGAATCGCAATTTTCCATTCTTGATCAGTTCTAAACGTGTCCTTGATGATTTCTTCAATCATTTGTTGAGATTTGATATAAGGATTCGGATAAGAATAGTTAAAAGCAATTTCTTCGTTTAGATTTAAACTCGATTGCGCATAGACCATAAGGCTAGAAAGATGAACTAAACTTCTCACCCCTGTACGTTGCATGGCCCGCAAAAGGCTCATAATACAACTGACATTGTCGTTATAATATTCAAGTGGCTTGAGATTAGATTCTTCAATGGATTTGAACCCGGCACAATGTACCACGGTATCTATTGAATATTGTTCAAATACTTTATTTAACGCAGGGGTATTACGTATATCAATTTTAACAAATGGAATATACATTCCTGTAATAAATTCCAAACGCTCTAAACACTGCAGATTTGCATTGGCTAGATTATCAACAATGACGACCTCTTGCCTTTGAGCTAGCAAACTTAAAACCACATGCGAGCCTATAAAGCCTAAACCACCAGTCACTAAAATCATTGTATACTACCTATCATTATCAAGTTTGAATGTTGCAAACTGTCCATTCTCCAAGTGAATCGCCATCAAATGAGTACTTTATTACTAATCACTGCTGCTCCAAGTTCAATTCATGCATGGCATGCATTGGGGTTAGCTCAGGCTTTAAAAGCAAAAGATCAAGAATTTCGTGTGTTCTTCTATCAAGATGGTGTACAAGTTGCCAACAACTTGCAATGGATTCCTGATGATCAACGTAATTTATCTGTAGAGTGGCAAAAACTCGCAATTCGACTTCCTGTCTGTGTGAGTGCCGCCCTAGCGCGTGGAATAACAGATCAAGAAAATGCTAAACGCCATCAAATTCAAACACATAATCTTGCAAAAGGTTTTGATCTTGTTGGACTTGGAGAACTTGCAGATGCAGTCCAATCTACAGATCGTCTCATTCAATTCTAAGTTGATCTTCCCATTAGAGTGTTGCATTTAAAAGGTAATTTGTGTGAATACTGTACTCGTGGTTTTAACCCAAGCAAACTTAACCAATCTGCAAGTTTATGAAAGCTTGTCTGCAACTATGGTTCTTGCTACTTTTGGTTGCAAAGTCAAAGTGTTACTTAAAGATGCCGGACTAAGTTTGTTAAAATCCGAATTGGATTTTGAAGCTCTAAAACAGGCATTTAAACTTGCGTCGAACATGGTCGATAGCTTTGAATTTTATGATCTAACCCCAGTTTTAGTAGAGAATATGAATAAAAGCAACGCTTTTGTTACTCAATCACAACAAGAGTTAGCATTCATCGATCTGAATAGTGAATTTATTCAGTCCTTTGACCATGTTCTGTATTGGTAAAATGATTAAGGTAATTACGAATGTCTGATAAAACACTTTACTTAATTCAATCATGCTTTTCCCAAACAGATCGAATTTTAACCCAACTTGATCAAATGTATTCTCCCCATGATCATATCATTTTAATGGGGGACGCCGTGCTATACGCACATGACGATCGCTTAGAACAGAAGAAAAATATCTACATCATAGAAAATGATGCGGAAATTCTCCCAGAAAAATGCCCAAATCACATTCAATTAATCAACTATGCACATTTTGCAGAACTGGTTTTGGACTTCACACGCTGCATCAGTTTAAAATAAACCCTCAATGTGGTTTTTATTATCTTCCCTGTAATTTTTTTATTTATCATTTAAATTACATCATTTAGGTTGTTTTATGGGTTTAGAATTAGATCAAGACGGTCACTTAGTTGATTATACGATTTGGAATGAAGAGGTTGCTCAAGCGCTGGCACAAAGTTTAGAACTCAAGCTTACTCCCTGGCATTTCGAAATTTTATATGCGGTTCGTCAATTTTACACTCAATTTGGCCACTCTCCTGCAACTCGCCCATTGATTAAATTTTTAATGAAAAGCGTAAGTCCTGAAATTGATAATGCTGTGTTGCAAAATAAGTTTAATACAGGACTGGTTGCTCGTCATTTAAGTCGCTTGGCAGGCATTCCTAAACCTGCAAATTGTTTATAAATCAATTTATATATTGATTCGTTCTACTTCGTCGTTAAGTAGAATGAATCATTGATATGATGTTTTATATCTTAGATAAATACATTATTTCACTCTATTTCTAAGTAAATCCCATTGGTATTTGAAAAAATATTTCAATGATAAATTGGGATTGGCTATAGCTTTAGACTTGTTATTATTCTTTTCATTATCATCACTTTTTCTATGATCATAATCTAAAAAATTAGCTGTTGTGCCTCGTAAAAACTGAAAACTCGATCCTTTGGCAGTTAATTTCTGTGCTTCAAATATATGATCTAGTCCAAAACGATGTCCCAACTCATGTACGACCACTTGATTAAATATATTCTGTGGGCATTTTAATAAAACAACACTTTCTCCCCCACTACCAACGCCTTCTTTTTTTGAAACATTTGTTACAAAAACATAGTTTTTTATTGCTAAATTTTTATCTTGATATTTTTTATAAAATTTACTTAAATCACTTAAAAAATAACTGGTATCATTGATATTAAGTTTATTTAAAGAAATATTTACATCGACATCATTTTTACGATATTTTCTAAAATCAAACTCTGAAGCATTTGTCATTTCTACATTAATTAAGGCTTGGTTAAATGATCTATTTTTTAAAAAATCCTCATAATCATGCGTACGTTTTTGGCTTAGGCCATCAGTCACTACATCTACAAAAACAACTTTTAAAGTTGGAATTACCGCATTATGGTAAATCATCAGCTTCCCTACTTTCTCTTGCGCCTCACCTTTTATTGCTGTAACGATGATTTCTCCATGTTTTTGTAAAGGACCTACACACTTAATCTTAACGATCTCGGATGCTAGATAATAAGTCTCTTCTTCTCTTTTATTCTCTTCACCTAAATCTCGGGTCATTTTATTTGCGTAAATAAAATCTTCGATACTGAACTCTGTTGGCTCAATAACAATATGAGGATTCGAAACCTCAAATTTAATCTTGGAACCATCATTATTTAAGGAAAAATTATTTTCTGAATTTAATAACTTTAACTCTAAATTTAACCTCACCTCACGATTCAAAGAATTAGAATGGTCCATATTTTCCTGTGAAAATGGGTAGATCGCCAACCACGCAGGAATATATTCAGTACCAAATGGGCTAATTTTACTGATTTGATCACTGGTATAAGTCGCTTTTAATGAGGCTATAGAACCACTGACTAAAGCGACTTTTTTTCCAAATTCTGCTGCGGTATTGGCTCTAAAATAGGTTAACTTTTTAAAATATTCGGGTCTGTACCAATCAAAACCATAACTTCCATCATAGATATTATCTTCACATCTTCGAAAGTGAATTGTGAACTTCTGTAAGCAACTATCACATGTTTCTCCAACTGTAGGGCTTGATCCAATTCCCATATCATCGCTCCGTATTACATTTTCCTAAGCTATTAAAATATTTTTTCATTTAAATAATTATCATCTATTAAGTACTTATAACTTTTAATTAAAATAAAAGATTATTCATTGTTAATGATCTCAATGTTAGTTTCACAAAAAGTTATTGTTTAGCTTTAAACTCAAATTTTTAATTCAAGTTTTAATTATATATTTTTTTATCCCATATGGTATAAATTTCCCACACCTTCACATACATCAATATATCAAAATAATAGATGATATTGAATGTCTGTTAAAAATACCATTTAAGATGGAATTACAGCCTAAACGATGCTTATTTTTTAAAGATATTTCAGCTTTATGTTTTATTATTACATGGCTGACCTTTTTATCGTTCAGATTTAAGTAAGGCTAGATTCACACAAGTCAATCATGCCTGTTTATTTTTCTCTAAATATTGAAAAAATGCGGGTGTAATTGAAGGCTTGACCTGACGTGCCGTAATGGCCTGCTGGCATTCAGAACAGACCAAAACTGCAGTAAACTGGTGTCCACATGCCGTATGCTCAAATGCCATCGGTGCACCTAAGCCTTCATCCATCCACTTATCTGCCCATGTCACCATTGTCAGTAAAATTGGATAAAGCTCTAGGCCCTTCTCCGTTAAACGATACTCAAAACGCTCTTGTCGCTCAACATAGGGAACTTTGATCAATATTTTATGTTCAACCAAACGTTTTAAACGCTCCGCGAGTACATGACGAGTGACACCTAAATTTGCTTGAAAATCATCGAAACGACGCATTCCCATAAATGCATTACGAAGAATAAGCATCGTCCAACGATCACCTAAAACTGACAACGTGCGCGCAATTGAACAAGGTTGATTGCCTACTTCTTCCCATTTCATATAAACGTCCAAATAACCTATTAGCATCTAAAATTACTTATTTATACTATGGAAGAAACACGACAAGAAAGATAGTATTTTTAAAGAGAATTTTTTATCTGGTGTTACTTTAATGAATAAAATTTTATCTAACCGATCAACACTTTATAAGGCGTACAATCTGCTTAAATGATCAATTGTCTTCCGATGAAGATGTAATTCATTGCATGACGAATTCAAAAGATTACATGTTGTTCAATATTAAAAAGCGCTTGATTGAGCAAAGCTTTAAACGCAGTAAAAGCCCAGTATTGGACTTTTATTGCATATGTATATTTACTTATTGAACAATTTGTCAATTACACCAAATTTTTTAAAGATCTTAGCACGACGTTTTGGATAAATATTGGCTTTGCTCAAATCGCCCTTATAATGGTCAAATACACGTTTATCCATGATCTTGAACCACCATGATGGAATCATCGCCGGCAACAACATACTCGCATAACCACTTGGTAACTCAGGGGCTTCATCAAAATGACGTAATGCCTGGAATGGGCGTGTAGGATAAGCATGATGATCTGAATGACGCTGTAACTGATACAAGAACAAATTCGTCACAATATTATTATTATTCCAGCTGTGTTCTGGCATGGTACGTTCATATTTACCTTTTTCATCCTTTTGACGCAATAAACCATAGTGTTCGATGTAGTTAATGATCTCAAATAAACCAATACTATATGCGGACTGCGTAGCCAAATATGGCAATATACCTTGACCAAATAATCCCACCATTGATGAATGGAATGCCGCAGTCATGCTCCAGCCTTGCAACAACTCATTGTCTTTACACCAAAACCCAAGCCCTTTGCGTTTAAGGCGGTTGGTTTCAATTTCGATTGCGGATTTAAATGATCCGATGACTGTACGTGGTAAAAACTCATAAAAAGTCTCACCCATCTGTGAAGAAGCTGGATCTTCTGGAGTTGCAGCACGCTTATGGTGTCCATAAGGATGTTCAATACGGAAATGATTATATCCGGAAGGAACTAAAGCCAAATGTGACAAAATATGATCCATACGATCATGTTTATGACTGAGTTCATGCGCCGTATTGATGGCAATCCCGTTAATCGCACCCATTGAAATACCCAAGAGTATCTTATCAAGCAATGAAGTTTGCTTACGGCCAACCAAATAGCAAGCATACACATTTGCTGCATATTGAATAGGGATAAAAGATTTAACTAATCGAGAATAATAAGGATCTTGTTCGAGTAATTTGACATCTTCAGCCGTTGGATTGTTTTGGTCTTTACCAATTAAAGAGTCAATAGCTGGAATAATCACATGTAATACAATCGGACCACCCAATGCAAAAACTTTTTTAAGTGGCTTAGGTGCAACATGATAGCCCGCCAAAATACCCAAGCCAATCACTGGCAGTGATGGACTAATCATCCAAAGATAACGCTTCTTATCAAGTGCCAAACCTGATTTCGGTTTTATTTCTAGCAATTGCTGTTCAGTCAATTGAACTGGTGCATTCATGGCTGTATCTTCCCTATCTTTCTACTTATCTATATATTTAAATAAAGATCACTTGAAAGACAGTTGCAAGCGTCCATAAAACCTATGAAAAAGTCTTTGGCATCTTCAACACAGGGATTGTCCTTTACGCACATGTTTTAATTACATCACAGCTTTTTATTATTTGAAAATAGGAAATTTAAACCATAATTATGGATGCTTTAAGTAAAATTTTTGATGATATTCATCTCAACCATTCAGAATATATTTATCTGCAAGCGCAAGGCGACTGGTCATTCCAGAGCCCAAAACAAGATGCGGTCATTGCACATATTGTCTTGTATGGCGATGCTTATTTAGAATTTTCCCCTTCAATGCATGTCACTTTACACACGGGTGATATGTTTTTAATTCCCGCAGGATTAGCCCATACCGTTAAAAACCAGCCAAATACCCAACTGATTGAAAACTTAAATATTGAACCTTTGTTTGATGGACTCAGACAGGATGCCATCGAATTTGGTCAGGGTAGTTCAGAAAAAACTTTGATACTGACTGTACGATGCCATATGAATGCGATTATGGCACGTCCATTAATCAATGCACTCCCTCCCTTCCTACACATTCAAAATGCATTGAGTGATGAAGCGCCTGAGTGGCTTAAAATCGGGCTGTATTTTGTATCTGCTGAAACGCGTAGAACTGTCGCAGGCAAAAACAAGATCATGGATCATGTGGTGAGCATTTTAATGATTGAATCCGTGCGAGATTTCATTGAACAAATGCAAGACCACAATAACTGGTTGAATGCATTGATTCATCCTGAATTATCAAATGCCTTAGCAGCCATCCATAGTCGCCCCGAACATAACTGGACCGTAGAAAGTTTAGCTGAAACCTGTTGTATGTCTCGCTCAAAATTTGCCAGCCTATTCAATCAGATTATTGGCGAGACACCGCTGGCATATTTACAGCAACACCGTTTACGTCTGGCCAGCCAACTGCTTAAACAAGGTCAACTCTCCATTCAGCAAATTGCCCATCAAGTAGGCTATTCTTCTGAAACCGCATTCAGCCAAGCATTTAAAAAGCAATTTGAACTAAGCCCAAGTCAATACCGTAATCAGCTTTAACCATAACTACACAAGTTCAGGGCAAAACACACAAGCAAATAAAAAAGCGCCGAAGCGCTTTTTTATTTGCTAAATTTCACAATTATTTAATCTTGGCTTGTGATTTCAAATAACGAGAATAATCATCAAGTAATTGTTCACCACGGAATTTTTGGTACATCTGAGTCAACTGTTGTACTTCAGCCGGATTCATTTGAGCAATATCTGCTTTTTTCACATTGGCAACTGCTACAACGACCAATTCATCAGGTAACTTGGCTGTAGTCACAGACCACATACCCGCTTTGGGTACAGGCAGACTGAATGCAGCACGCTCAATTTCGCGTTTAAGCCCTTGTGAACGCGTGAATGTTCCTGCATGTACAAAATTAGATTGGTATTTCGCAGTCACTGCTTGTGCAGGTAACTTTTTGAAATCTTCAATCATTGCATTCAATTTTGCATGTGCAGCATCAAATGCTTTCTGTTCAATCAACTGTGCTTTCACACGTGCTGTAGCCTGAGCTAAAGGTTGGGTGCCCGCTGGATAGTATTTACGGACCTTGATCCACACCACATCACCATTGGCCATTTGTATATTACCAGAAGCTGTTGTATTGCCGTTTTTAACATCCTCGGCAAATAATTTGGTTTTAACCGCAGGATCTGCCAAAACAGGATTGTTGGTGGCTAAATTTACATTCTTCGCTGACTGAACCTGTACTGTCTTCACAGCTTGTGCTACCACATCAAGCGAATCGCTATTCACAACTTGGTCATTTAAGCTGTTTACAGTATCTGAGAAGTAATTTGCAGATTTGTTTTTCAACACTTCAGCTGTTAATTCTACCTTTTTACTTTCCAATGATGGAATTGTTCCCGTAGGTGTATTGACTTCAATAATATGATAGCCAAAATCTGTTTTTACAGGTTTCGCCACTTGACCATTCGCAGTCGAGGCAACAGCTTTGTCAAAATCAGCTCCGAACACACCAGGCGTATAGGCTGCGAGCGCACCACCTTTTACTTTAGAATCCGGATCTTCAGAGTATTGTGCAGCCGCTTGAGCAAAAGTCATACCTGCCTGAATTTTTGCATAGACCTCATTTGCCAAAGTTGCAGCTTGTTCAGGAGTACGTGAATCCGTTGTAATCAGAATGTGCTTTACATCATGTTTTAAATTTTGCTTATATTTCTCTACAAATTGCGCATATGCTTGATTCAACTCTGCATCAGACACGGCTGCATTTGGTTGGGTCAATGTTGCAGGACTCAACACAACATAATCCACATCTACAGCAGCAACCTGTTTAAATTTATTTAGATGCTTGTTGTAATAATCTGCAATTTCTTGGTTCGTCACTTTAACGTTAGCTTTATAATCATCTAGTTTCACACTCGATAAAAATAATTCACGTTGTTCAGATTGCAAATTTGCGATCTGTTGAATATCCAACTGACTAATCAATGCATTATCTGAAATCGTTGAACTCAGAATACTCAACGCAAAATCCTGACGAATATTTTGAATAAATGCCTGACTGGTTAAGCCTTGTGAACGTAAATAATTTGCATACAAATTATTCGAAAATTTACCATTTTCCTGAAAAGCAGGAATTTGCGCAATTTTCTGTTCAATTTGAGCATCACTCAAAGTCACACCCAGTTTATCTGCTTGTTGTCTCAAAAGACTTTGGCTGATCAGATAATCCAGTGCTTTATTTGCAATAAATTCTTTGTTTAACAATGACTCGTCCCCATGAACTGCAGGGTTTGCCAATAACTGATCCGTATAGCTTTTGGTGACCGTTTCTAACTCTTTTTTAGAAATATCTTGACCATTAACAGTTTTAGCCACATCTGCTTTTTGCCCACCACTGAAATAACCTTCAATACCGACCACCGCAAATGGCGCTAAAAATAACACAAGGAGAACTTTACCAAACCAGCCCCTTATGAGAGTGCGAAACGATTCCATGAGTATTCCAATATTATATTTCGTAAGGATTCTAACTGAAATTGTAAGATGAATGAACGAGCAATCACTGATAATTTAATTTTATTTCATAAAAAACGCGCCACATGGGCGCGCTTTCGATAAGCTCAGATTAAGCTACTGAGTCTTTTAAGCCTTTACCAGCTTTAAAGCTAGGTACTTTGCTTGCTTTAATCTGAAGCTCTTCACCAGTTTTAGGGTTACGACCAGTACGTGCAGCGCGGTCTTTAACACTAAAAGTACCAAAGCCTACTAAAGTAACCGTGTCGCCTTTTTTAAGCGCTTCACCAATTGAAGCAATAGTCGCATCTAATGCTTTACCTGCATCAGACTTTGACAATCCCCCTTTTTCTGCAATCGCATCGATTAATTCTGATTTATTCATGAAGATTACGTCCTCTTATTTCGTTTGTTTAAGTTCCAAGGCTGTAGATCAAAGGCCATGACGACTTTATAGCAATGCTTTGGGGGAAAACGCAAGACTCCAAACACGCTTTTCTCAAAAATTACGACTAAAAATGAGTTTTTTTTTTGATTCACCCCGATTATTTCATTTTTTGAGCAATTGCTCACGTAAGTTTTGATTCTCATCCGCCAATGCATCCACCTTATGGTGTAACTGCATAATCAAGCTCTCAAGGTGTTGAAGATCCTTTGCCGTGACGAGACCTATTCGATTAAGCGAGTGATTTACACCATGATCAAGAAGCTTTTCTACTTTATCTTTGGTTTCCGTGACAGATTCTTTGGTTTTCTCCGACACTTTATTTACCGTTTGATCAGTGACTTCAACCGTTTTTGATTCAAGTTCCTCTCCAACTTTGACTAAAGAGTCAAATAATTTATTGCCTTCTTCTTCTGCACGCGAAAAGGCACCCAGCCCTGCCAACCAAATCTGTTTTGTATATTTTCTAAAATCTAGTGCTGATTTTTTATGATTTCTCGATTTTGTATGTGATAAATGCTGTTCATTTTGGTCTTCCTGCAGACCGAATTGTTCTTTATTGCTTTTTTTCATATCCTGCTCCATTTGCCCAAAACTCCAGCTTTTAATGGCCCATATGACCAAATTATGTAGAAAATATATCTATAATATCAAATAAAACTATTGAACCTTTTGCTAAACTGTTCTACAAAAGCAAAGTAATTGTTTAATGTTAAGGAACACTTGCCAATTCAACAATGGTCATTTAAATATTTTTTTTATATGATTGTTGAAATAATGTGTTTCACATCACAGATAAAGTTGTTTCAACGTTATTTTAGAGATCGGATTCTCAATTTGTTATAGGAATGTTTTATGAATGAATCGCAACAAAAGCAAGGTCACTCTCGTTTGTTGCTAAACATTGTCATGATTATCTTGGAAACCATTTATTCTTTTGTATTAAAACATGATCGTGTTGTTCGTTTACAAGCAAAAAAATTTGTCGAACAGCAAATGACCATTAAGATAAATAGTTACATTCCTTATTTTGACTTCTATATTCAATTTACCGATCGCGGCATTTTGTTTGACTTGCAAGCCCCAGAAAAACCTGTAGACCTTTCTGTTAGTAGTACATTAATTGATTTGGTTCAAATTTTCGTTTTTGCCAATCGCCGCAGTATGAAAAAAATGCGTTTAGAAGGCAGTGACGTTATTAAAGATCAGTTTCGTGATCTGGTGATTCATTTGACAGCACCTAAACTCTTGTCAGATTGGAAGCAATGGTTAACTCATCCAGCTGATGACAATCAGACACGTGCATCAAAAAAACGTATTGCTCCCTTGCTTGAAAAAATCGATCAGCAACGCTCAAAGATCAATACCCTTCAAGTTGAGGTAAAACAATATCAAAATCGTGTTCGCCGTCTGCAGCAAAATCAACAGCGTTTATATACGGCTTTAGGTGTATTAGGCTTTCTATTTATGGCACTAATCATGTATAATTTATGGCAAATATTCATGTAAAATATTTTATGTGATTTTATTCTTATAATAATAATCAATAATTCTGACTAATTTAGTCAGAATTAAGCTTAAAAATACTTGACTAATTTAGTCAGGATTCATAAAATTCATACATCTAGTCTAAAACATGTGTATCGAATCATGCGCCTAACTACTCGCGGTCGCTATGCAGTGACTGCACTACTCGACCTAGCATTGCAGCCTACTGAACAAACGATTACGCTTGCAGAAATTGCAGCCCGCCAAACGATCTCTGTCGCTTATCTTGAACAATTGTTCGCTAAATTAAAGCGTCATGGCTTAGTTTCAAGTGTTCGAGGCGCGAATGGTGGCTATCACTTAGCGCGTCATGCTGAAGAAATTACTGTCTTAGAAATTATTGAAGCTGTAAATGAAACTGTGGATGCAACTCGTTGTGATCATAAAGGCAATTGTCAAAATGGTGCAATGTGTTTGACTCACGATTTATGGCAAGAACTCTCTCTCCATATTGCCGATTATTTAGCTAAAATCACCCTTGCCGACTTAGTCGCTCGCGACAATGTACAAACCGTTGCGGTTCGCCAAAATTCAGCACCCCATGATTCAGCCCTTTTATCGGTTACAGGTATTTGACATGAAACGTCCGATTTATCTTGATTATGCAGCAACTACGCCTGTTGATCCTCAAGTAGCAGAACGCATGATGGAGTGTTTAACCTTTGATGGTACCTTCGGAAATGCAGCTTCTCGTTCTCATGCTTATGGATGGCAAGCTGAAGAAAAAGTTGAATATGCACGTGAACAAGTCGCAAATTTAGTTAAAGCTGACCCACGAGAAATCGTATGGACATCAGGTGCGACTGAATCTGATAACCTTGCGTTGAAAGGTATTGCTCAATTTTATGGTTCTAAAGGCAAGCATATCATTACCAGTAAAATTGAACACAAAGCAATTTTAGATACCTGCCGTGAATTGGAAGAAGAAGGTTTTGAGATTACTTATCTTGAACCAGAACCTAGAACAGGTTTAATTACTCCAGAAATGGTCCAAGCTGCACTTCGTCCAGACACAATTCTTGTTTCATTGATGATGGTCAATAATGAAATCGGTACAGTTACGGATGTTGCTGCGATTGGTGAACTTACTCGTGCCAACAAGACTTACTTCCATGTAGATGCTGCACAAGCTGCGGGTAAAGTTGAAATTGATCTTTCAACCATGAAAGTTGACTTGATGAGCTTCTCTGGCCATAAAGTTTATGGGCCTAAAGGCATCGGTGCATTATTTGTACGTCGTAGTCCTCGTGTACGTTTAAAAGCACAGATTCATGGTGGCGGTCATGAGCGTGGTATGCGTTCAGGCACACTCGCTACTCACCAAATTGTGGGTATGGGTGAAGCATTTGAACTCGCAGGTAAAACCCTGCATGCAGAACAAGCGCGTCTACGTGTACTTCGTGACAAGCTTTGGAATGGTTTACAAGATTTAGAACAAGTGTTCTTAAATGGTCATCCTGAATATAATGTTGCAAACTACTTAAACGTAAGTTTCAACTTCGTTGAAGGTGAATCATTAATGATGGCTCTCAAAGATGTTGCAGTTTCATCCGGTTCAGCATGTACATCTGCAACACTTGAACCTTCTTATGTACTTCGCGCACTTGGTCTTTCTGATGAATTGGCGCATAGCTCAATTCGCTTCAGCTTCGGACATTATACGACTGAAGAAGATATCGATCATGTGATTAAAATTACCAAAGCCGCTGTTGAGAAATTGCGTGAACTTTCTCCGCTTTGGGACATGTATAAAGAAGGTATCGACTTAAATTCAGTTGAATGGGCTGAACACTAAGTTTCTAAAATCAAACACGGCATTTCATTGAAAATCAGTGAAATGCCACCATATTAGATTGTAGCAATACATATTATTAACGCTGACCCCGAGGTTTGGAGAAGCATCATGGCTTATAGTGAAAAAGTAATTGATCATTACGAAAATCCTCGTAATGTTGGTGTTTTGGATAAAAATGCAGAAAATGTTGGTACAGGTATGGTCGGCGCACCTGCATGTGGCGATGTAATGCGTTTACAGATCCAAGTAAATGACAATGGTGTAATCGAAGAAGCACGCTTTAAGACCTATGGTTGTGGCTCTGCAATTGCATCCAGCTCATTAGTAACCGAGTGGTTAAAGGGAAAAACCTTAGACGAAGCGCAAGCGATTAAGAATATTGATATCGCAACTGAACTTGCTCTTCCTCCTGTAAAAGTGCACTGCTCTGTACTTGCAGAAGATGCAATCAAAGCTGCTGTTGAAGATTACCGTAGCAAGAAAACTAAAGCTTAATATTTGTTGCTTAAGTTTTTACAGATAATTTTTTAATGGAGTTTTCATGATCAATTTAACTGAAAATGCTGCAACTCATATCAGCAATTACTTAAAGAATCGCGGTAAGGGTGAAGGTATTCGTCTTGGTGTGAAAACTTCAGGCTGTTCTGGTTTGGCTTATGTACTTGAGTTTGTTGATGATATCGACGAACATGATCAAATCTTTGAACAGTTTGGTGTTAAAGTTTTTGTAGACCCTAAAAGCTTGGTATATCTCGATGGCATGGAAATGGACTATGTAAAAAATGGTCTCAATGAAGGTTTCGAGTTCAATAACCCCAATAAAAAAGGTGAATGTGGTTGTGGTGAATCTTTCACTGTATAATCGCCCTGCACTTTTTTCATGTTAAAACAGTGTCTTGCACTGTTTTAATCATATTTAATTACCCTGTTTTCTAGCAAAACATCGTGGATGAGTATCTCCCATGAGTCATTTTGAGTTGTTCGATCTCCCTGAAGCACTCGATATTGATTTAGCAACATTAAAAGCTAATTTCTTAAACTTGCAGCAGCAGTATCATCCTGATAAAGCGGATGATAAAGACAAAGCTTTAATTAAATCGAGTGAGATTAATCAAGCATATAAAGCCCTATCACATGTAGATAGCCGTGCCGCATATTTACTTTCACTCAAAAAACAAGATCATCATTTAGATCAATCAATTAATGATTTTGAATTTTTGCAATCTGCTCTAGAAATTCGTGAGCAACTCGATGAAGCAACAAATACAGATCAACTGCATTCTCTAAAAAAAGAAGTGCAACAATGGATCGATGGCTTAGTTCGTGAATTCAAAATTGATTTTGCTGAAGAAGACTGGGCTGAAGCACGTGATACTGTACGGAAATTGCGTTTTTTCCAAAAAGTAATGAATGACATAGACAAAGCTGAAGATCAACTTCTTGATGATGAAGATTTTAGCTTGGATGATGATTTCTAACTTTTAATTTTAACTACATGTTGAACATGAATTTGTTTTTAGCTTTTATTTTAAGGATGTAACAAATGGCACTCTTGCAAATTGCTGAACCAGGACAATCAAGTGCGCCACACGAACACCGTATTGCCATTGGAATAGATTTAGGTACAACACATTCCTTGGTTGCGACGGTATTATCAGGTAAAGCCAAAGTGCTGAATGATGAACAAGGTCGTGTGTTACTTCCATCCATCGTACATTATTCTAAAAATTCAACAGAATACGGTGATGCAGCAAAACCGTTCATTACGACCGATCCCAAAAATACCATTGTCTCAGTAAAACGTTTTATGGGACGTTCTAAAGCAGATATTAAATTTCAGCACCCACATACTTTAACAGGTGCAGACAATGAAATGCCTACTTTTGAAACGGCACAAGGTCGAAAAACGCCTGTAGAAATCTCGGCTGAAATTTTAAAGCAATTAAAAGACCGTGCTGAAAAAAGCCTGAGTAATCCTGTAAATGGCGCCGTTATTACTGTGCCCGCCTATTTCGATGAAGCGCAACGTCAGGCAACACGCGATGCCGCTGAGTTGGCCGGGCTGAATGTATTACGCTTATTGAATGAACCTACTGCAGCAGCTGTAGCCTATGGTTTAGATCAAGACACCAACCTTGCAACAGATCGCAATTATGTTATCTACGATTTAGGTGGCGGTACTTTTGACGTTTCGATCCTACGTTTCTCACAAGGTGTTTTTGAAGTTTTAGCCACGGGCGGCCATACTGCACTGGGTGGTGATGATTTAGACCGTTTGATTGTAAAATGGGCAAAAAAGCAACTTAACATTGATACTCTGGACGATGCAGAATATGCACATTTCATTGTTTCTGCTCGCAAAGCTAAAGAAGCATTGAGTGATGCTGAATCTGTTGATATTAAAGTGTTGACACACCATCTCACATTAGACCGTACAAGCTTTGAACAGATTATTCAGGTAGCACTCGATAAAACAATAAGCGTATGCAAACGTGTCATGCGCGATGCAAAGCTTACACTGGATGATATTCAAAATGTGGTACTTGTGGGTGGTTCTACTCGTTCTTATGCTGTTCAAAAAGCAGTTCGTGAAGTATTCAACCAAGAACCTCTCTGCACAATCAATCCTGATGAAGTCGTAGCGATCGGAGCATCCATCACTGCAAATCAACTGATTGGCAACTCAAAGGATGGCTCATTACTGCTTGATGTGACTCCTCTTTCACTTGGTTTAGAAACCATGGGTGGATTGGTAGAGCGCTTAATTTCTCGCAATACAGCGATTCCTGTAGCACGCCGTCAAGAATTCACCACCTATCAAGATGGTCAAACCGCCATGTTGATTCATGTTGTGCAAGGTGAACGTGATTTGGTTGAGCATTGCCGTAGTTTAGGGCGCTTTGTACTACATGGCATTCCACCTATGACAGCGGGTCAGGCACGCATTGAAGTGACCTTTCAGGTCGATGCAGATGGGTTACTTTCCGTGTCTGCAAAAGAAACCACTTCAGGGGTCCATGCAAAGATTGACATCAAGCCCTCTTATGGTCTTTCGGAAGCAGACACAGAACGTCTTTTACTTGATGGTTATAAGTTCGCTGAAGAAGACAAGCATTTACGTCATTTGAATGAAACAAAGGTTGAAGCTCGCCGTGAACTCGAGGCCTTAGAACAAGCCCTGAAAGTGGATAGCAAATTACTCAGTCCTGAACAACTGCAAGGATTGAATCTTGCAGCTGAACAGTTGACAGCACAACTTGAAACAGACGATATAAAATCTATTGAACATGCTGTTGAGCAGTTAAAAATCCACAGTGATGCTTTTGCTGCAGAACGTATGAATCAGCATATTGATCATGCGCTCAAAGGCACTAAACTTGATGACTGGTCAAACTCAAACTAATTTATAAGGTAAAGACTATGCCACGTATTAAAGTACTACCTCATGCAACAATTTGTCCAAATGGTGCTGAGTTTGAAGTTGAACCAAATGCCAATCTTTGCCAAAGTTTATTAAGCAATGGTATTAAAATTGAGCATGCCTGTGATATGTCTAAGGCATGTACTACATGTCATGTTATTGTACGCAAAGGCTTTGATGCACTTGAAGAAATGGATGATATTGAAGCAGATTTACTTGATCGCGCATGGGGATTAGAGCCTGACTCACGACTTTCATGCCAAGTTAAAATCACGGATGAAGATATGGAAGTAGAAATTCCTAAATACACCATTAACCATGCTTCAGAAAATCACTAAATAGTTCATAAAAGTGCCGAATTAAAAAATTAAAAAACCACTCAATTGAGTGGTTTTTTAATTCATTGGTCAGTCTTGAACCCTAATCGCTGACTTGGATCTATCAGCTAAAATTTTTAAAGCCGCTTAGCTTTAGCGAATTTCATCTTCAGCATTTAATCTTGCAACACCCTGAGCATTGGTCAGTCGTTGCTGAACTTTAATACGGTCAACCATTTTTTCAAGTACTTCAACCAGTTCTGGATACTCAAAATTTTGCACTTCCTCTAAATTGAGCACCAAATGAAAGCCTTTATATTCATAGTCAAACCATTGCTGATTTTCATTTTTACTGGCGGAGTATTTCTCCATGACCTGCCAAGTTCTCACCTTACCTTGAATACCTTTTAATTCAATAGGTGATTTAGGCGCACAGAGATAATCATTTTTAATCAATTTATAAGTTTCATCTGAAACAAGAATTTCATCAATATCCGCAGCATATTGCAAACGTGCAGCCAAATTTGCATCGCGACCAACAATCGTATAGGCCATACGATGTACAGCACCATAATTCCCAACGTGGCAATAGCCTGTACTCACACCCATGCGGATATGTAATGGCGCATATCCCATTTTCACCCAGCGTTCACGCAGAAACTTCATTTGCTGTCGCATGGCAATTGCCATATCGATGCAGTTTTTTGCATCCTGCTCCACACCTTGTGAATCTGGATCACCAAAGAAAATCAGAATTGCATCGCCCATAAATTTATCAATGGTTGCACCATATTGCTTTGCAATTTCAGTCATATGGCTCAGATAATCATTTAGAACAAATGCCAAATCATCTGGAATCAATGTTTCCGATAATTCCGTAAAACCTTGGATATCCGAAAAGAAAACTGTGATTTTTTTACGTTTATATTCAATTTTTGCTTCAGTGTCCCCACGCATGATCGCTTGCCAAAGTTGCAATGGTGCATATCGGCTGAGTTGATTTGACAACTCGATATAGCGGTTCATTTCATTGAAATAGGTGTTTTTTTTGATTTCCACACTTTTAATACGGCGATTTTGGTAATAATTGCCGATATTAACGAACAGAATAATGCCAATAAAAGACAGCACTGAAAGTTCGGGACTGGTTTGCTGGAAATAATCGTAGAAGCCGAAAATGAAGATAATGTTGGTATAGAAAACAATAAAAGCGATCAGAATAGCTAAAGACGCCATCATGAAAGAAATTTTACTGTTGATGGCAGTATAGATCAGTGCAAACAACAGTACAAAAGAAACCACCAAACTCAAATGTACTGCAGCCAGTGCTGTCGAAACAACAATAACATCCACTAAAAAATAGATATTTTTACGGATTTTTGAACCGTAAGAGTATTCCAGCCAGCGAGAAAATTTGGGGCTGGCTAAAAAAATAAAACCAATGAAAAAAGGAACATAGAACTGATAGTTAGCAACAGGAGAAGTAAAATAATAAATGATAACAAGCAGTGCAATAATCAAATATCCCATAAAACGCTGGAATATTTCAAATTGCTTAGGCTCTTTATCTAACATACGTTCAAATGGCAAAATATTTTACCTCGGATGTCATTTTATTAAACACTTCCCTTGTGCTGTTTTAAAAACTTAGTCCATACGCCAATCAAACGGCATATCACCTTGACCACGCAATGCCAACATCAATGTCTGACGCATATGTGCTAGCACTTCATTGGTGTATGGAACCGCCTGCAAGCCAAATACAGGCTTAGGCCAAGCTACATCATTTTGATAACGCACCACATGGTGAAAATGTAATTGTGGAACCATATTGCCCAATGCAGCCACATTCATCTTGTCAGCACGGAAAACACGTGACAGTTGACTAGACAACCAACTTGACTCGCGCAAAAACTGTTCTTGGTCAGCTTGACTCAATTCATATAATTCAGTGATACCAGGTACGCGTGGGATAAGAATTAACCACGGAAATTGCATATCATTCATTAAACGACATGTTGAAAGCGGGAAATCGCCTACAAAAAAAGTATCTTGAGCAAGTTGTGGATGCAAACTAAACATATCTTTATAAATGACGCAAAATTAAAAGGATGGCTAATACTAACACATCGGTTTTCGTGTGAATATTGGTTATCTCGTGTTTCGGTACAAATAAACACAGTTTGTTTTGAACCTGATCACAATTACACTTTAAAGAATCATTGTTTTTTTTCAAGAGCTTCTCTGAAAAAATTTCATGATTTTTTCTCAGTACTGAATAAAGATTACCCATCTTCAACATATTGATAAATTAACGCTTTAATTCAGCAAGCAAATTATTCAATAAATCTTGCACAAACTGAATCCGCTTCTCGTATTCTTCCAACATGACCATTACTTTCAGGCGTTGGCCCCCCTCCATACGGAACCAGGTCGGATGTTTTTGCATCAATTGAATGATACTGATCGCTTGCACTGGTGTATCAGGTGAAAATTCAATCACACCACCATGTGCACCAATATCGATCTTGGTGATTTCCAACTGCTCTGCCTTGATACGAATTTGATGCACGCTAAATAACTGCTTGACGGGTTGTGGCGGCACACCAAAACGATCGATCAGCTCCATCCGAATATTGTCTAATTTATCTGCTGTATCTGTATTGCTGATCCGTTTGTAGAACATAAGACGCTGATGTACATCACCCAGGTATTCATCAGGAATCAATGCAGGCATGTGTAAAGTAATTTCCGAGGTGAGCGAAAGCGGAGTATCAAAATTTGGCGTTTTACCCTGTTGAATGGCTTTGGTCGCTTTAGCCAGCATTTCCATATATAAACTATAACCAATGGCATTCATTGAACCACTTTGCTGTTCACCCAGTAACTCACCGGCACCCCGTATTTCCAAATCTTCAGTTGCCAACATAAAACCTGCACCAAGATTCGATGCTCTTGAAATTGCATCTAAACGCTTTTCTGCATCACCTTTTAGCCCTTTCAGCGAAGGGACCATCAAATATGCATACGCTTGATGATGCGAACGCCCGACACGTCCACGCAGTTGATGCAATTGCGCAAGCCCCAGCTTGTCTGCACGCTCAATGATAATCGTATTGGCATTCGGGACATCAATTCCCGTTTCAATAATCGTTGAACACACCAGAACATTGTATTCTTTGTGGTAAAACTGCTGCATGACCTGTTCTAGTTCACGTTCGCGCATTTGACCGTGTGCAACAGCTACCCTTGCTTCAGGAACCAGTTGACGAATATTCTCCGCAGCTCGTTCAATGGTCTCGACTTCATTATGCAGGATGTAAACCTGCCCACCACGAAGCAATTCACGTAAAATCGCTTCTTTCATGGTCTCGTTGGTTTGCTCATTCACAAAAGTTTTAACAGCTAAACGACGTGCCGGTGGTGTTGCAATAATCGAAAGATCACGCATCCCCCCAAATGCCATATTCAGCGTTCGTGGAATCGGGGTAGCCGTCAGCGTCAGCATATCCACATCAGCACGCATGGCTTTGATGCGTTCTTTATCCCTTACACCAAAACGATGCTCTTCATCAACAATCATCAAGCCTAAGTTTTTAAACTGCACATTTTCTTGAAGGATTTTGTGAGTTCCAATGACGATATCAACTTTACCCTCAACCAAGTCCTCAATTATTTTGACATGACTTTTACTTGTTCCAAAACGAGAGAGCACTTCAACACGGATCGGCCAATCAGCAAAACGATCTTTAAAAGACTCATAATGCTGTTGTGCCAACAATGTGGTAGGTACAAGAACCGCCACTTGTCGATTGTTCTGAACAGCCACAAAAGCTGCTCGCATTGCAACTTCTGTTTTACCAAACCCTACATCACCACACACTAAACGATCCATCGGTTTGGCTTGTTGCATATCATATAGTGTCGCTTCGATTGCATTGGCTTGATCTAGCGTTTCCTCATAGGCAAAGCCACTGGAAAACTGCATATATGTACTTTGATCCAATTCAAAACTGATACCCGGTTTTGATTGGCGTCGTGCTTGAATATGCAATAATTCAGCAGCAACATCGTGAATCTGTTCGAGTGCTTTTCGTTTTGCTTTGTTCCATGCATCCGTTCCAAGTTTGTGCAAAGGTGCTAAGTCTGGATCACCTCCACTAAAACGACTGATGAGATGCAGATTGGTCACAGGTACATAAACTTTTGCATCGTCGGCATAGTTGAGTTGTAAAAACTCATAATCCTGATCGTCAATATTCAATGTAACCAAACCAGCATAACGACCAACACCATGGTCGATATGAACCACGGGTGCACCGATATTCAGTTCAGTTAAACTTCGAATTAAAAACTCTTCGGAAACTTCCTGTTGACGCTTACGACGACGCTGTACAACCCGATGTTCATAAAGCTGATTTTCAGAAATTACCGACAATTCATCACAAATGACCAAACCACGGTCTAAAGGCGCGTTTGTGATCGCAACGGAGAAATTCGATTGCTGGAAAATTTGAAAATTCTCAACAACAGGGATTTCCCCCAGACTCGCTCTTAGGGCGTCTTTCAAAGTTTCACGACGTCCAGCACTCTCTGCCACCAATAGCACAGGATGATTGGCATCATCAACATATTGCTTGACGACCTTAAAAGGTTGTTCTTGCTTTGGGTCGACAGGTAATTTTGGGGGTATTTCGACAGATAGATTAATACAACCTGTTTTTAATTCGATCTGTTCTGTAGATGCAATGATTCTTGCAAACTGGTTTAAATGTTCAAACAACTGATTGGGTTTTATAAAAACTTCTTCAGGTGGCAGTAGTGGTTGATCAATATTGTGCCGTCTATCTTCATAACGGCGCATGACATCTGCCCAAAATTGGGTTAAACCTTCCTCAATATACTTATCTGTAATGACAATTGCATTGCCGGGTAAGTACGATGTCAAACAGCTTTGTGTCTGCATCGCAGCTTGGGTAAAAAATAAAGGAAAATAAAAGTCCAATCCCGGCGATGCAATTCCCTCTAATACGTCTTGATAAATTGGATTTTTCTTGGGATTCGCCGTTGGAAAACTTTCAGCGTAGCGATCTCTGAATATTGAACGCGCTTCTTTTAAAGGAAACTCTTTAGCCGGTAATACAGTGAAATGCTCAAGTTTTGTTGTTGTTCTTTGAGTCTCAGGATCAAAGAATTTTAAACTGTCGATTTCATCATCAAACAAATCTATGCGGATCGGTGCATTTTGCCCAGACGCATAGATATCCATGATACTGCCCCGTACTGCAAATTCACCGTGGTCATAAACCGTATCAACCAAATGATAACCTGCTTGAACCAGTTTTAATTTTTGTTGTTCTAAATCAAACTTCTGACCAATCTTAATATCAAAATGTTCACCTAAAATCCATGAGGTTGGTGCAACCCGCTGTGCCAATGTTGTTGCCGATACCAACAAAATACCTTTCTGTGGCATATTGGCAAGAATAGACAGTCGTTCAGACACTATATCTTGATGTGGTGATAAACGGTCATATGGCAAGATTTCCCAGTCTGGAAAAATTATGGGCTTAACACCGTAAAATTCAAGTTCACTTTCAAGTTGCGTCAAGTGTTGATTATTGCGCGCAACCAGCACAAAAAGTTGTTCAGACTTCTCCGTTATTTCCTTAAAGAGTAAGGCAGCAGAAGAACCAAGCATTGTACCAATCCAACGCTTTTCGCCTGCTTTCAATTGTTTTAAATTAAGGTCAGAGATTTCTTGTTTAAACATGTTTATATCGGGTCTAAAAGACATAAGCCATAGTTTAACATGATGACTTTGTTGAGTTCAGTGATTTTATTTGTTCAATTTATTCGATTGATGACTAAACACGACCATTTTTCCATCAGGATAAAATCCATTCCAGCCACAAGGTAAACCACCTGCATAATAAACCTGTAAAATCTCTTGCCATATAGGTGGGAAATAGCGATTTGCATAACAATTCAAAATATAAGCAATATCATGCATGATTAATTCTTCTGCGATTGCTTGACCATCAAATGTTGTCCACTTTTCAAGTAATCCATTTAAATTTTTTGTGAACAAGTCGTAATAATTGTTTTGCTGTAATTGATAGTTAATTCTTGAGTTCAATTGCCAATCAAAATCTTCAGGAAACTGTGAATCAACGACTGTTTCCCAATCTGTAAATTTATCCCAACTCCTGTCCGTTGAAAAATTCATCGCCAGATCAACATCGGTGATGACACAATAATCTCTATCTGTTGTATAAGGCTGACTGAAAAAATTATCACCTTTTAAAAATTCAATAAACTCACCAGCTTGTTCAACGATCTCAGCCCAATTTTTTGCAGTTAACATGGTCTATCTTTCCTATTCGTATAGGGTCTGTTGATAATTGGTCGTTTGGGCAAGGCATGTTTTTTAGACGATACTAGACGCGAAACATGCAATTTAGTCATTCCAAATAAGGATAGACACTGTTTTCGCAAGATCATGCGAAGCTGCAACAATACGCTTGTTCCCCCTACGCCTTGTGCCGCAAACAAAGCCACGCTTTGCTCTGGCTCACGATTGTGGCTAAAATTATCTCAGCCTACGTTATGGAACCTGAAAATAGTTCCGCTATTCTCTTTCGTTTGCTTGCGGAGTCTATGCCTTATGCCCGCTCAATCTTAACTTAAAAATCAAGATAAAATTTCAATATCCCGACCATAATCTATTTTTCTCTCTTAAACTCTTTATAGTAATCGTTTAGTTTCCGAACAATCTCTTTAAACTGCTTTAAGTTTTCTTCGGTATTGCCTAATCTCGTTACATAACGACCAGAGGCAATTTCTAAATCAATCTTTTCATTGATCAAGATTGCTTTATAAAACAATGTCTGCAAATCATCAAAATTATTCAGTTTACGGTTAGAAAAGTATTCGAGTCTTTCAGCCAGCTCCACATTTACAACAATGCCATCAACCACAAAACCGTTTTCAGCATCAATTTGAATGTGATGTTGCTGTAAAAAAGCTTGTTCAGCTGAGTTTTTATTGTTTTTAAATAAAGCGGCTATCTTCGTCAACATGTTTAAAACTCAACCAGTAAACAATAGAAGACCATATCTTAACAAATTAAGCTAAACATCGCTGTAAAAAGGACGTTTTTACGCCCTTTTATCGCTCATACAACCTGATGATTTATTCATCACCCAGGTTATCCAAGAAATCTACAGTAGGCACGAAGAATAATGTTCCTGTCACAGCCGTACTAAAATCAAGCAGACGATCTAAGTTTCCTTCATCATCTCCTTGAAACATATGCTCCAACATTTGACGCGTGACACTAAACTTACGGGCGTAGCCAATAAAGAAAGTACCATATTCGTTCTTTGATGGATTGGAAAAAGGCATATTGGCACGCATGATTTTTAATTCATTGCCTTGATCATCATGTGCTTTACTAACCACATTGTGTGCCGTTTTCGGCTTGACATCATCTCCCAATTCAACGTCATTAAACTTTTTCCGTCCAATCACTTTTTCTTGTTCTTCATCACTTAACTCACGCCACTTATCCATATCGTGCATATATTTTTGAATGAAGGCATAACTGCCACCTTTAAATAGGGGGTCTTCATCACCCACTAAAGCATATTCTGCAGCAATTTCCGTTTCAGGATTCTCAGTACCATCCACAAAGCCAATAATCGCACGACCGTCGAAATATCGAAAACCATTCACTTCATCAATCGGATAACTCACCTCTTTTAATTGAGTATTGATGATGTCTGCCAGTTCAAAGCATAAGGCTTGGCGATTTGCGCGGATATGGAAGAACAAATCGCCATCAGTTGATACTGCGGTATATTTAGGTCCTTGTATTTCTTTAAATGTCTCTAATTCTTGTGGCTTAGGTTGATTTGGAAATAAACAATCCCAAGCACGTGCACCAAAGCCCAATACAGCACTGAATTGTTCATCAGGATAACGGTTGCTCAAACTGCGTGTGAATGCAGAAAAGTTAGCTGCGAAATCAATCACCGTATCGACAACTTCAGTCCCTTGTTTTAAACCTAATACAATAAATAAGGCATTTTCTCCTGGGCGATTTATCACAGGTTGAATTCGAGTTAAAGTCATTCCAGTTCTCAAGTATATTTTATTGGTTACAATCTAACATAGACTGTTTTTAAGCTTAAGTTTTATCCGCGTAATTATAATAATTTTCTCTAGTATCGATCGTTTAAGCGGCAACAAAATCCTGATTCGGTATATTTTAAAATACATAATCAACACACTTAGGAGATAAGAGACTTATCCATAAATAATGTTTTCCTATCTGTACCCATAAATCTTAAAACCGCCATTGGGTTCATATTCCTGATACATCACATTCAAACGCTTTAACACATTTCGAAATCGATCCGTCTGATCTAAAATTTTGGCAGCAATTAAACGTCCTTGATGTTCAATTAACATCGGTTTTACGATCAAATACTCAATACTGATAAAAATCGGTATGCCTTCCTGATAAAAGGGTTGCCAATCACCAAAGTACCACGGAACGGTATTTAAGAACTGTGTTTCAGCGTGTTGATCAATTGGATCTTTTAGCAGTTTAGCCATAAAAGCTGGTGGAAAATCTAAACCGTTTATGGCGTCAAGAAGCTTGATCCATGTTGAATCATTCATACAGGATACCAACTGACGCTGGTAAACAATCTGTTGAATTCTCAAAACCTGCTTTTTATAGTGAGCATCATTTTCCAATGCACTGACATGATTTTTATATTCAATATAATTTTCAGCTATACCCACATTGATCTCTTTGTACAAAGCACCTTAGAAAAGGCGCTTTGATATATTTGAATTAGCCATACTGTTTTTGCAGATAATTGACGATAGATTCTGATTCAAACAGTTTTGCTCCCGTATTTGGGTCCTCCAAATACGGCACTTGAATATCTTGCTTGACACGTCCCATCACAGGAACAATTTTTTCACGCTTTCCACCCTTGAGGGGTACATATTTACCCGGTTTTAAACGTAAAGCCGCAGGACCCTGATCTTGCCAACACTCTTTAGCGACATTATGAAATACAAATGGAATTTCCAGTTCTGTTAATACGCAACGCACAATTCTTGTATATGGACTTGCTTCAAAGCCCCATAAATTTAACAGCTTTTCAGGTGCAGCTCGATCAATAATTTTTGGGTTTACCCATACGCCACGTGCGCCATTGATCACTGTTCCCGCCAAAGCAATCACTGGATATCGGGGATAATGTGCATATTTTTTTGGTGTTTTACCGCTTTTTCCATAATGCTTGAATAAATAATCAATAATCGCCACTGATTCATACATGGCTGTTCCAGTGTTTTCATCAACAAAATAAGGAAAACGTAATTTTCCACCATTTTCTTTGACAATCTTACGGTATTTGGTTCCCCCTTTAGGACATGGATAAACTTCGTAATCCAGATTTAATGTAGTCATCACTTCTCTGACACGGCGGCAAAATGGACAACCTTCAAACTCATAAAGCTTTAAGGACTTTTCAGGTTGATTGGGAAATGCTGTTCCAGTAACCCCTCGTCCTCCTCCAGTCAGCGTTGAAGCCAATGCTTGTACGACTTTAATTTGATGATGTACCATTTTGCTACCCTCGAGCAGTCACTCTACATTTTTATAAAGTGCCTATAAATCCACTAGTTTTTCTTTTGAAACCACAATTCCGTTGTTGTCTGCATAAACATAATCACCAGAATTAAAGCTTACATTGCCAAAATATAGAGGAATATCGACTTCGCCTATGCCTTTACGATGACTTTTTTGTGGAATTGAAGCCAATGCATGTACACCCAGATCAAGTTCAGCAAGCGCGTCCACATCACGAACACAGCCATAAATAATGACACCATTCCAATGATGTTTTACAGCAGATTCAGCAATCATATCGCCCATTAATGCACAGCGCATGGATGCCCCACCATCCACAACCAGGACTTTACCAGCACCCTCTGTCGCCAATAGCTCTTTTACACGAGAGTTATCTTCAAAACACTTCACTGTCACGATTTGACCACCAAAACTTTTGCGTGCCCCATAGCTTTTAAAGAATTTGCCATCTAATGAAGGGATCAGCGTTTGAATTTCTTTATCTGGATTGTCATCGAGTAAATCACAGGTTACAAAAGGTACTGTTGTCACGTTATTTCTCCCTAATTAGGCATTCTGTATATGTAAATTATCATAAATTTCAACTTTATGAGTTTGCGTTTGTGCAGCCTCGACCATAGTATGAGCCACTTGCTGTGCTGTCACTGGCTTATATTTAAAGGAGTTGGGGACTAAATGTGAAAATTTTCTATAAAGCTTTTGTGAAATATCCTCAAAAAAACGCTTTTCATTTCTGTCACCCAACAACAAAGATGGACGAATGATTGAAAAACGATATAAATCTAGCTGTTGAATATAGGTCTCAAGCTCACCCTTAACTCTGTTATAAAAAATTGGCGCATTCGCGTTCGCGCCCATAGCACTGACTAAAATCAAATGTGTTTCTGTTGTTTCAAATAAATCTGCAAAATGGGCATTAATTTCAAAATCAATATTGTAAAAAGCTTCTTTGGAACCCGCTTTTTTAATGGTCGTCCCCAAGCAGCTAAATGCATGGCTATAGCCACTTACATCTTGATCATTTAATAACAGAAAATCCTCCAAAACAAATTGCTCAACTTTTTTGTATAGATTAAATTCAGGATTTTGACGGCGAACAACCACCGTAATTTTTTCGCATTCTGTCAATGAATTGAGTTGCTCAATTAAACATTGACCGACTAAACCTGTTGCTCCAATCACAATCGCATTTTTTATCGAATTAGTCATTTTTTAAACAATCTCCTTGATTTACTACTAATCTAACGTTTTATTTCAAATTTTTCTTCAACAAAAATGTTGTCAAAGCATGTCAAGACTTGACTTTGCCGACCTGTTTAATCACAATATGGCACTTGTTTACGGGCTGGTGATAATCCTCTGATGTTGGTTTTCAGATGTGATTTCAGCCCGCCCAGACCAATCTAATCAAGGAGTGCACGAGTGGCAAACTCTGCTCAAGCAAAAAAACGTGCTCGTCAAAACGTTAAAGCACGCAAACACAACGCAAGCTTGCGTTCTATGGTACGTACTTATATCAAACGCACAATCGCTGCAATCGCTACTGGTGAATATGCTGCTGCAACTGAAGCTTATAAAGCTGCGGTTCCAGTAATTGACCGTATGGCTGATAAAGGTATCATCCATAAAAACAAAGCTGCTCGTCATAAGAGCCGTTTAAATGCACAAGTTAAAGCTTTAGCTAACTAATTTATGCATGTAAAAAGAGCCCTTTACAGGGCTTTTTTTGTACCTAAAATTCAAAAAGTCGCTCCAATTACACATATCTTGCACTTTATATTTTTATCTTTTGAACGTTAAACTGTTACAAACCAGTCATTTGCTCAATCTTTATCGCCACATGTTATATGCAAATAGAGAATAATTCTGTTGAATTCACTCTGAAAGGATTGCTGTCGCTATATCTAGCTTAAAAGAGCAGATACCGAATACCTGCCCCCTTACCGTATTTAAATCCTCATTAAAAGAAAATCATCTGAATTCACTTATGATGTCTTATATATGGGTTTGATGTGAAATCAAAACTGTTGCTGTTGACAATATTCCTTCCTGACGTCCTGTAAAACCTAACTTTTCTGTCGTGGTTGCTTTAATGCTAATCTGCGTGATTTCAACATCCAGTACATCTGCAATACTCTGGCGCATTTCCAAATTATGCTTGGCTAATTTTGGACGTTCACAAGCCACTGTAATATCCGCATTGTTCAACACATAGCCACGATCTAAAACTAACTGATAGACATGTTTTAATAGTTTACGACTATCAGCACCTTTAAATTCAGGATCTGTATCAGGAAAATGCTGACCAATATCACCCAACGCCAATGCCCCTAATAAAGCATCACACAGCGCATGCAACACAACATCACCATCTGAATGTGCTTTTAAGCCATGAGAATGAGGAATTTGAATACCTGCCAAAGTGACAAAGTTACCTTCTTCAAAGGCGTGCACATCCATTCCTTGCCCTATACGAATCGGTACGCTCATTTTCAACTCCCTTTATGCAGTTTTTAAGTTTTAAAAATCTTGTATTCGTACTTTCTCTTTCGCTATAGTACGTATGCAAACATTGTGAAAGTATAAGCGATCATGCTGTTGAATACAGAATTTAATCAAATTAAAACGCTCTTGTCTGGTCTCATTTTGAGCTGTATCAGCACGTCTGCTGTTTATGCACTCCCTGTAGACTGTAAACATCAAGACGCTGCTTTATTCAAGAAACTGTGTAGTCCACAATACAAAGAACTTCGTGAACAACTCAATGAAAGTTACCTCACCACCTATCTAGTCACAGATGCACCAGTACGTTTGATAAATGATACCCACCATCTTTGGCTTAACCGTTTACGCCAATGTAAAACTTCAGATTGTTTCAAACAGCAGTTCGATATTCGTCTTGAAGATTTAAATTTTTACACATCCATGAATCAAAGCCTCACTCAGCACTTTATTAAATACCAACATGGTAAAATTGCAGAACAGCCGATTCATTTACAAATCCATCAGTTGAGCAAGGATCGTATTAAAGTAGAGGGCATTGCATACCGAAATCCGAACAACCGTAAAGAAGCCCAAACAATTTCATTGTTGGCTTACACGACTCCAGAAAAAAAGAATGAAATCTTAGACAATGAACATGACTGTAAATACACTTTAAACTTTCAAAAAGCAATTTTATCTGTTTCTACACAACAAAAAGGTTGTGAGCGTTTTAGCGGGATATATCGTCTCTATGATTAGCAATTAAAATATGATCGGGAAAAAATAATGAATATGGCACTTGCACTCGATCCTGAGAAATTAACGGTATTATCACCATGCATGCAGAACCATGATGTTGGTTCAGACCACGATGAATGGCCAAACAATATTCTTTCGCGTTTTACCCAAGTCTATAATGATGGAACAATTACAAAATATCCAGCAAGCCCAAATCACACGATTGATCAAAATGAATTGGGATTATGCCAAAATCTCAGTTCCGAAATCGCCAAGATTATGGCAAATGTAGAAGTGGGCATGGGATCAAATTCCGGTGATTATTTTCACCCTTTCTATATTGTGCATCAGCAAAAAGTCCCTGTTAAAAAGATTACCCCTGAATTGATTTATCAGTCATTCGCCAACACCATTTTTCCACTTGCAACAATTACTGTAGAACCAATGACGTCAAAAACCTTGTGGTGGAAAGAAGTTGAACAAGATGGTGAAGAATCGCCACCAAGCTACTTTGAACCTTGGAAAAAAATGAAAGAATGGTTTACTCAGCAGAATGATTTTATTGATTCTGCCTTTATCCGTATTGGTGACGCAATGCAGTTGGAACAGATCGATCGCAAAGACTATCCTCATGGAACAGTGATTACAGGTTGTGTCTTACCTAGACTGGCATTAGGCTTGACCGCAAATGGAAGCCTAGTGGGTTTATTTGGTTATGTTGTCCAAAGTTAGCATTTTCTGACCCGTTCGACTCAAATTGGGTGATATTCGATATGGATAAAAAATTTATTTCCAAACAGTTACGCACCCAATTCTATCCGCTTTTAAAAGCACAGGGTTTTACCCAAAAAGCTGATGTATTTTGGCAAGTGGATGGTGAAGTGATTCGAATTGTAGATATTCAGCATTTCAAAAAAAGGCATTGCTTTCAAATTAATCTAGGCATACATCTCATTTCATTGGGTGAATATGTAATGGGCTGTACCGGCAAAGGTTTAGAGATTGAGAAAATGCGTGATTATGATTGCGCGTGGCGTGGTTCAATTCTTTCAGGCTTGATGAATGATTATGACAGTGATTGGTCATATACACAGTCAGCGCAAGATGCAGCACAAATGGTTGAATTTTTAGTTTCTGAATGGGATCGTCAGAGTCAGCTTTTTTTTGGAGAAATGGCGCAATGGCCTGAAGATTTCATCAAAAAAGTAACTTTGGCAATCCAAAAACCCGTACATCCAAGTGAAATGTGTACTTTATGCTATGTCTCAGGCGCAGCTGGTAATTTAGAACTCGTGAAAAAACTAGCAGAAGTTGCTCTTCCTTATGTACCTGAGCGGGCAACATCCTTAAAAGCTCGTTTAGAGTCATTTATTGTGAATCCAAGTTTGGCTATACCAAAAATCGCCCCTTAAATATCCAACACCGCACTCAGTGTTTATTCATCAAATTGAAATATTTGTTATATTTTCTAACAACTTTAAATATACGATTTAAATCATTACACTTTATTTCCTGCCCTATTTCACTTATATATAAGTATATATAAATAGTCTGATGACATATTTGTTGTAAATACCGAACACCAAATGATAGAGGATAAAAGGTGTTGCTATGGATTTGAACATGTATATCACCAATAAGTTTAAGAATTTTAATGAGTTTCTAGAAACTCATTGGCATGATTACCCCAATAAATACAAAGAGATCCAAACTTTACTATTTTTTCAAGCTTACACCACTACCCCCTTTTCTGATAAGTTTGAAATCAACATTTATCAAGCTTTAAAATATCCAACACTTAGACATTATTTTCAACAGATTGAAAAATATATTCATATCCCGCCCAAACAACTTTTTCCAAGCTCCTTTCATCGCCCGTATGAACACATTTTAAATGAATTAAAATATTTAAGTTTTTATCAAGACCCGTTTGAAGTGCATAAAAAATTGGAAAAAATCAGAGATACTTTTAATAAAATTTCCATTCCTGTTTCAAGTCATGAGATTTATAGAGAAATTTTACAGCAGCTTAGTGCAAGTTTCGAATATATTGCAGATCCCAAAGTGCTCACTGAGTTGAAAACCAAACTTATTTATCAGTGGCAGGACATTCATAATCTCGAAACTGTAACTGCCTACAAATCACTGGAAAAAATTAAAAACACTCTAAAAAATTACCAACAGAATGCTCATTCCGACTTCTATTTGAACTTGATACAGCTTGGTGAAAATCAAAGGGTTGAATTTAAAGAACGTACCACAGATTTACTGACCAATCGTAAATCTGATAAATGGGTCAAAGCCTGTTTTGCCTTTATGAATACACGAAATGGTTATGTATTTATTGGTGTAGCAGACGATCTAAAAATAGTGGGAGTTGAACAAGAACTTGCCGAACATTTTAATGATTCACTTGATTTAATGAAAAGAAGTTTGATAGACAAGCTTGCACATGAAAGCAATAAAATCTCAAATATTTACACGACATTGGAAGAAATACAGATCCAGGGAAAAACAGTACTGGTGTTCAAGTGTAATAAGTCCGATCGTCCTTTATATTATAAAGGCGAATTATTTATGCGGACCAATGGACAGACAACACGGGTACCACCTGAACTAATCGAAAGTTTTCGTGTAGAATTTTATTGCTAGTCTTAGGTCGGTAAAAACATTTAGAGAAAAGAATTAAAAAAATATGGATTACCCTCAATTTAAATATCATCCCAATGCATACAGACTTGATCTATTTGAAAAACAAATCGGTAGGTGTTCGATTTGCAATCAACAACGTGATTTAAAGTACATAGGTTCTTTCTATAGCGTAGATGAACCCGACTATATCTGTCCATGATGTATTGCCAACGGCGCAGCAGCACAGAAATATGCTGGAGAATACAATGATTACTGCAGCATTGAAGGAGTGTCTTCAAATCCAAATGATGCATTTCCAAAAATCAATCCTGAATTTTTAGATGAGATCTGTAGATGAACACCAAGTTGTCATCGTTGGCAACAAGAAGTTTGGCTCGTGCATTGCAATGCGCCACGTCAGTTTATCGCTTATGCTGATATTGAAATGCTCAAACCGATTGGAATGAAGTTAAAGCCGATATCGAAGAAAATGGCTATCTATCACAGCTAATACGTGATCACCTCATGATCGAAGGTGATTTCACAGGCTATCTGTTTCAATGCATCCATTGCCGACAACATGGCTTACATATCGATTGCAGCTAGACAGAAAAATTAATCAGCATTCATGTCAATCAAAAAATAAAAATTATCAATCACTTAACGAGATAATAATTGAGTCAAATGCTGTTTCACTTCCAGCCATTCTTCTTTTAAAATACTATACATGACTGTATCACGTACTGATCCATCTTTTCTTAAGGCATCCTGACGCAAAATCCCATCACGCTGGGCGCCCAATCGTTCGATTGCTTTTTGGCTTTTGAAATTGCGAATATCCGTACGTAATGCAACTGAATTGGCGTGTAAAGTTTCAAAAGCGTACTGAAGGAGCAGAAATTTACAACTGGTATTGATATGACTACGTTGTACAGACTCGCCATACCATGTATAACCAATTTCAACACGACGTACATCCCAGAGAAAATCTCTAAAACTGGTTGTACCGACAATTCGCTGTGTATGTTGATCGAAAACCACAAATGGAACACGTAAACCTTGTGATTTTTGCTCAAGGGCTTTTGCGATATATGTCTGCATCTGCGAGTAGTGTGGTACCGAGGTATAGTCCAACTCCCATAACTTTCCATCCTTACATACATCCATCAATGCCAGTGCATGTTCTGCCTGCAATGGCAACAGCTGTACCTGTGATGTTTGCAGTGATGTGTAAAGCGGTGAAAAAATATCCTGATTCATAGCAATTACACCAATGTAGAGAAAGCTCCCCGATTTTCCGCTATGTTTTTGAAACTTTTATGATCAAAATATGAAATTACCATGACAATTCATGAATTATAAATGATCTGATTTCTCAATAATCTTTGATATAACAAGATGCTGCGCTTTTACAATCATTTCGAGAAAAATATGAGCTTATGCTTTTTTAATCTGACTTTTGTATCATTTTATATTTTTCAATCGCTTCGATAAATTCTTCTTAAAAAAACGTTATTGCTGAAACAAACTGCCTTTAGAACAATTATGGTTAAATAATAGACCATTCAAAGACGGAGATACAAATCAAGAATAAATCTACAGAGGTTGTCAGATTGACAGCTCAACATTCGACACTTAACATCTTGAACAATCTCGGATTCGCAGTTATTGGTTTTGTTTTGAATTTTCAGTATCAGTTAAAAATAATTTCTACAATTTGTGTAACCCTTGCAATCACAGCATGCTCTTCTTTAGGCGGCGGCTCTGTGCAAAAACGCGCAGCCAAACTTTCGACAGGCATACAGAAGGCTTATTCAGTTTCCCCAGATATTGCAAATAGAGTCTCACCTTTTATTGTACAAAGTGCAGATCAATATAATGTCGATCCATTACTGATTGCAGCTACAATTCGCCAGGAATCCAGTTACCGCAGTTATGTCACTTCTCCATCAGGTGCAGTTGGTTTAACACAGATAATGCCACGTTTCTGGCAACAAGCATGCCCTGGAGATTTATTCGATGAATATACCAATGTGCGATGTGGAACCATGATTTTAGCAAAATACAACCAATCTGCAGGAAGCTGGAAAAAAGCATTGGCTTATTACAATGTGGGACCGACAAATTACGAAACAAACCGTAAGATGAAACGCCAAGGGAAAAGATATGCCAAACAAGTGAAGCAGCATGAAAAACAGTTAAAATCTTCCTTGTAGAAATCTAACAGTAAAATTTATCTATCAACAAATTAAGCCCTCTCTTTGTCATGCTTGAGAGGGCTTAATTTATAGTCGATGCAACCTAGAACAGCAGCGGTATACGATTCAACTTAGGAGAACTTAATCTGCAGAAATATCTTCAAATAGCACTGAAGACAAATAGCGTTCGCCCGCATCAGGTAAAATCACCACAATTGTTTTTCCTGCATTTTCAGGACGAGCTGCCAATTGTGCCGCTGCTGCTAATGCCGCGCCACTGGAAATCCCCACAAAAATACCTTCCTGAGTTGCACTTTTGCGTGCAAAATCAATGGCAACTTGGTTTTCAATAGCAATCACTTCATCGACCAAATCTAGGTTTAAATTTTTAGGAATAAAGTTTGCGCCGATACCCTGTATTTTATGTGGACCAGGGGTTAAGGTTTCACCGCGCTTGATTTGTCCAATGATTGGAGAGTCAGCAGGTTCAACCGCAACTGAGTGAATCGCTTGATTTTTGACATTTTCAAAATAACTGGAGATTCCTGAAATCGTTCCGCCAGTACCGACACCAGCCACAAGAATATCAACTTTACCTGCGGTGGCTGCCCAAATCTCGGGACCTGTAGTTGTTTCATGGATTTTAGGATTGGCTGGATTTTCAAACTGTTGCGGTAAGTAATATTTTTCTGGTTGCTCTGTAGCTAAACGCACGGCTTCTTCGACTGCACCTTTCATCCCTTTTGCAGGCTCAGTTAAAATTAAATTCGCACCTAAGGCTTTTAATACTTTACGACGCTCAATACTCATGCTGGCAGGCATGGTTAACGTGATTTCATAACCTTTTGCTGCTGCTACAAATGCCAGTGCAATCCCGGTATTGCCACTGGTTGGTTCAACAATGTGCATGCCTTTTTTTAAAAGTCCCTTGGCTTCTGCATCAGCAATCAATGCTGCACCAATGCGGTCTTTGACAGAAAATGCAGGATTACGGCTTTCTGTTTTTGCTAAAACAGTTGCTCCACCTGTAATCAGACGATTGATACGAATTAACGGTGTATTGCCAATGGATTCAGCATTGTTGGCATATACTGCGATACCTCGATTTTCTGTGTTGGGGAAATTTGGATCTGTAGACATGGTCTTTCCTTGAATTTAAATGAGTTTATATCAATCTATCACAATGCTGTGGCATGACACTTTGATATTCAGTAACTGAATTTAATTATAGCAACAATCAAACAGTTTACTTATATAAATCATAAGTTTAGTTTTTATGCAATGTATTTGACTGAATTGTCAGCAAATCAAAGTATATATTTGTATATTATTTCAAGCATAATAACCCTATAACTCATCTGAAGAGAAGATTATGGCAAGCAGTGCTTATCAAAAATTTTACCGTCAATTTACAAAAAAAATCTTAAATAAAATTGTCAGCCCACAAGTTCTGGGTGATACACAAACACTTGAAAATACAATCAATGATCCAGATACAGCACATTTTCCAATTTGCTATGTGATTCAAGATGATTCAACATCAAATAAAGTCTTGATTGATAATGAAACTGAAAAAAGAAAGCTTAGTCCTGCATTCGCACCTCTTCAACTTTCTTCCGACTATCAAGAAGATGATTCTTTTATAACTTTAGAGCCAACAAAAAGTAATGCATCGGCATATTACCCAGATAAAATCATTCGTCTGGTTGAGTTTTTATTGAAACATCCTGAACAGGATGTATTGCTGATCCCGACGACGATTTTATGGGGACGTGCCCCTGAAAATGAGGACAGTTGGTATAAAGCACTGATGGCAGATGCTTGGGCAAAACCGACAGGTATCAAACAAGCGCTCAACATCACGCTTTATGGCCGTGACAATTACATCGAGTTCCATCAAGCAATTTCTCTGCGTCAATTGATCAATTCAGCCATCGAACTTACACCGAATTTCTCGCCTGCTCATTATGTGGTTACTGAGCTGAATAAACAGTTTAATGGCTATAAAGAAGCTATTCTGGGTCCTGATATTTCAGATCGTCGTAATGTGATTAATAAATTGATGACCACTGAAGCGATAAAAGAAGCCATTCTTAATGAAAGTATTCATAAAAAAATCAGTATCAATGAAGCTGAAAATCTGGCACATCAGTATTTAGATGAAATCGTTTCTGATTTTTCCTACTCGACGCTGCGTTTTGCTGAGATTGCATTAACCAAACTTTGGACCCAATTATATGATGGAATCGAAGTACATAACTTTGATACAGTGCGTGAACTCGCCAAAGATTACGAGATTGTCTATACCCCATGCCACCGTAGCCACATTGACTATTTATTACTGTCTTATGTGATTTATAACCGTGGGCTGATGGTTCCACATATTGCGGCAGGCATTAACCTGAACATGCCTGTGGTTGGGCAACTGATGCGTGGTGCAGGTGCCTACTTCATTCGCCGTAGTTTCAATGGCAATGCACTATACACGGCTGTTTTCAAAGAATATATCTACAGTATGTTGAATCGTAACACACCGATGGAATACTTCATTGAAGGTGGGCGCTCCCGTACTGGATTATTATTACCGCCTAAAAAAGGCATGTTAGCAATGACAATCCAAAGTTACCTACGAGGAAACAGTAAACCGATCGCTTTTATCCCAACTTATTTCGGCTATGAAAAGCTCATTGAAGGCAGTTCATACATCAAGGAATTGGGCGGTCAAAAGAAACAGGCTGAATCCTTATTTGGTTTATTAAAGTCTATTCAAAAAATTGAAAAAGTATTTGGTGTGGTACATGTTAATTTGGGTGAACCTGTTTTTCTTGAAGATATTCTGCTAAAAAATCAAGCACCGCAACATGTCGGATTGCATGATGAGATCCCTGACAGTGTCAAAGCCAGTGTAAACGATGTTGCAATCGACATTTTGGAAAATATCAACAAAGCTGTGGTGATCAATCCAATCAGTTTGATTTCTCTGGTATTGTTAAATGCGCCTACACATGCCTTAGCTGAACGTGAAGTTTTAGTTCGTTTGGAACAATTCCGCAATTTATTGAAACACCATCACTATGATGAGCGTATGCAAATAACGGAACTCTCCAACAAAGAAATCATTCAATATGCCATGAAACTCAAACAAGTTGAGTTGATTGAACATGACAATGAACGCTGGGTAAAAGTCAGTGATCTTCAGGTCGGTTTACTGAAATATTTTAGTAATAACATCCTGCACACTTTTATTCTGCCTGCTCTGATTGCCAAAGTATTAAAACAAAATACCGAGCAACAGCATTTTAAAATTACAAAATCTGAATTATTTTCACAGGTGATTGAACAATATCCGTCAATCCATAAAGCATTTTTCTTAAAATGGGATGAAACTCAAGTGGATACCCAAATTGAATGTATTCTGGAATATTTCAGTGCTGAAAAACTGATTGATATAGATGCAGAGCATAATATCACCATTTCAAAGGCTGATCCTAAAATTCGCTTACTTTCAGCACTTGCACATTTATATGATGTCAATGTGGTGAAAGAGGCTGAAAAAGACGTAAAGGATAAATAACAGTCATGTAAATTTGAATCAATCTATACGGGGATTAACTCAAAAACAGTGGTTTTGATCCCCCAGTATAGATATCGTAGACTACAAATATAATTAAAATTTAATAATATAAAGTTTATCAACGTATTGAAGACTTGAATCCAATAAAACCATAATAATTCGATACTTGTGCGAAAGTTTTAACGAAACTAAAACCAGCATTTCGGTAAAGATCCGTCATGTTTTCTGCGCTCACCAAAGCAAAATCATCAGTAATGCGATCTGCCATGACCTGTATTTGCTTTTCATGTAATCCTGAATCTAGGGTCAAGGTTTTTAAAGCGTCCAAATCATGTTTATTTTCAAATTGAGTCAATTCTACACTTAAACATATCCCTGTATGGCTTAGGCTATTTGCAATATCTTTAAAAAAAACTAGTTTGCTTTCAACAGGAACAAAATGCGAGACCAAAATTGCCAAGGCTGCATCAAAAGTTGTGGTGATATTTTGCAGTATTGAGCTATCCCCCACGATACATTCAATTCGAGAAGATAACCCTGAATCGTCAATATGCTGTTTGGCTTTTTCAATCATATTTGGAGCAGGATCAATTGCAGTAAATCTCCAAAGTGGAAATTTCTCTGCCAAATACTGTAATTCATACCCTGTACCGCATCCCACTACCAGAATATCGGCTTGTGAAGGTACATAAGTCTGTAGCAAAGCATGGACTTGTAAATGAAACAGTTCATAACCCGGGATTAATTTACGGATATGCTCGTCATAACTTTCCACCACCCTTGGATCATTAAAATCCTTTGCCATAATTCCCCCCCCCTTCTAATCAACGTTTTAAAAAAGATATTTTATAGATGAATTATTAACCCGCTGAAATTAAGGTAACACGAGTTCGATAAAAATTCAGGATGAAATATGATATCCAAAGATGTCATCTACATCTCTTCGAACCAAAAGGTCTTTTATTAAGATATTGTTATGCTACTGATTAACTTTTGGCTGTCGACAAGTTTTGCACTAAACATGATGGCGCTGTGCAGATAATTGCCTTACGGAGTTTCGCAGCTTACACCTCATCAGAAGTAAGACTCGCCACAGGTTGATGCTGCGATTGGATAAAAACTCAGCAAAAATCAACCAAAACCATTGTGTCAAGAAGTTAAAGATAGGGTCAGCACGAACTCGAGTTTAACTATGTTTAACTTTTACGGCTTGTAGACAAAAATCTGCAATTTGTTTAACAAAATATTCTTTATAAGTTTTATCGAAGCGTTTTGTTTTTGCAATACTGAGGGGTTCAATCACGACGAATGTCATTGCTCCCACGATACACAATGCGGTGGTATTTAAATCTTCAAATATAAACTCACCTGAGTGTCGTCCTTCAGTCAAAATTTTAATAATACTTTCTTTAATCAATTGCTTGCTTTGAAAGCGCTCAAGTTCGAATTGTGGATCAACAGGTTCAAACAACAGGGAATATGACAATCGCGGGCTATTCATCGCCCTTTTGACAAAGGTTGTCACTGCGCGATGCAATTTTTCAACAGCAGTTAATTCAGTATGGGCAATATCATTCAAAATATTCACTTCAATATGAATAGCAGCATTTAAAACTTCAATCAGTACTTGATTTTTATTTTCAAAATAACGGTAAACCAAACCACTTGAGACACCCGCTCGATCAGCGATTGCTTGAATTTGAGCGTCTTTAAATCCTCCTTGTGCCACCAGTTCGCGAGCTGACAATAAAATCATCTCACGATTCTGCTGCATTTTTTCTTCCATGACAGAGGATCTTTTATAATTCATAGCAATCTGTAAGTTCCATTAAAATAAGATAATTCAGATTAAATACTAATAAATTTTAAATCAATAAGCTATCAATCTGAGAGATTTCATTGTGATATCTATTTTTATCATCTAAAAAACAATACTTTGGTTATGCGTGAATTTTTTATAAAAATGAAGGCTTAAGCATGATTTGAATAAGCCAATCCTTTAAACAATTCAATTAAAATAATCGTTAAAACATGATTACTTTGTCCGTTAATCCCCCCTTAATCGGTCACTCATCCCCTTTTTTCACATGATCAAAAATGATTCACTCTTCCTATAAAGTGTTTGAATAAAATCAGTGAAACTAATGACTTAAGATAGCTTAATGGTTTCCATTTTATTTTAATTTTATGACCGTAATAACAAAAACATTCAAGGAACGAACAGCATGAAAACACAGCCACTTCTTCTCAGTATACTCACCCTATTCTCGACAGCTTATGCACAGGCGGCTGCAATGGATCAATCCGGACAATCCATACTGGCATTTCTTGAAGACAAAAACTATTTTGAAGTCAGCATTTCCGCAGTTGATCCAGATGTTTCCGGTAAAGTCAGGAATCGTCCAGATTTGGTCAATGCTGGTAGTAATGATCTGAGTACTGGCGATATGGCACGATCATTCCAATACTATAATGCAGCATTGAAACTTCAAATTGCGCCAAAATTCTCATTTGGCGTGATTTACGATCAACCCTATGGTGCGGACATTGAATATCCTTTACGTAGCAATAATACTTTTTCTGATACTGAAATTTCCATGAAAGGTACTTCAGCCAATGTAGATACACAGAATATAACGATGCTATTGGGTTTTCAGCCAAATACACATTTTAATTTGTATGGTGGTGGCGTTTATCAGACGGTCAAGGGATCAGTATCTTTACGCGGCAATTCCATGAGTGTATTCAATGGTTATGACGCAAAATTCAAACAGGACAGTGCTGCTGGATGGGTGGCAGGTGCAGCTTTTCAAATTCCCGAAATTGCCTTAAAAGCCGCTGTAACCTACCGCTCTAAAATTAAACACAAAATTGATGCACAAGAAACGATTTTTGGTGAATCACTGGCGATCACTGAAGATAAAGCGACTGAAATCAATACACCTCAATCTGTCAATATAGACTTACAAACTGGTGTTTATAGAGACACAATTGCGTATTTAAATGCACGTTGGGTAAACTGGAAAGATTTTAAAATTCGCCCTACCCAATTCGGCGCCTTAACCGAGCTCGCCACGGCTGAACTGAGTCAAGGATTGTATTCGGGAGGATTCAATCTCGACGATTATCAAAAAGACCAATACAATTTAACACTCGGTCTGGGACATCAGTTTACTGAAAAATGGGCAGCTTCAGCGGATGTATCATGGGACTCTGGTACAGGTAATCCTGCTTCTGTGTTAAATCCAACCAAAGGTGGGTGGGGATTGGGCATTGGTGTGCAATACAATCCGACTACACAATACTTTATTGCTGGAGGCGTTAAATATCTATGGATTGGCGATGCAACAGCGCAGGATGGAACATATTATATTCCTGTTCCGGGTGCTTCTGAAATCGCACAACAAGGCGACTATCGAAATAACAATGCCATTGGTTATGGTCTAAAAATCGGCTATCGTTTCTAAAAACAACGATTTGGTTAAACTTATTTTTTAGCGTAGACTTCATTCTGGCGTATATATTTGAAGAATGAAGTCTTTTTTATTGAAAAAATTCATTTCATCGTCATTTGTGAATGCTAAAAACTTTAATGATCAATATGAATAAAAATCAACTTTCAATTTAAGGGTAATAATATGAAATTATTAAATTTAACAGCAATGATTGCTTTAGCAACAGCGTTAACGGCATGTGGTGGCTTGCCAAAGGAATGCGAAGAATCTTGGAAACATATGGAAGATTTAGCAAAACAGAGCGGTATTCCTGAAGATTCACTGAAAGAACAGAAAAAGGCTTTTGAAGAAGAAATCAAAAAATTGTCAAAAGAAGATGCAATCAAAGCATGTAAAGCGCAATCATCAATTATTGGCATGGTTAAATAATTTAATCAGCGTCAGTATATGGATGTGCCTTGATCCACATCCATATATTCTTCCACCATTTTTTAGTCCATGATTAAAGGCACTGCTCTGCTTCTGTATAAACAAACATAGGACCTAGATCATATATTTGATCATTTCTTTTGACTTGTGGAATGTATGCGCTTGAGATGCTTCCATCTAAATATAAAGCCTGATCAGTCTTGAGCTGGGTTTTAAAAATATCAGCAAATTCATAAAAATTAATTTTGCCACGACTAATCACAAAATAGAGCTGATTATTTTTAACCCCCACGCCATTCCTAACTTTCAATGAATCTGAGTCTTTTACAAAGATTGGATTAATCTGCCCATTGATGACCAGCATCGGACCAGATTGTGTTGCAAAGCGCGCTTTAAACTTAGACTTCTGATACTGGGATGTGGTTTGAATTACCACTCGATGATCATTCCATGCCACCACCCCATTCGGTTGCATAAAGAAGTTACCAAATTTGTTCTTTTGTTGATTTAATTCAACCTGTTGTTTGTTTTGCTCAATATACAGTCCGACAGGTGTAAAATTGACATGGTACATCCCTGCATTCATAGCAAAACTGATCTTACATTGCTTCAGGTTCTTCTGTAACGCAGCGAATTTCTTATAGGGTCGAGCCTGTGGGTCTTTGAGGAATAACTGTAGCTTACTCAGATCATCAATCCGCACCACATCTGCTATCACTTTCTGATCTTTACTGATTTTGATATAAGTTGTCTCAGCATGTAGCTGAAATGGAAAAGTACTCAATCCAATACTGGTCAGAAAGTTGTAGATCCAATATCTCAAACGCATAAACTTGAATTCCGAATCATCTTTTCAATTTTTAAATTCATAATGCATGTTATTTTGCATTTTAAATGTAATTTTTTACTTAATTAGCACTTTAAGGGCTATTAAATTCATCATGCATCGCTATAATCATTCTATCCTTTCAATTAAATACATGTGTACAATTTATTTGAACTGAGTGACATATGCAGACAAAACAAATAACGAAATACCCGATTGGAACACATTTAATCGTCAAACATTTTGGCTATAGCCATCATGGCATTTATGCAGGACGAGGTCGCGTGATTCATTATTCTGGTTTTGCACATTTCTTTAAAAAACGTCCGATAGAAATGACCTCTCTGGAAAAATTCTCACATGGTAAAACCATTCGCATACGTCTTTATGAGCAACCCAAGTTTTCGGGTCGCCATGTCGTACGCCGTATGCGCTCACGTATGCATGAAAACAACTATCACCTTATTATCAATAACTGCGAGCATCTCTGCAGTTGGGCAATTACAGGGATTGAGAGTAGCCCTCAAGTGGTGAAAATGATGAATCGTTTAACCACAATTGGTTATATCAGTTCAATCATGACCTATATGAACGGCTTATTTTTAACTGTTGCCACCACCTGTTTTGCTTTGGTGTTATATATCAAAATGAAACTTAGAGCTCAGTCCAAACTCAAACTCCCAACTTATCTATCATTAAAAGAACAACAAACCAAAAAGTAGTTCATTTAATGCACTGATCGGTGAAATGGACAAGCCAACACCGTTAAAATGGTGGAAATTTATCTTCAACCAAATTCAAAACTAAACCATGCTCCAAATAGGCTTTTAAACCATCCAACACCGTTGTAAATCCACCAGTCGCATCTATAATAAATTTAATCAGTTCAGCACCCTGCAATGGGATATCATAATTACGAATAGTGACATAGGTTTGCTCGGCACCCAATGCTTCAAAAATGAAATCCACAGATGTTTTAGGTTCTCCCCAGGCAATTTGAATCAATTTATTTTCAAGAATATTAAAAACCATGACCTTTGATTTTACTTGATATTTATCCCAACTCCACTGCACAATTTTGCCTTCTTTTAATGGACCGGTCGCACTGTTAAACCAAAACTTAGTGGTTATTTCAGGATCAATAAATGCATTGAAAACCTCGGATACCGGTTTACGAATCAGCATTTGTGTTTCTATTGTTGGATTCATTCTTATTACTCTTTTACAGGGATAACGATTGGATGAACAATAGCATACTGATAGCATACGTAGATAAGAATCAGTATCAAGTTTTTGTTAATAAATTTAAAGCCTTAATGATTAACCACTGATGATTCAATCCAACAAGGATGTTGTTCTGAAAAGTGAGGCATTGCCTACACAAATCTATTTAAACTCTAGATGTAAAACATGCAATTAAAAGCTTTATAGTATCAAACAGTATATTTATCGCCTTGATTTTATTGATCAAGAAGTTATCGTTTAAAGTATGCATTTTTTAACAGGTGGACGATGGATGTCCTCTGCAAAGACGAAAACATTAAATTGAACAGCGATCATTCATTCAAGCAGATTAACTAAAATTTTTCTCAAAATATAGGGCTGTCAAAGCATCTGATCGATATGATGCATATTTCAAGAATGGGGATTACTCCAAATGACAAATATAATCAACCACTTCTGTCGATTGCATACTGAATCGGCTATTTGCAGGGACTGTAAAAAACTCACCTGAATGGTACACTTCCGTTTCCTCACTTTGCTCTCTTTTTACAAAGCATTTCCCCGAAATAATTTCGATTTTTTCGCTAACATGTGTTTCAAATATCAACGGTTTCTCAGTAGGTAAAATCACACCCAATGTTTTTTTTGAACCATCTTGACATTCGATAACATAACTAATTGATCGCCCTTTATAATGTACATTAGGCTTGATATGAACCGTAACAAAATCAAATTGGGAAGACATTGGCTTATCCTGATTATTATTTGTACGCTTAATATATCGCTATTCGATATCATTGCTCAATCAATTTCGTAATCAAAAAACCTAGCCGAAGCTAGGTTTAAAGTCGAAACTGATTTAGCGCTCAATGCAAAGATTATTTGCCCGGTTTAAAACTGTCTTTTAAATCCAAGATACGGTTGAACACAGGTTTTGCAAGCGTATGATCATACTGATCTGCAACAAAATAACCTTCTCGTTCAAACTGGAAACGATCTTCCGGCTTGGCTTGAGCCAAAGCGGGTTCAACCACTGCTTGTACGGTTTTTAATGATTCAGGGTTTAAAAACTTCAAGAAATCATCATCGGCATCCGGTGCAGCTTCAGTAAATAAACGATCATAAATACGGACTTCAGCCGGAATCCCTTGAGTGGCTGAAACCCAATGAATAACCCCTTTTACTTTGCGTCCTTCAGGATTTTTACCTAAAGTTTCTGGGTCTATTGAACATTTCAGCTCAACAACCTCACCGTTTTCATCTTTAATCACTTCGTCACACTTGATCACATAGGCATGACGTAAACGTACTTCACCTTCTGGAACCAAACGTTTAAAGCCCTTAGGGGGTACCTCTTCAAAATCTTTACGATCGATGTAAATTTCAGAAGTTAATGGAATAACACGATCACCCATATCTACATTTGGATGACGTGCATGGGTTAAATCCATGTCTGCCGGCAAGTTGGTTAATGTCACTTTTAATGGATTTAATACAGCCATCCCTCGAGCTGCTGTATTTTCAAGTGATTGACGAATGCAGAATTCAAGCATTGCCACATCCACAATACCATCAGTTTTAGATACCCCTACACGCTTACAGAAGTCACGTAGACCTTCAGGAGTAAATCCACGGCGGCGCATACCGACCACCGTTGGCATACGGGGATCATCCCAACCGCTGACATAATTCCCTTCAACCAATTTGCGCAATTTACGTTTAGAAGTAATCGTATAGTCTACATTTAAACGACTTGATTCATACTGACGTGGTACAGCCTTTGAATGGACCTTTTCAACAATCCAATCGTAGAATGGGCGGTGGTCTTGAAACTCCAATGTACACAATGAATGGGTAATGCCTTCAATTGCATCTGACAATGGATGCGCATAGTCATACATTGGATACATTTTCCATTTATCACCCGTTTGATGATGTTCGGAATGAAGTACACGATATAAAATTGGATCACGCATATGCACATTCGGAGAAGCCATATCAATTTTGGCACGCAATACGGCTTCACCTTCTGCAAATTCACCATTATTCATTTTTTCAAAACGAACAAGATTCTCTTCAATAGAAGTATCTCGGTAAGGTGAGTTTTTACCTGGTTCTACGAAATTACCACGGTTAATTCTAATTTCTTCAGGGCTTTGCAAATCTACATAAGCATCGCCTTGTTTGATTAACTGGATTGCCCAAGCATGCAATTGGTCAAAATAGCTTGATGCATAACGTGGTTCACCATTCCATTCAAAGCCCAACCATTTTACATCGTTGGCAATTCCGTCGACATATTCTTGTTCTTCAGCATCAGGATTGGTGTCATCAAAACGTAAGTTACATAAGCCTTCATATTCTTCTGCAATACCGAAATTCAAGCAAATCGCTTTAACATGACCGATATGCAGATAACCATTTGGCTCTGGTGGAAAACGAGTCACGACTTGTTGTGTACGACCTGTTGATAGATCATCAGTAATCACCTGACGTACGAAATCTAAGCCCGGTTGTTGTTCTTGCTGCGCATTATCGACAGGGCTGGCATTATTTGTCGGGCTTTTCGGCAGTTCTGAAACAACATCATTTGGCTTCATAGTTGATAAATCACTTCTAAAAGTTAAAATTGAATATAGAAAATGCGATTTTATCCTTTTTAACAAAAGAATTTCACATTTTTACTTGCTATGTAGTTTACAGTTTGCTTATGCTTCTCTCAACCAAAAACCCATGACATTTTTCGTCATGATTAGGAGATTATAGAATGAGTTTTCCTCAAGTCGAATTAAACACCAACAAAGGACGTATTGTTCTTGAACTTAACTCTGAAAAAGCACCAAAAACTGTTGCTAACTTTTTAGAATATGTTCGTGATGGTTTTTATGATGGCGTAATCTTCCATCGTGTTATTGACGGTTTTATGATCCAAGGCGGTGGCATGGATGAAAACTTTAAAGAAAAAACAACTCGTGATTCAATTGAAAATGAAGCTGACAACGGTTTGAGCAATGACGAAGGTACGATTGCAATGGCTCGTACACAAGCACCTCACTCTGCTTCTGCACAATTCTTTATCAACGTAAAAAATAACTCTTTCCTTAACCATACAGGTAAAACTGCACAAGGCTGGGGTTATGCAGTATTTGGTAAAGTGACTGAAGGTATGGATGTAGTTGAAGCGATTAAAGGTGTTCGTACGGGCAACCGTGGTTACCACGCTGACGTTCCGCTTGAAAATGTAGTGATCGAATCTGCAAAAATCATTGCTGAATAATAAATAAATCCTACTTTTGTACTTTGATTAAAGAGCAACACGGCATCCAGTCACAAGATGCTGAGAGTAGGATAATTTTATAGGAAAAAAAGTGACCTATCTGTTTATCGCTGATTTACATTTGTCACCAGAACACCCTCGACTGGTTCGAGGGTTTTTTGATTTATTGGATCATTATAAAACGCTAAACACTCAATTGTTTATTCTTGGCGATTGGTTTAATGCTTGGATCGGCGATGATTATACTGCGCCTTGGCTCAATGAAGTTGTTCAACATTTACAAGCGTTTAACCAAGCAGGTAATCAAATTTACTTTCAAGTTGGCAATCGTGATTTTGCTTTAGGTCAAGCGTTCTTGGATCAGTTTAACGGCCAGTTACTTCCTGAAATTTATCATTTTAAAATTGCGCAAACGCAGTTCCGTCTTGAACATGGCGATGCATTGTGTACTGATGATGTTGCTTATCAAAGATTTAAGAAAGTCATCCGTCATCCTCTGGTATTGAAAATCTTAAAAGCTACGCCTCTCAGCTTTAGGCAGAAACTTGCCAATGGTTTTCGTAAACAAAGCCGCGAATCACAACAAAACAAATCTTACGAAATCATGGATGTCAATCCAAAGGCTGTAGAACAGGCTTTAGAAAATTCAGATGTCTTGATTCATGGACATACCCATCGTCCTGCAATTCATGATGTAAAAAATAAACTTCGAATTGTTCTTGGTGATTGGCGAGAAAAAACTTCTGAAGCAATGCTTTTGGAAGTCAATGAAAATGCAGAATGGCGATTGATTCAATGGGTAATTCAATAACAACGATCACACAGATCGCGCGTAAAAATGGATGCTATTTATGCTTAGGCTTGTACAGCAGCATCATTTAAAATACACCAAAAAACTCAATTGACATGTGCACCATTCATTACACGGGTTTAAATAAAATCTTTAAAATCTGAAGATGAAATAGAAAATCCAGTTAAAATTTATACAAATATTTCAATTCCCTTATGGTTTTGATGTTTATTTACGATTTTAAGATTCACTTTCAGGAATTTTAGCATAGAATATATCGAAACTTTACGATATACGAGATACATTCATGGATCTATTGACTGTAGCAAAAACACGTTATACCACCAAGGCTTATGATGCAACAAAGAAAATACCGCATGCACAATTTGAACGTTTAGTTGAAATCTTGCGTTTAACCCCCTCCTCCATCAATATTCAACCTTGGCATTTCTTTATCGCAGATCATGATGCGGCAAAACAACGCATTGCAAAAGCCCTTGTCGGCAAATATGCCTACAATGCACCCAAAGTATTGGATTCATCACATACAATCGTATTCTGTACACAAGCAGACATCAGCGAGCAACACTTAGAAAGTTTACTTCAACAAGATGATCAAAGCGGTCGCTTTAAAGATGAGCAAGCCAAACAAGGACAAAAAGACAGCCGTACAGGTTATGTCTCGTATTACCGTAACGAAAAAGGTGATATTCAACGTTGGTCAGAAAATCAAACCTTTATTGCGCTTGGACAAATGCTCTTAGCCGCAGGAATTGAAGGAATAGATGCTACTCCAATTGGTGGATTTGACGAAGCAATTTTAACGGAGGAACTTGGTCTAGCTGAAAAGAACTTAATTCCTTCTGTTATTATGACGCTTGGTTATCGCAGTGATGTCGATTTCAACGCCAAATTACCCAAATCTCGTCTTGCACAGAAAGATATTATTACTCGTCTTTAAGTCTGAAATGTTGATTAGACAATAAAGATTAAGAGGGGCATATCCCCCTCTTACTTTGACATTCAGATCATATCACCCAGAAAATGCCATTTACATTTAATTCATTTGTATCTACAACATGATCCAAAGCTAGATCGGATGTGAACTTGCAACCTCCTGACTGATCATCACGGCAGTTGCAGCAGATAAGGTCCAACCTAAATGTCCATGTCCCGTGTTATAGAATACACGTTCACGCTTACCTCGTTTTACCACAGGCATCATATTGGGCATCATTGGACGTAAACCTGCCCATGGCACACAATGCTCGGTTGATATATCAAAGTTCTTATTGACCCAATCCGTTAAAGGCTGGATACGGTCAGAACGAATATCACGATTATAGCCGTTAAATTCTGCTGTGCCTGCAATACGTAGACGATTCGCACCTAAACGAGACGTTACAATTTTCGCACTTTCATCGAGCAAGCTGACCCAAGGTGCACCATTAATACTTTTTTCATCATTGAGCTGGACCGTGATGGAATAGCCTTTTACAGGATAAACATTCACTCGATCACCTAACTGATTGGCTAACTGATAGCTTCCTACGCCACCACAAATGACCACTGCATCAGCGCTTAACTGCTCGATGGTCGCCGAATGTCCTTCCATATTTTCTACACTTGGATGGTATTGAATATTTACCCCCTTGGACGTGTGCTCTACATTGACCACTTCCATTCCAAATAAATATTTTACCCCATACTTTTCAGTTGCTTTCGCCAGCCCTGTTGTGAACTTATGAATATCTCCGGTTGCATCGCCTGGACAATAAAAACCACCGTAATATTCGCCAGTCAAACTTGGTTCTATGGCCTTGATTTCCTCATTGGTCACTGCATGACGCTCTAAGCCACCTTTGCATAACAGTGCGTTGACACTTGTTGCAACTTTATAATCATATTCAGAATGGTAGAAATGTAAAATTCCACGTTTTTCTAAATCAAAATCAATGCCTTCTTGTTCAGCAATGCTAAACAGCCTTTGGCGCGCTAAAAGTGCCATTCTGACCGTGTCTTGGGTATTGGCTTCATAGTGTTTGATATTACCGAGGAACTCCACCAACCAAGCATATTTATGTAAGTCAAAAGAAGGATTGAGCAATAACGGTGCATCTTTTTTTGCCATCCATTTGATGCCTTTGAGCACGGTAGATTTTTGATTCCATACTTCGGCATTACATGCAGATAATTGTCCGCCATTGGCAAAAGACGTTTCCATAGCCGGAAATAGATGTTTATCAATAACAGTAACTTGATACCCTAATTGAGCAAGTTCGTAAGCTGAGGTAACACCCGTAATACCCGAACCAATAATAACCACATGACACATACACACACTCCTTTGAAATGTAATTCTTCTCATTACATTGTCAATGTATGCCCCATCTGTCATGTGTACCTGAGAGCTTCGATAAGAATCTAAACTATTTAGATTTTACCTTCCCCTTCGGTGAGTCATTTCTTTTTTGTTTTCAATAGAATGACTTCTCTCCAGAGGTTTTACGATAATTACAGTCCTTTTGCCTGAGAGTTTCCGGGGTCGTTGCTCCTTCGGCGAGTCTACAAGAGACTTCTCTCCTGCAATCATCTTTCCTTTTATATAGCAATGTATATGCCATTTTAAATAAAATAGATACACTTTTGCGGTAATCAATGGTAAAAATTATTCTGTCTTACCAAACTCAGCTAAAAATTGCTGTTTATCCTCGTCCGTCAAGAACCGTAAAATATAAGCTTGAATACTGTTTTGTTTTAATTGTGCTATTTGCTCAATTTTAGATAATGCCACATTTAATTCAGCCATATTTTCAGCATATAAGTGCTCAAGCCAAAGGGTTTGGTCAACATCTCGTTCAGTTAAAATCAGTGCGACACCACTTTCAGAAACCAATGCTTCACTGAGTTCAACACTCATATTACATTGTGTATAAGTCTCACCTGTCCACGAGTTGAATAGCAATTGCACATGTGACGCATCTAGTTTTAACTCTACATATAAATCAGTCGCGGAAAAATACATAATTCTTTCAAATTCTGATTCATAGGCATAAGCTGCAAAATCATTTAATAAATGTTTAATCTGACCATTCTGAGTATTTGCGATTACAGCAATACCATCTACAGCAAAACGTAAAACTTTTAACGCATTCATTTTCTACTCGATAGTTTCTCATTAAATTTATTGATTACACTTGATTTTATTCAACTTTACCCATGATCCGGCTGTAAAGTTGATCAACTGTAATCTAAAATTTAATCCTTAGATAGTATTTAACACTTCATTTAAGTTTTGAATAAGTCCATCGGCATAAGTACATTGCTGAATATTGCCCATACTGTGATTTTGGAGATTATATAATCCGACCGTTTCATCAGTATCGATTTATCTATTGCCTATTGGCACTTGAGCCATGCATTAAATCCATATGTCTTATGCAAGCGACAAAGCCTAAAACAGGCAATTTAAGCATTGCTACTTTCATACCTAAACACGTTCAAGTCATCATATTCAATTTGTGGTGTCGTTCCTGAAATAATATCGGAGAGCAGTTTTGCAGAGCCACAGGACATGGTCCAGCCCAATGTGCCATGTCCAGTATTGGTATATAGGTTTTGATATTTGGTTTTACCGACAATCGGCGTACCATCAGGAGTTGCAGGTCTTAGTCCCGTCCAGAAATGGGCATCTGTAATATCACTGGCGTTAGGGAATAATTGCTGGAGCACCATCAATAAGGTATCTTCTCTGCTTGATTTTAAAGAGCGGTCAAAACCATTAATTTCGGCCATTCCTCCCACTCGAATACGGTCATCAAAACGGGTTAAAGCAATCTTATAAGATTCATCTAAGATTGTGGAAATCGGTGATAATGCAGGATCAATAATCTTGGTGGTGATCGAATAGCCTTTTAATGGATATACAGGTGCATCAATATCCAACTGTTTTAACATTTCGTGGCTATAACTACCCAAGGCCATCACATAGACATCACCTTTCAATGTACTGCCATCCTTAAGTTGAATGGCTGTAATCCGATCAGAATCTTTTTCAATTTTTTCAATTACAGTATTGAAAAGGAAATTTACACCTTGCTGTGCAGCAAGTTCAGCCAACTCTGTCGTAAATTTTTGACAGTCGCCAGTCTGATCGTTGGGTAAACGCAAGCCGCCGACAAAGTCTACTGTAGCATGTGCCAAAGCGGGTTCAGCTTTGATCACACCAGCTCTATCCAATAATTCAAATGGTACACCCTCATGCTTTAAGACTTCTGTATCTTTGCCAGCAACATCCAACTGTTGTTGTTTACGAAACAGTTGCAGGGTTCCCAACTGACGTTCATCAAAATGAATTTTCGTTTCCGCACGCAGCTCATCCAAACAATCACGACTGTATTCTGAAATTCGCACCATTCGTTCTTTATTGATTTGATAGCGATTGATATTGCATTCAGCCAACATACGAACCATCCATTGATACTGATACATATCTCCTGTCAGTTTAATGGCAAGGGGGGAATGGGGCTGAAACATCCATTTAAATGCTTTTAAAGGAATGCCTGGAGCAGCCCATGGTGAGGCATATCCTGGTGAAATCTGCCCTGCATTTGCGAAACTTGTTTCCAGTGCTACATTGGGTTGTCGGTCAATTACAGTCACGTCATGACCTGCTTGTTTTAAATAATAAGCCGATGTTGTTCCAATAACACCTGCGCCCATAATGATGATATGCATACTGAACCGAACCTTATACGAATCTATCGTCTTATAATCTATCGTGATGTGTTATACGCTATTTTTTGTCACTCTTTTAATGTAGCACTTAGACAGAATTTGGCAACACACAATTCGTATTGAACGATTAAGATTACATATACTACTGAATTATGGTTTTTTATATTTAATCAATATGAGTTCCACAAAAGTTGTTGATGAAATATGCTCAAAGGCAGCATCATCCGCATTTGTCTGAGGCAATAATTGTTTTGGGAGGTATTGTTTCTGCGATGGATTAACTGCGTTGCGGATCATTGAGTTTCAAACATGATTGCCGATCGATCGGAACACAATAAAAAACTCTCTTCATCCATGACGATTCAGAGAGTGTTGTAGAATCGATCCACCCCAGGCATTTATCGATGGGTATGAATGGACATTACGATTCCAAAACTTGCCAGCAATGCGATTACAGCCGATCCACCATAACTCATCAATGGCAATGGATCACCTGTGACAGGTAAGATGCCACTCACCATTCCTGAGTTCACAAAAACATAGAAAAACAATGATAGGCCAATTGTTCCAGCCAAAAGGCGTCCATAATTATGGAAACTGTTTAAACTGATGATCATGCATCTAAAAATCATTGCGGTATACAATGCAAATAAGAAAAATACCCCGATAAAACCAAATTCTTCTGCATAAGTCGACATGATAAAATCGGTATGGTGTTCCGGTAAATACCCCAATTGGGATTGCGTGCCTTCCAAGAATCCGCGACCCGTCATTCCTCCTGAACCAATTGCAATTTTAGACTGGATGATATTCCATCCTGCGCCCAATGCATCTGACTCGGGATCAAATAGAGTCATGATTCTTTTCTTTTGATAGGCTTGCAGCACAAATGTCCAAATCAAGGGAAAAGCCATTGCTAAAGCAGCCAAAGTACCCATGATTAAAGTCCATGACATGCCACTGAGGAATAAGGCAAAGACCCCACCAATGACAATACCTATGGCTAGGTCAGGCTGTAGCAGTGCCAACCCAAATGGCACCACCATAATGATTAGAGCCACCACGATATGTTTAAATTTCGGAGGCAAGGGATTACGTGAAAAATACCATGCCATCATCAATGGCATGGCAAATTTCATAAATTCACTGGGCTGCATGCTGCCAATTCCAGGGATGGTTAGCCAACGTTTTGCACCTAAGCGCACATCACCAATCAACAACACCAAAATCAGTAAAAAAATAGCAAACAGATAAAACCACGGACTAATCGCTTGATAAACTTTTGGGGGGATTTGTGCACATATAAACAGCAAAACAAAGCCCACACTAAAACTGACAGCTTGGCGAACCACCATGGTCATGTCTTCAGAAGAAGCGCTGTAGACCATTAATAGACCAAGAACCATATTGATTAATAACAAGCCCAATAGCCAAGGATCCAGGTGCAATCTATCCCACCGCGACATTTTCTGATTAATACTTAAACCATCTCGAACGGACTGACGTAAAAACTTATACTGGGGCGAGGGTGTCATAAATGCAAATCTTAAACCTAGCTTAATCTAGCCAAATTATAGAGATAAATATTCAAGGAGAACATCTATCCTTTGAGAATAATTTTTATTTTCGCAGTTTTTTTTAATGCGATTGTTGCGACTGTAAAATTAAATTTGCCAGCTCCAAATCGTCAGGATAGGTAATTTTAATATTATCTGAACGCCCCATCACGACTTTGACAATCTGATTACTGTGTTCTAAAGCACTCGCCTCATCTGTAATCAAGACCCCATCTTCCAGTGCTTTTTCAATGGCAGTTTTTAAGATTGAAAAAGTGGATATTTGAGGTGTTTGTGCTTGCCATAATTGATCACGGCTCACTGTTTTGACAATTTTTTGTTGCTGATCAACAAACTTTAAAGTATCTCTTACTGGAATCGCAAGAATCGCATTGCTATTCGAATGGAGCGCTGTATTGAATAGATCAACAAGACACTCAGGTGTCACACATGGACGTGCCGCATCATGTACAAATACAAAATCATCTGCCTGCGCAAACTGTTCTAAATACATTAAAGCATTCAATACGGAGTCAACACGCTCGTTGCCACCTAAACAAAAATGACTTAAATGTTTATTTTTTAGAGCCAGGGTTTTGGCATAATGGTCTTGCTCACCAATTGCAAGTACATAACCTGCAAGTGGCAATGCATTCAAACGGTCAATTGTATGCTCTAAGACGGTTTTATCTTGAATTATTTGATATTGCTTGAGTTGTGTTTTTGAAAAACGACGACCTGAGCCAGCAGCAGGGACAATTGCCCAAATTTTACGGTTGGTCTGGCACAGGTTCGTTTTCGTCTTCATTGGTTCTTAAGTCTGCATTTGGATCTGTATAAATCTGCTTGTAATGGGTACTGATGGTACTCATTTGTACAAATGTTTCATGTGGCTTCACTAGACCGAGGTCTAAGCGTGCATGTTCTTCTATGGCTTCGGAACCATTTTTCAAATCATACACTTCAGCAGCAAGGATACGGTTACGTTCTTTTAGATCAGCATTGACTTCAGCTTGCTGTTCAATTTGCTGCACTAAAGCCTGGTGAGGAAAATGACCTCCCTCACCAAACCAGAAGCGATATTGCAATACTGCAACGATTAAAATCGCCAGTACTGCAATCACTTTACTTGAAGTTGTTTTAAAGACTTCTAACATTTCAAAGAGATTAATTCAGACCTTTGAATTCAGCTTTACCGCGATAAGCTGCATGAGTCAACTCTTCAATACGAAGTAATTGGTTATATTTTGCAACACGGTCAGAACGGCAAAGTGAACCTGTCTTGATTTGACCGGCAGCAGTACCTACAGCCAAGTCAGCAATCGTAGAGTCTTCAGTTTCACCTGAACGATGTGAAATGACTGTGCTGTAGCCATTTGCTTTAGCAAGATAGATTGCATCCAAAGTTTCAGACAGAGTACCGATTTGGTTGTATTTGATTAAGATTGAGTTACCTACTTTCTCATCAATACCGCGCTGTAAGATTTTCGGATTGGTTACGAATAAATCATCACCAACCAATTGGATTTTATCACCGAGGATAGACGTCAAATAGCTCCAGCCTTCCCAATCAGACTCATCCAAACCATCTTCGATTGAGATAATTGGATATTGCTTTACAAGACCTGCCAAATAATCAGCAAATTGGTTGCTTGTAAATGCTTTATTGCCTTCTCCTGCAAGCACATACTGACCATTCTTGTAGAATTCAGAAGATGCACAGTCAAGCGCCAACATGATATCAGAACCTGCTTTATAACCCGTTGTTTCAATTGCAGAAAGGATGACTGTAATCGCTTCTTCATTTGAACGTAGGTTTGGTGCAAAACCACCTTCATCACCTACAGCAGTATTGAGTCCCTGCTTTTTCAAAACAGATTTCAAAGCATGGAAAATTTCCGCGCCGGCACGTAAAGATTCAGCAAATGAAGTGAAACCTACAGGCTCGATCATGAACTCTTGAATATCAACAGTGTTATCTGCGTGAGCACCGCCATTCAAGATATTCATCATTGGAACAGGCATGGTCAACGTTGTTTGACCACGTAAATCTGCGATGTATTGGAACAATTCTGTTTTTTTCTCAGTTGCAGCAGCACGTGCAGCAGCCAAAGATACAGCCAAAGTTGCATTTGCACCTAATTTTTCTTTATTTTCAGTGCCATCAAGCGCAATCATTTTGTCATCAAGCGCTTTTTGTTCAAATACGTTTTGACCTTTTAATAAGTCTTTGATTTGACCATTTACGTTTTGAACTGCAGTGCGAACACCTTTACCTAAGTAACGTGATTTATCACCGTCACGAAGTTCCAAAGCTTCACGAGAACCAGTTGAAGCACCAGATGGTGCACATGCACGGCCAACAACGCCAGAGTCTAGGATTACGTCTGCTTCGATGGTTGGGTTACCACGAGAGTCCAAAATTTCACGTGCACGAATGTCAACGATTTGGCTCATGAATAATTCCTCAGTTGATTAAAAATAAGATGCTGTTTAAGGGCATCAATGAGTATCTAACTTTTTGAAACCTTTAACTAAGGTATCCAATTCTTTTAATTGTGCTAAGAATGGCTCAAGTTGAGACATCCGCAATGCACAAGGTCCATCACACTTTGCTTTTTCAGGATCAGGATGTGCTTCCAAGAACAATCCGGCCAATCCTGTTGCCATACCTGCACGCGCCAATGTGGTAATCTGCGCACGGCGTCCGCCCGCAGAATCTGCACGACCGCCTGGTGTTTGTAAAGCATGGGTAACATCAAAAAATACCGGAACATTCATTTCTTTCATGGTATCAAAACCAAGCATATCAACAACCAAGTTATTGTAGCCAAATGATGTACCGCGCTCGCACAGGATGAGCTTATCATTACCTGCTTCTAGACACTTATTCAGAATATGGCTCATTTCACGCGGAGAAAGGAACTGTGCTTTTTTGATATTGATAATGGCTTGTGTTTTCGCCATTGCTTCAACCAAATCAGTCTGACGACTTAAAAATGCAGGAAGCTGAATGATGTCTGCCACTTCAGCGACAGGTGCAGCCTGGTAAGGTTCATGAACATCCGTAATAATCGGCACATTAAACTGTTTCTTAATGTCGGCTAGCCATTCAATTCCCTTTTCCAAACCTGGACCACGAAATGAATGTAAGCTTGAGCGATTGGCTTTATCGAAACTGGCTTTAAATACATAGGGTATATTTAAGCGTGTACAAATATCGACATAAGTCTCTGCAATTTCAAAAGCCAAGTCTTTCGACTCAAGTACGTTCATTCCGCCGAATAGTACAAATGGCAAGTGATTTGCCATTTGTATATCGCCTAAACGTACAATTTCTTGTGGTTTTAATTGTGACATTTAAACTTCCTAGTTTGTTTTACACACTTACTTACTGTTTTGGTGCTGCTTTTTTGCGGCGTCAATAAAACTAGCAAATAATGGATGCCCATCACGTGGCGAACTTGTAAATTCCGGATGGAATTGTACAGCAATAAACCAAGGATGGTCAGAAATTTCTACTGTTTCAACAAGATGCTGCGCAGTTGAATAGCCTGAAATTTTCATGCCTGCTTGTTCAATGGCAGGAATAAAACGATCATTCATTTCATAACGGTGGCGATGGCGCTCGGTAATTTCTGCTTTTGCATAGACTTCACGAGTTTTCGTACCTTCCACCAGCTCTGATGTCTGCGCACCCAAACGCATGGTTCCACCAAGATTTGACTCAGTACTACGATGCTGAATTTCACCACGCTCATCTAACCATTCAGTAATTAAACCAATCAGTGGGAATTTTGTTGAACGATTAAATTCTGTAGATGTCGCGTCTGGCATACCTGCAACATGGCGTGCAAATTCAATCACAGCCAATTGCATACCTAAACAAATACCCAAGAATGGTACCTTGTTTTCACGTGCATATTGAATGGCCTGCATTTTGCCTTCAGTACCACGCTCGCCAAAGCCGCCTGGAACCAAGATTGCATCAGCATCTTTTAAGATTTCAGCAGGGTTCTGGCTTTCCAGTTCTTCTGCATTGATATAATCAATCTGAACTTTAACGCGATTTTGAATACCTGCATGTAAAAGTGCCTCATTGACAGATTTATAAGCATCTGGCAATTCAACATATTTACCCACCATGGCAACACGGATGGTATATTCAGGATTAAGCAAAGCTTCTACAACGTGATCCCAATCAGAAAGATCTGCTTCTGGCAAATTGATATAACCAAAACGTTCACAGATTAAATCATCAACATTTTGCTCATAGAATGTACGTGGGATTTGATAAATCGAACGTGCATCTTTACATACCACAACGGCGCGCGCTTCAACGTTGGTAAAGAGTGCAATTTTACGCGTAGTATCCGCATCAACATCATGCTCAGTACGGCAAATCAAAATGTCAGGTTGGATACCGATTGACAACAACTCTTTAACTGAGTGTTGAGTTGGTTTGGTTTTAAGTTCAGCAGCAGACTTGATATAAGGTAATAAAGTCAAATGCATCAACATGGTACGTTTATGACCAAGTTCAACCATTAACTGACGTACAGATTCCATGAATGGGAGAGATTCAATATCACCAACCGTACCACCGATTTCAACGATAGCAACGTCATAACCTTCGCCTGCACGAAGTACACGTTCTTTAATATTATCCGTAATATGAGGAATAACTTGGACTGTACCACCGAGATAATCACCACGACGTTCTTTATTTAAAACATCTTGATATACACGACCAGAAGTAAAGTTATTCAATTTGGTCATTTTGGCACGACGTAAGAAACGTTCGTAATAACCCAAATCTAAATCAGTTTCAGCACCATCTTCTGTGACAAATACTTCACCGTGCTGGAATGGGCTCATCGTCCCAGGATCGACATTAATGTATGGATCCATTTTGACCATGGTTACTTTTAAACCACGGGCTTCTAAAAGTGCAGCAACTGAAGCAGCTGAAATACCTTTACCTAGTGATGATACAACACCACCAGTTACGAATATAAAATGGGTCATCAAGTTTCTCGTACAATGGAGCCTAAATTGGCCTACAATGTTGTGCGATTTTACTTTACCTTGTACCAAGAAAGCAAAGTCAATTCACATCAATTCATAGAACAATAAACAATTGGCTATTCTATCAGCATTTCCAATAAAAAATTAGCACTTGATAAGGTGATTTTTAAATATCATTTTACTGTTATACTAGGTAACATCTCTCTAATCTGTTTTGTTTTGAGTAATTATGAATAAGAAACTTTTAATTTGTGGCGCAATTGCGACAGCACTACTTGTATCTGCTTGTGTAAAAAAAGAAGAGCCGAAAGAGACTGAGCAAGAGAAAGTTGAAACTGCTCAAACAGCAACATCTGAACCAGCTCAGTTTGAAAGCTTGCCGAGCGCTGAACAAAATACTCAACAAGCCGAAATTCCTGCACATGTTGAAGTTGAACGCACTGAAACAGCGAATACGACTACAGAAATTCGTCGTGAGCCAACACATGAAGCGCTTGCAACAACACAGGCGACTCAGGCAACTGAAAATAAACCTGCTGCAACAGAAGCTAAACCTGCAAAAGCAGAAGCAGTAAGAAATGAAACTGCTCAAACAGCGCCAAAGACTCAGACTGCACCGAAAGCAAGTGCTGGCACGGCACAATCTGAAGATGATGCAGTTGCTGCTGCAATCGCTGCTGCTACACCTGCGTTGAAAAACTAAAACACAACTTTTCTGCACAGAAATAATGTTTTAACCAAAAAACCAGTCATTCATGACTGGTTTTTTGATACTTATAATCTTCATAGCAAACATAATATTAAGATACGGTAAAACCACCTAATTATTCATACAAGTGCTTTAGATACATCATTCATATCCAATGAACCTTATGCTTTTAGAAGATTTTGAGGATTCATTTATTTTACTATTTTGAATCATAGGTGGTGCTATCGTGAGGCGACATGGATGTCGTCATGTTGAACGGGGGTATAGGATGTGCCCCTCGCTCAACGAAAGATTTTTGTCACTTTTCATCTCTGAAAAGCGAGTTATCATCGCCTGCGCAAAACGATTTAAACTTTAGATCTAAAGCGTGGCAGTGCAAGCTTTAGATCATCGAACCATATATTGATCGCATTCATTTAAGTGATTAAGAGAAAAGATATTTTACAGTATGGTTTTTCAACGGACTGACTGTACTGAATACTGTTTTAAAAAGTCTGCCATTAAACGTGAAGCCCAAGATTTGGTATTCAAGCCCTCATAGAAACCGCAATGACTCCCCTTTTTGGTTGTCACCACCACCACATTCTCCATATTCTGAATGGTTTCTTTATAGGGTTCCAAGTTTTTAATTGAACACACAGGATCATCTTCTGCATTCAAAATCATTAATGGAATTTTGACATTTTCAAAAACATAGATAGGATTGGTGGCTTTTGAATAACTGTCATAATCTGAAAAACCCGCCATTTCAAAATATTCACTCTGAAACTCTTGTAAGGTTTTTGTTTTCAATACATTTTGTACTGAATGTACTGGTGTCCATGTTTGCGCATAAGGCGTGATAAATGCTTTAAACAGTTTTTTGGTCATCACCTTGGTATAAAAAGGATGTACATTTTCAAACCCAATTTCAGTATCGTATCCCGGACACATTGCAAATGCTGCTCTAAAAGGTGTGTCAAGACCTTGCTCACCCAGATAACGTACCAACAATCCCGTGCCTGCCGATGATCCCACTGCATATAACTCAGTCTGTGGAAATAAATCCTGTATATACGCCAATTGCTCTTTTAAATCGGATGTTGAACCAAAAATTGACATCAATGGAACAGGCATTGGCAAACCTGCATGCCCACGGCGTAAACATAGTGCAATTCGCCAGCCTGTATACTCATGTAAATCTTTAACCAATTCACGCATGCTCTCTGGCGTTCCAGTAATGGTATGCATGATCACAATTGTGGGGGTATTTTTTGGTAAATCATAGCCATACCATGCGATTGCAGTAATTCCCCCATCTTGCATGGTGATTTGATCAATTCGATCATATTGCAGCTTAACGGTCTTCTTTTTGATTAAATCAAAATATAAAAGATGTGCATGCGTATTGGTTAGCCACAGTGTTGGACGATACTTATCTTGTAATTGAGGTAGCTTCTCTAAGATTTCAGACATTTTTCCATGCTGATTAAAATACAGCTTTGGCTGTTCAGCACCTGTCACTTGATCTAATAAACCTTGGGTAATCTCAGTAAACTTATGCAGTACAGACATTTTCCACCTCAATTGGTATTGATGACAATCATATTGAAAATAAGGGAGTCAAGCCCCCTCGATTTATTTATACTATTATGCTTGCGGTATAAATGCAGCCATACGTTGCCCCATTTGAGCAGCCAAAGCCTCCAATCCGCTTTTTGGTCGAATCATCACTTCAAAATCTATGATTTTCCCATCCTCATTAAAACGAATCATATCAATCCCTTTTAACCTTTTCTCACCGACATTGGCTGAAAATTCCAGAACAACACTTTGTTCATTCTCCGTATAAAACTCACGATGATAAGTAAAATTCTCAAAAATTTGGATCACATTCGTTAAAATGAAATTTACAACTTGCTTTCCTTCATAAGGGTGATAAGCCACAGGTGAGCGAAATACCACTTCATCCGCAAGTAATTCATTTAATATACTCATATCACGACTTTCAAGCATATGATGCCATTTTTGAATTGCCGATTTGGTTTGTGTAAAACTCATTTTTTTTCATCCTGAATATAATCCTCTCTAGAACGGTTTCAAAAACCGCTTGATCAAGAGAGGATTTTGACTAATTTTTAAGTTGGATTAAATCACTGCAGCTAATTCTGCACCTTGGCGAATCGCACGTTTAGCATCCAATTCTCCCGCTTCCTTCGCACCTCCGATCAAATGTACTGACTTTCCATCAGCCTGTAATTGATCAAACATTGCCGTGAATGATTCCTGTCCGGCACAAATCACCACATGATCAACATCCAGAACCATGACTTTGTCCCCAACAGTAATATGCAAGCCCTGATCATCAATCTTGTCATAACTCGCTCCTGGGATCATATTGACATGGCGATGTTTTAAGCCTGTCCGATGAATCCATCCTGTTGTTTTACCTAAACCTGCACCCACAGAATTGGTTTTTCGTTGCAGCAAATAGATTTCACGAGGCGACTGTTCAACTTCCGGCTGCTTTAAACCACCTACATGCGCATAAGAAGTGTCAATTCCCCATTCATCATAGAATTTCTGAGGATTTAAACTGCCACTTTCACCTTCATGTGAAAGATATTCAGCAGTATCGAAACCAATACCGCCGGCACCAATAATTGCGACTTTTTTTCCAACAGGTTTACGATCACGTAAAACTTCGATGTAGGACAATACTTTTGGATGATCAATGCCTTGAATATTTAAATGACGAGGTGTCACCCCTGTAGCCACGACAATCTCATCAAATTTGGCAGTGCTTAATTCCTCATAGGTCGCAGTATGGTTGAGTACCAGCTTAATGTTGGGCTGTAATTCAATTTTACGTTTGAAGTAACGTAGCGTTTCGTAAAACTCTTCTTTGCCAGGAATGGTTTTGGCAATGTTGAACTGACCACCAATCTGATTGGATGATTCAAAAACTGTAACTTTATGCCCACGATCTGCTGCATAGGTTGCAAAGCTTAAACCAGCAGGTCCAGCACCAATCACGGCAATATTTTTAACAGCATCGGATTGCTTAAAAATCAGTTCGGTTTCATAACATGCACGCGGATTGACCAGACAAGTGGCAATTTTCATTGAAAATATATGATCTAGGCATGCCTGATTACATCCAATACAGGTATTGATTTCATCTGCTCGCCCTTGTTCTGCTTTCTGTACAAAATGAGAATCTGCCAACATTGGGCGCGCCATTGAAATCATATCTGCATCCCCTTGAGCCAACACATGCTCTGCCATTTCAGGGGTATTGATACGATTCGATGTAATTAAAGGGACTTTGACTGAACCTTTCAATTTTTTGGTGACCCAAGTAAATGCTGCGCGAGGTACTTTGGTTGCAATGGTCGGAATACGTGCTTCATGCCAACCGATTCCTGTATTGATGATGGTTGCACCTGCTTTTTCGATTTCTTTGGCCAATTGAATGACTTCTTCAAGCGTAGAACCACCTTCAACCAGATCCAGCATAGACAAACGGTAAATAATAATAAAATTTTCACCCACTTCCTGGCGGGTTCTTTTTACGATTTCAATCGGAAAACGGATACGGTTTTCATAACTCCCTCCCCACTCATCATCACGGTGATTGGTTCTGGCGGCAATGAATTCATTAATTAAATAACCCTCTGATCCCATGATTTCGACACCATCATAACCTGCAATTTGCGATAATCTTGCACAGTTGGCAAAGTCTGCAATGGTTTGATGAACTTCAGCAGAGGTCAATGCATGCGGCTTGGTTGGGTTAATGGGTGCTTGAATCGCAGAAGGTGCAACGTTTTGAGGCTGATAAGAGTAACGCCCGGTATGTAAAATTTGCAGCGCAATTTTACCCCCTGCATCATGTACCGCTTGGGTAATGACTTTATGTTTTTCTGCTTCTTCCAAATGGTCTAACTTTGAGCCGCCAAAAAATGTCACACCATGATCATTGGGTGAAATACCACCCGTCACAATCAAACCTACACCACCTGCAGCACGTTCTGCATAAAATGCAGCCATGCGCTCATATCCACCTTGAACTTCTTCCAGTCCAACGTGCATAGAACCCATCAGCACTCTATTTTTTAATGTGGTAAAGCCTAGATCTAAAGGCGCAAGTAGATGCGGATAATTAGACATGTAAACTCCTTGGCGTGCATTCGCTAGCTATCAATCTGATGAAAAAGTCTAATATTTTTTAATGCAACAAGTTGCATAGTTTGACTATTTATAATCGAGATTTGATTTTTATGCAACATGTTGCATAATGACTTTATATTTATTTTATTGATCTCATATTACACAATGTCATTAGCCCATGTTTTATTGACCAGTCTGATTGAAAAACCAAGCACAGGTTTTGAGTTGGCACGACGTTTCGACCGATCGATGGGATTCTTTTGGAATGCAACCCATCAGCAAATTTATCGTGAACTCAATGGCATGCAAAAAAAGGGCTGGATTTCGACTCTAGAAGACCAAGCGGATCAAGGTCGTAAAAAAACCTATCAGGTTGAACAACTAGGGCGCGTTGAACTGGCGGACTGGATGGTCAAGCAAGGGCAACCTGCTCAACTCCGTGAAGAACTGATGGTACGTTTACGTGCTGAAGCACAATTTGGTGGAAATACTGTTTTACCTGAATTAGAACGTCATTTAAAATTGCATCAAGAAAACCTAAAACTCTATCTTCAAATCTTTTCCAAAGATTTTGAACACACTGAGACACTTGATCGTACTTTATATATCCATAAAATGATTTTACAATTGGGAATAGATTTGGAAACTGGTTGGATCAACTGGCTCAATGAAGTGATTCCACAATTAAAAGCATTTGAGAATAAAGACAATCCGTAGGAATATGCATGCCACATTATACAATGCCTGATGGCGAAAAATTATTTGTCCGTGAAATTGGTCAAGGTGAACCTGTACTTGTTTTGTCAGGTTTAGGCATGCATAGCTGGCAATGGCTCCCTTTCTTATTGCCCAACATCAAACAATACAAATTTTATATTCCCGACTGGCGCGGTTTTGGTGGTTCAAGAACCTGTAATATTCCACAGGATATTGATGCGATATCCAATCACTGGCGTGACCTGGAAAGTTTAATTGAGCAACTGAATTTAAATCATTTTATTCTCATGGGGTATTCCATGGGTGCCACCACAGCAATGCATGGCATGCAGTATGGGAATTTAGCCAGCAAATTGAAAGCCTATTTACATATTGATCAAACCCCTAAAATTCCAACAGACGAGACTTGGGAATTTGGTTTATTTGGGAAAAAATATTTTAAAATAAAGCGATTACTCAAAGATTTTTCAGACTTTTTACATCAGTATTCCGACTATCGTTTTGTCGATGAATTGCCACTTGAACCTCGAACAGAACTGATTCAAATTTGGCTGAACTTCATTAAGATTCAAGGCAGTAACAAATTAAGTCCATTTATGTTTAATTTAGCCTTAAAACATCCGCAACTGCAAAAACACCTCTTGCCAATCCGTCGTATGGACTATTTAACTTGGTATATCGACAATTATCTCCATCATAATGAAGATTACCGGGATGCCATTGCTCAATTGGCTTGTCCTACCACCTTTTTCATTGGTGAAAAGTCCTCACTTTATCCAGCTGAAGGACAAAAACAAATTTCCAATCGCCTAGCCAATGCGAAGAATATTATTTTTAAACGTTCTGGACATACCCCACTCATCACAGAACCAGTCAAGTTTAGTCAAGAAATTCGTTCTTTTTTAAAAGAATCCGCATGAGTGATATATAAAAAGCACTTGTTTAAGCCTAATTAAACGAGTGCTTTTAAAATGTGAAAAGGTCTGTCCATTTTAAGATGCAGTTTTATAAATTTTTATGGGAAACCTGGTTTAAGATTTCCCATTAAAAATTATACATCGCCACTGCATTAAAACGATTATCCTCCCCTGTATCTTGCCCATTGACACCAGCAGCAAAGGCTTTACGCTCGCCATAGACATATTCCAGTCCAAAGCTTAACGGTTTTTTCGGGCTGTAAAATACATTTGCCCAAGCCTGCCACACATGCTTATTGGCTTTCGTCGGATCGCTCAAATATTGAATATATTTCTGATTTTCATCCGCTTTCATATAACCATAGCCCAAGGTTGAACGCCATTGTGGACTAAACTGTTGGGTCACGCCCAGAGTAATAGAATCAAATTCATTCATTGCCATGATTTTCTTGTTGGCATCCACAGAAAACCCAGCATTGGTCCATGACACTAAACTTGAGTCGCCTTTAACATGATAATAATCAGCTTTTAATGTGGTTTTTGTACTGAGTTCATATTTTGCTCCGATACCCACACCCCATGCCAATTCATCATCTGTAGCAGTGCGCTTTTGACTCATCATTGCCCTTACACTCATGCTACCTGCACGATCTGCAAAGCTATGATTCAAACGTGTGGAAAATAAAGGCAAACGCATCTGCGATAACGCATCTTTTGAATCCTCCACAGCACTGACCAATTGTGTTTCTGCATTGAATTTATGCGTATAACGGACTTGAGGATCACGCTTTACTGCTCCACCGACATAACCCAGTGCATCAATCGTTTCGGGCATATAATCTGGAACAGCAAAATTTGACCAAGTTTGACCAACTAACCATGCGCCATAATTGAAATAAGCATGACGGATTCTCAATGCCTCATTTGCGCCCAAGAAATCAACTTCTATCTTTGCATTTAGATCCTGATCCGCGGTTTTAAAATCTAATCCTATGCGCGTCGCTGCAAGGGTCGATCTCAGTACATCACTGCTCTCGTTATTGCCTTTCAATGGTACGCTATTGATTTGATTATAAAGTCGATCAGCACTTCCACCTTCTGCCTGATATAACAAATCTGCCCGGACATTGCCATATAGATTGACATCAACGCCGGCTTTAGAACGCATTAATAACGGTGAGGTTGAGGAATTTGCATCTGGCAGTTGAATGGTCTGTGGCTGATTGTGTATCAGCTCAACAGCTTGATTTTGCTGTTTTTGATGCTGCCCAATCATTTCACGCAACTGTTTGACCTCACTTTTCAATTGTTCAAGCTCTGAAAGTGAGCCTGCATGAGTCATCCCTAGACTAGATAAACCGATTGAAACCCAAATAATACTGTAATTCATTTTTTTCATTGTAGAAAGCATCCTATTCTCTACGATTGATTATTCTAAACCAGCCTTAATCTCCATGATTCAGGCTGAAAAAAAGATTAGTTTGTTGTATTTCCAACAATATTTTGTTGTGTTGAGGCTGAAGAAAGGACTGGATTTTTTTCTACAGAAGCCTTTAGGTTAACGAGAAAGATTGCCAATGCAGCGATTACGCCCGGAATCGCAATCACAAGAAAATTCATTTGATGAGGAAGTTCAAACGTGAGCAATGCACCAGTGAGGACTGGACCTACAATTGCACCGATACGTCCAATACCAGACGCCCATCCCATCCCCGTTGAACGTACAGCAGCAGGATAAAATTGAGCAACAAAGGTATAAAGTAGGATTTGCGAACCGATTGTTGCTGCACCTGCAATTGCAATCAGTGTATAAAGCACGGCCTGTGGACTTTTAAAACCAAGTAAAATGAGTGCCATAGCACCAACAGCAAACATGATGGTCAATACAGGTTTAATGTGAAATCTATCTGCCAATGCACCTCCGCCAATCGCACCGACCATCCCGCCAATATTCAATGCAAATAAGAAAATCATACTTGCACCTAAAGAATAACCTGCCTGAATCATCAGCTTTGGTAACCAGCTCCCCAGTGCATAAACCATCAATAAACACATGAAAAATGCAGCCCAAAACATGAGGGTGCTAAAAGTACGACCTTGTTGAAATAACGCACGTAATGGTGCTTGATCTTCAGCAGTGACTTCATTCAGAACAAATTGAGTTGATGCCGTTAAATTCTGATGTGGTGCTATTTTTTGCACAATCTCACGGACATGATCAGTTTTTTCTTTTTGAGTCAAATACATCAAAGATTCAGGTAAAAATTTCCAGATCAAAGGAAGCGCTAAAAAAGGAATAATGGCGATATAAAACATAATTTTCCAGCCATAATCCACCACCAACCAAGCCCCCAATAATGCTGAAGCCATACCTCCTATGGCATATCCACTAAACATCACTGCAACCAATGTACTGCGAATACGTTTAGGTGCATATTCAGTCATCAGAGCCACCACATTTGGCATCACACCACCGATTCCAAGACCTGCTAAAAAACGTAAACTTCCAAATTCAACAGGTGTTTTTGCAAAAGCACCTAAGAAAGTAAAGCCACTGAAAATTGCCACACAAATCATAATGGTTTTTTTACGACCAAGTTTGTCCGATAAAGTCCCGAAACTCATTGCACCAAACATCATGCCAAATAACGCTGTACTGGCAAGCATTCCTGCTTGAACAGCAGTGAGCCCCCACTCCTGCATCAGCAACGGTAAAGCTACGCCATAAATAACCAAATCATAACCGTCAAAAATAATGATAGATAAACACCATAATAAAACCCCCCAATGAAATGGGGTAAATTTTGCCTCGTCCACAATCTGATTGATATTTAATTGCATATTCAGCCTCCTGCTGAGAAACGTCATCTAAGTTTTCTCAGACAATGGAGTAAGCCCTATTTTTTGTCCAAAACCGATTGAATATATATCCATACCTAAAAAGTCGGTTTAATATTTTTGTTTGAATAAACAATAGATTAAAAAGTATGATTAAAATAATACAGCCTTATATTTTTGATCATTTATTTTTTATTTTAAATTTTAATTGGCTATTTTTAGATTATTAATGCACATAAAAAGACTTATTCTGCTTTTTCAATATGTTACTTTTCACATAAAATATCAACAATAATGGCGCTTGCCTTAAAATATTTAAGTACTCTTGGTTATTCGATTATATTTTTACTGATCAATGTGATTAAAACAGTATGAACAAATAAACAGTTTTTTTTAACTGCATTATGAGCTTTTAAATACGCTATCTTATTTCATGTTTTCTGCATGACGAGAGATTCAATACTTAATTTCAGCCCATAACGCCAACCATTTATGATGAGTTATCACCTCTAATATATTGTGCTAAAACTTGCACGATCATATTGAAAACCTTCCAAATCATAAACCTGGTAAATACAATCAAACAAGGATCGAATATCCTCGCTTTCATCCATACAACGAATTGCCATAAAGATAGGACTTTTTGCAGAGCTGTCCAACATGGGGATATAGATTAAATTCGGTAATTGAATGGTTTTTGCACTTTCAGGCACAACACACATACCTTCACCTGCTGCGACCAACCCCAAGGCTAATTGAATTTCCCGAACCTCTTTTAAATTTTTAGGATCTAAACCATGTTCAGAGAACAGATGACGAACCTGTGTAGAAAAGTTGGGCTTCGGATGGCTTGGATAGAGAAATAAATTCTCGTCTTCTATATCCGCAAAATACGTCCCTTTTGAATCAGCCAAAGGGTGGCTGATATGAACAGCCAGCATTAAGGGTTCTTCTCGCAATAAAACTCGTCGAACAGCGGGATCAGAAATCCTTAAACGCCCAAATCCAACATCGATACGCCCCTCTTTTAAAGCTTGAATTTGATCTTTGGTACTCATTTCAACCAATTCAATTTTTAGATGGGGTTGTTGTTGTCGAAACATATAAACAATTTTGGGCAGTAAACCGTACAATAGTGAGCCGACAAAACCCATGGTGACTGTTTTTTCGATCAAACCAATCCGTTTGGTCATCGACTTTACTTCTTCAGCATTAGACAAAAGTTTAACGGCGTGTTGATAAAAAAATTGTCCCGCTTCAGTGGTCTTTAATGGACGACTTCCCCGTTCGAAAAGCGAGATCCCCAATTCACTCTCAAGGTTTTGAATCTGTCTGCTCAACGGGGGTTGAGCAATATAAAGCTTTTCAGCCGCTTTGGTAAAACTCTGTTCTTCTACAACAGCAACAAAATAGCGCAAATGCCTGAGTTCCATCTCAAACTCCATACTTTTAAGATATAAAAAAATGCAAATTTGATCTTAGACAGCGATCATTCATTCTTTTAAGGTATATCAAAAGCAAGATGTAAAGCAAGACTGAACATTTTAGTTATTCATCGCCAAACCAAGCATGACATTCTGTTAGCCCAATGAATAACCAACAGCAGTTTAAGTGTTAAGTCTTGTTGCCAACAACACGGAAAGTGGGCAGCAAAGTTGCGAGCAAATTTTATTCAGCATGCGATGCCAAACCACTCATACTTAAGGAGCTTAGTATGAATCGTCAAGAAATCGATGCTTTAGTCAAGCAAATGAATATCGATACAGCAACAGCTAAGGTTGATCCTCGTATTCAACAAATTGTGGTTCGCTTAGTCGCTGATCTTTTTCAAGCCATCGATGATCTCGATATTTCCCAGACTGAACTCTGGAAAGGACTGGAATATTTTACCGATGCAGGTCAAGCCAATGAACTTGGTCTCTTGGCCGCAGGTTTAGGACTTGAGCATTTTTTAGATCTGCGTGCTGATGAAGCCGATGTCAAAGCAGGGATTACAGGTGGAACACCACGTACCATCGAAGGTCCACTTTATGTTTCTGGCGCACCAGAATCAGTCGGTTTCGCCCGTATGGATGATGGTTCTGAAGTCGCTCTGATTGATACTCTGTTGATTGAAGGCACTGTTACAGATCTCCAAGGCAATCTCATTCCCAATGCCAAAGTTGAGATTTGGCATGCCAATCGCCTAGGCGCATATTCCTTTTTTGACAAATCGCAAGCTGATTTTAATTTACGCCGCACCATTTTGACCGATGTAAATGGAAAATATGTCGCTCAAACCACGATGCCTGTGGGTTATGGATGCCCACCTCATGGGACAACTCAAGCTCTTTTAAATCAATTGGGGCGTCATGGCAATCGTCCGTCGCATGTACATTATTTTGTCTCAGCACCAGGTTATCGAAAACTGACCACCCAATTCAATATCGAAGGTGATCAGTACCTTTGGGATGACTTTGCTTTTGCTACACGTGAAGGTCTGGTCGCAGCTGCCATAGACGTCACCGATGAAGTTGAAATTGCCCGTTATGGTTTAGACAAAGCCTTTAAAAAGATTGAATTCAATATTCAACTGATCCAGACGCAAGCTCAAACCCCATCGACAGAAGTCGATCGTCGACGTGCTCACGCTTGAACATACGTATTGAACCGAAAAAAAAATTCATTTCGATATTTCGGTTCCGCAATCTTATTTGGAAATCCGGAGAAACAACATGCCACGTATTCCAGTGATAAACACCAGCCATCTTGATCGTATTGATGAGCTTTTGGTCGATAACTTTGAAACAGGTGAATTTAAACTTCATCGCTCAGTATTTACAGATCAAAGTCTATTTGATCTTGAAATGAAATATATTTTTGAAGGTAATTGGGTATATTTGGCACATGAAAGTCAAATTCCCAACAATAATGATTATTACACGACACATATTGGTCGCCAGCCGATCATCATTGCGCGTAATCGCAATGGTGAATTAAATGCAATGATCAATGCATGTTCCCATCGTGGCGCACAGTTATGCCGTCATAAACGTGGCAATAAGGCGACTTATACCTGTCCTTTTCACGGTTGGACATTTAATAACTCAGGTAAATTACTCAAAGTTAAAGATCCAAGCGAAGCAGGTTATTCAGATTGCTTTAACCAAGAAGGGTCTCATGATCTCAAAAAAGTTGCGCGTTTTGAGAGTTATAAAGGTTTTCTTTTCGGAAGTTTAAACCCTGATGTACCCAACCTCGTTTCATTTCTTGGTGAAACCACCAAAATCATTGACATGATTGTAGACCAGTCTGATCAAGGTTTAGAGGTTTTACGGGGCGCATCGACTTATACCTACGATGGAAACTGGAAACTTACCGCTGAAAATGGTGCTGATGGCTATCATGTTTCGGCTGTACATTGGAACTACGCTGCAACCACCCAACAACGAAAAGAAAAACAACAGGAAAATGATAATGTTCGTGCCATGAGTGCAGGTGCATGGGGTAAACAAGGTGGTGGTTCTTATGGGTTTGAGCATGGTCACATGCTGTTGTGGACCCAATGGGCAAATCCTGAAGATCGTCCGAACTATCCAAAAGCCGCAGAATATGCCGAAAAATTCGGCGCACCCATGTCGAAGTGGATGATCGAACGCTCTCGTAATTTATGTCTATATCCGAATGTTTATTTTATGGATCAATTCGGATCACAAATTCGTGTACTCCGCCCGATTTCAGTCAATAAAACAGAAGTCACGATTTACTGTATTGCACCTGTAGGTGAAGCACCAGAGGCACGTGCACGCCGTATCCGTCAATATGAAGATTTCTTTAATGCATCAGGTATGGCGACTCCTGACGACCTCGAAGAGTTCCGTGCCTGCCAAGCGGGTTATGCGGGTATTGAATTGGAATGGAACGATATGTGCCGCGGCTCAAAGCATTGGATCCAAGGTCCAGACGATGCTGCCAATGAAATTGGTTTAAAGCCAAAACTCAGCGGCATTAAAACAGAAGATGAAGGTTTATACCTTGCACAGCATCAATACTGGTTAGAGGTGATGAAACATGCCATCCAATCAGAAAAAAAATTGGCTCAACAGGAAACGAGCATGCAAGGAGAAATCGCATGAATGCAACAGCACATATTGAACAAGTGTCTTTAGAAAATATTGCTCAGTTTCTCTATCGTGAAGCTCGCTTCTTAGATGATGAAGAATGGGACCAATGGTTGGCATGTTATGCACCCACTGCGTCTTTTTGGATGCCTGCTTGGGATGATGATGATCGTCTTACAGAAGACCCGCAAGCCGAAATTTCATTGATTTACTATCCAGATCGCCAAGGATTGGAAGATCGCATCTTCCGTATAAAAACCGAACGCTCTTCAGCAACAATGCCCGATACACGTACCAGTCACAATATCAATAATATTGAAGTGGTTGCGACTGATGGGCTTAAAGTCACGGTTCGGTTTAATTGGAACACCTTAAGTTTCCGCTACAAAACCAGTTACAGCTACTTTGGAATGTCACGCTACGAAATCGACTTTTCAGGCCCTCAACCCCAGATTTTAAATAAATATGTGGTTTTGAAAAATGACTACATCAATCAAGTGATTGATATCTATCACCTCTAATTGTGCAGACACCATAAGCTGATCTTCGCTCTAGCTCAAGCATCGTTGGGCTAAGTGCGATCCAATGTTTAAAGATTTTTATAGGACCACCAGCCATGTCAAACCACAATGTTGCACTTCAATTTGAAGATGGCGTAACTCGTTTTATCTCAGTTGCACAAGGTGAAACTTTATCTGATGCAGCCTACCGTCAAAAAATTAATATTCCATTAGACTGCCGTGATGGCGCTTGTGGAACCTGTCGAGCTTTTTGTGAATCAGGTACATTCGATATGCCTGAAGAAAGCTATATTGAAGATGCGTTAACAGCAGAAGAAGCAGAACAAGGTTATATTTTAGCTTGCCAATGCAGACCCAATTCAGATGCTGTTTTTCAAATTCAAGCCTCATCTGAGGTATGTAAAACCGAAATTCATGCCTTTCAAGGTACACTGTCACGGGTAGAAAACCTCTCTGATTCAACCATCACATTTGATATTCAATTGGATGAGGGACAGCCTGATATTCATTTCCTCGCAGGACAGTATGTCAATGTTGCTATTCCGGGAACCAGTGAAACACGCTCCTACTCGTTTAGTTCCAAACCAGGACATCGTTTAACAGGCTTTGTGGTTCGCAATGTTCCCAATGGAAAAATGAGTGATTTTTTAAGTGCCAATGCCAAAGCTGGTGACAAAATGACATTTACAGGTCCATTTGGAAGTTTTTACCTTAGAAATGTTGTCCGCCCTGTTCTTATGCTCGCAGGCGGTACGGGCATTGCGCCGTTTATGTCCATGTTGCAGGTGCTTGAAGAAAAAGGCTCAACACAGCCGGTTCGTTTGGTTTTCGGTGTCACCAATGACTTTGATCTTGTGGCATTAGACAAGCTCAATGAACTGCAAGATAAGTTCTCGTGGTTTGAGTTTCGAACAGTCGTTGCCCATCCAGAATCGACACATGAACGTAAAGGTTATGTGACGGGTCATATTGAAAATGACTGGTTAAATCAAGGCGATGTCGATGTTTATCTCTGTGGTCCCGTACCTATGGTTGAAGCCGTTCGTACATGGTTAGATCAAGAAGGGATTCAACCTGCAAATTTCTTATTTGAAAAATTCTCAGCCAATTAATTTGGTCTGATTTTGGAGCTGAGTAAATGTCAAATAGACAAAGATTTGAAAATAAAGTGGTGATTGTTACCGGTGCGGCTCAAGGTATTGGCCGTGGCGTTGCATTACAAATGGCAGCTGAAGGTGCACTAGTGGTCATGGCTGATCGTTCTGAATATGTCGAAGAAGTATTGGCTGAAATCATACAACTGGGCGGCAAAGCCGTCACGATTCATGCAGATTTGGAAACCTTTGCAGGTGCTGAATCCGTCGTCAGCAAAGCGATTGCTTGCTACGGACGAGTCGACATTTTGGTCAATAATGTCGGTGGTGCAATTTGGATGAAACCTTTTCAGGAATTTTCTGAAGCGGAAATTATCAAAGAAGTGAATCGTTCATTGTTCCCGACTTTATGGTGTTGTCGCGCGGTTTTACCTGAAATGATCAAAAACCAACACGGTACGATCGTCAATGTTTCTTCAATCGCAACTTGCGGTATCAACCGTGTACCCTATTCGGCATCCAAAGGTGGCGTCAATGGCTTAACCACTGGACTCGCATTTGAACATGCCAAAGATGGAATTCGAGTTAATGCCGTGGCGACAGGAGGCACAGAAGCGCCGCCACGTAAAGTGCCACGCAATAGCACAGCATTGACTGAAAATGAACAACAATGGATGCAGGATGTTGTTGACCAAACCATAGATCGAACTTTTATGGGACGTTATGGCACGATCCAAGAACAGGTCAATGCCATTTTATTTTTGGCATCAGATGAATCTTCATATATGACAGGTACGGTTGTCCCTGTCGGTGGTGGTGATCAGGGATAAACTGATCATCCATATTATGCAACAGGAACATTGAACTCATCGCATGGAGGCTTTGCCCAATGGCAACCCTGTTAAAAACACTTAAACAAGATTGGTCTATTTCCGCAACAGTCGCTGGGTTCTTAGCTGTACTGATTTCTTATGCGGGACCCATGATTATCTTTTTTCAAGCCGCTCAACAAGCCAACGTTTCTTCTTCCATGATGGCATCATGGATTTGGGGAAGTTCGATTGGCGCGGCGATTGCGGGTATTATTTTATCCATCAAGTTTAAAACCCCAATCATTACAGCATGGTCTGCACCCGGAACAGCATTGCTTGTGGCATTATTTCCACATATTTCTTTAAATGAAGTCGTTGCTGCTTATATCACTTCAGCGGTTATTATTTTTTTAATCGGCATCACTGGCTCCTTTGATAGACTTTTAAAATGGATTCCTCAAGGACTGGCGGCAGGCATGATGGCAGGCATTCTTTTTCAGTTTGGTCTGGGACTTTTTAAAGCTTCGGATAACATGCCTTATCTTGTCTTTGGTATGCTGATTTGTTTTCTATTGGCAAAACGGTATTCTCCCCGTTATGCCATTATCTGGGTACTGATTGCAGGTGTGGTACTGAGTTTCAGTCTAGGGCAAATCCAACCTGTTGCAATGGATTTTGCTCTTGCGATTCCACATATGATTTACCCTGAATGGACATGGTCTTCTACACTAAACCTTGCGATTCCACTCACCATTGTCAGCTTAACCGGGCAATTTTTACCTGGTATGGCTATTTTAAAACTCAGTGGTTATCAAACTCCTGCCAAACCTATTTTAACAGTCGCAAGTATCACCTCGATTGTAGTTGCGTTTACAGGAGGAATCACCATTGTACTTGCTGCAATTACTGCCGCACTGTGCACAGGTAAAGATGCTCATGAGCGTAAAGAAAAACGTTATATTGCAGGCATTGCCAATGGTATTTTTTATATTCTTGGTGGTTTATTTGCCGGTAGCCTCGTCATGCTCTTTAGTATTTTACCTAAAGAATTGATTGCAGCACTTGCAGGCTTGGCATTGCTAGGGGCAATTGCAACCAATATGAGTGCTGCTATGAAAGATGATTCTCAGCGAGATGCTGCATTGATTACATTTCTTGCCACGGTTTCTGGAATGCACTTTTTAGGGTTTAGTTCGGTTTTTTGGGGTATTTGTATTGGAATGATCAGTCATTTGCTACTAACGCCAAAGCAGTCAAAAGTTCAGACTTCAACGCCAGTTCCGGACTCTACACCGAGTCAGTAAAGTAAAAATTCATTTAATCTTGTTATAAAACCTCATTGATTGTTTGAGGTTTTATTATATTTTTTTTCTAACAGCAGAACATTAATTTAAATCCAATATAATAATTTAACACTTATTTAAAGTAATTTTATTAAATAATCTAAAATATTTAATAAAATCATTTTTTAAAATTTTCAAATTATCATTATCATCAATAATTTCCATATAATTTGGCTTCTCTGATTTTTCTATCCCCTCTTCATTTAAAAATATGTAACTATAATTTAGACTATATCCTGATAAAAACTTAGAACCATCAAAGTATAAAATATCTTCACTCCCATACCCACCAGAATCGCCATCAACCCTTGAAACAATCACACATTGATTCTTGTTAACTTTATAAATAATTACTTTATTATCTAATATAGGACCTCCATTTTCAATCTCATAGTCAGCAATAAAACTCTGTAACATTTTATACCTATTACCAATCTCGTAACCAGTATATTTAATGTCAGTTTTTGCCTGTACAGTACAAACGCTAAATATAAAAATGATTGCAATTAAAAATCTCACCAAGCATCCTCCACCTAAATATATTACTTTTACTAATTTCTTCACCAGTAAGTAAATTCTCTTTTGCTTTGACATTTGTAGTTATAAAAAACACTATGACTATCCAAATTCTTAGAATCATAATAAAGTCATCCTTTTAAAAAGTTATTTTTTATAATTACTTACCCTTAATTGCAAAAACTGTGGCTTTAAAATACGCCAAGTCTTATCATTCGGATGCAATTCAAAAAATGGGTAATCAGCACTTTTTTAAATACCCCATACTAATCCCAATTTTCTCTCATTAATTTTAATAAGAAAGATATATAAGTTTTTGGATACTTATTAAAATAGATAAAAAACTACTTAGCTTAAGGCTTAATTAATAGGTATTAATAATTTAGAGTTGAGTAAAAATTATTTATGAAAGAATTATATTAATTAGAACACTCACTTAAAGTATTTTTACCAATATCATTTATATACTTACTAAATTCTTTTTCCAACTCAATCAGTGAGTTTTCAATTTCAGGGTTTTCATAATTTACCTCATTTAACTTAATAGAACCCTCACCATTTAAAAATCTATAGTTGTAATTTACATAGTATCCATATAAAACTTTTGAGTTATAAAAATATAAAATGGTTTCTGTACCATATACTCCAGAATCACCATCAATTTTTGAAACAAGAACACATTGTTTTTTATTTATTTTATAGATACTTACATCACTATCAAAGACAGGACCGCCATTTTCCAATTCATATTCCATAGTAAATTCCTGTAATTTTTTAAATCTACTATCAATTTCACTACTTACATATTTATGGAGAAAATCATTTTTAACAAGACAACCAGTAGATAATAATGTTATAGATATTAGTATAAAAAAAATCCTCATATGTATTCCTAATTTTAAAATTTTAGTTTTTTATAATTGCTTACACCAAGTTGTAAAAGTTGCGGTTTTAAATCACGCCATGTTTTACCATTAGGATGTAATTCAAAATGAGGGGGATCGAATATTGTGGTCCATAGCCCACCCCAAATAAGACCAAGACTTTCTCCAATAGGAGCTAATTTCGTTTGATCTGCTACTGCTAATTTTTCACGATCAGCTTTTTTCAATCTAGTATCATAATATACAATTTCTCCATCCCTTACCGACCACACATCTACAGCTAAACCATATTGATGATAACTTTTTAATGGTCCAGCTTTTGTTACACCACCAGATAAAGCTCCTTGTGCAGACGGGCTTCTATATCCATCTGTGATTGTCCAACATATAGCTAATTGTTGATAGCCTGTATTGATTAATTTCACTACATATGGCTGATATACTGGATGAAGTTCAGCAATTCGAGCTAATGCTCTTTTGTAGTGCTTTTCTCCACCACATGCTTCAGGTACCAAACCATTAGCATTAACGGACTCAGGCGATTCCACTGTAGCCACAGGTGTTGACTCCTTATTTTTTGATGCGTCTTGTTTTACTTTTGGAGTTACAGGCTTTTTCTCCTCTGTTTTCTTAGCTATAGCTGATTTTACTTGACGGTCATAAACTCTTAACTTTTGATTAGTGCTTAATTGATCACTACTTAGACCACTTAATCTTTTAATTTCATCAACTGTATTACCTGTTAATTTGGCGATCAAAACTAATGTATCATTTTGCTGAACAACAATAATCTTCGTTTTTTCTTGCTGACTTGGCGTTGGTACTTTTGGCTTTGGTATATTTTCTGAAGAAGACGTAAGATTTGTTTGTTTAACGGGAAGCTTTAATACTTGCCCGGGATGAATATCAGTATCACTTTTTAGACTGTTCATCCTGATTAATTCAGCGGTTGTGGTATTATTATCCACTGCTATTCGAGATAAATAATCCCCCTCGGCAACAACATATGTTGATCTTATATATGCCCCAGTAGCGACATCTTTTGCAGAAAAATTTAAACCTTTGAGCAGTACTTTTGGGCTACGTATGATAAAAGTAGTTTTTTCTCCAATTAACTGTATTTTTACTTTTGACTCATATTTTCCTGAAGTTATACTTCTTACTCGAATATCTATGATTGTACCTATTGGACGCTTGATCCACACTGATTCACCGTTTGTAGTAGTTACAAAGTCTGATATAAGCAACGTGCCCACCCAAAGTTGATGAACTAAACCATTAATAGGTTGATCTAATGCATCTAAAAACCGAATATTTGCTAAACAATCCATAATTATATCTCTTGCTCATGTGAATCACAGTTACAGTGATACTCAAAATCATCATTTTCATTGCCATCATCAATAGATACAGTCCATGCCTGATCTGTGCCTATAAGAATTTCATAGTCTTGATTTTCATCTGTATTTACACGTTGAGTTCGACCATGCGCATCTAAAGTTCCTGAAATGTAGGTACTATTTTTAGTATTGATTAACTTATATTTAACTTCTGAAAATTTATTTTCATAAAATAAGTTATAAAAATCCCATTTATTCGTAAAAGATCTAATATTATTCATGATGGGGAGTAATGGAATTTCAGTTTTAACTTTAACCCCTCCCTGAAACTTCTGTTGTCCAGACTTTACTTCAAACATACGATCTGTTTCGCATAAAATACCTGCACCGTTCAAGGTAATCCTTGAGGATTTGCCTGTAATCTGAACTTCTTTCGAGCTATTGATTTCAACACGGTCTTCTGTCGAAGATATCGTGATCCCAAGTTTGGCAAATAGTTCTAAAGCATTTGCCTGCGCGTGAATATTAAATTTTCCCTGTGCTGCAATAAAGTTGATGCCATTCATCACAGAAAATAAACTTATTTTATTTTTTGCATGCACAATCCAGTTCTTTTGCGCGCTAAAGTTAATGCTGTCACCAGCAATTTGATTGATATGGGCATCCGCAGATAAATGGATATTGTCAGGCGTGCTTAAAGCAATCCCATCTTGGGAACTCAGTAAAAGCACAGCTTGATTAAATTTGGCAATTTCTTGTCGAAGCTGTTGAGCAAATATTTTAAGTTGCTCAACTGATTCTATTTCATCGGTCTTTTGGTTCTTGGCGATATCACTGAGTGCTTTACTTTTGATTTGACTGCCTTCAAGTTGTTTCTTGGCAGGCGCTGCGTCAAGATGATCGCCTTTGGCATGTTCTTGTTGATAGGTCGACAGTAATAAGCCTTGCCCTGCACGTACTGCACCCCATTTATCGGTTCTGAGTTCAAAGCCTTCACCTCTCCCTTCGCTGGTATCTGTCTCTTTTGGATGGCTGAGATTGCCAAGATTCAGCTGGCTTGTTGCATGACTGCTGTGCAACTGAGTACTGATCTGGTTGGTGGTATCGTCAAAACGCAATTGGTTATATCCACCGCCCTGATATTCCTTAGTTTTAATCCCTGCTAATTTTTTGGTATCTGGCAACTTGCCTTGGTCATCAAATTTGGTTGGGTAGCGATATCCTTCATGAATTCGCCCCAGTACAAAGGGTCTGTCAATGTCACCATCACTGAACGAGATCATGACGATTTCTCCAACTCTTGGTAAGAATCTTGCCCCATAGACTTCTCCTGCCCATGGCGTTAATACATCCACCCAAGCCGAGTCGGTATCATTATCGTTCGAGCCTGCGCCACCATCATGTTTGTGGTCTTCGTGACGGGTAAATAAGAATCTTACTTTGATACGTCCCCATTCATCGACATAGATTTCCTCTCCACTCGGTCCGACGACTCTCGCTCGCATTGGATATGCGATTGGTCGATGTTTCAGCGGATTGTATTCAGGAACAATGGCTATATTACGTCGTTGTAGGATGAGTTGATTCGCTTGGCGCTCTTCGCTATTGGGTGTGGTGATATGGGCGAATTGCCATCGGCTTTGTTGGATGAGTGCTTCGACCTGATGGCTAAGGTCTTTGGGTAAATTGTTTTGGTTATAGAAGATCTTGGAGATAATTAAAAATTCATTATTGGAAGAGACTTTTTGATCTAATCGAAAATGATCATTTAGCTCAAACCAATAGCCCACCTGTGCATCTATTACTGTCGAAACAGCAGTATATCGTTTGGCCTGGGCGTCATAATAATTGCTCAAGTTTTGATTAAAATGCTCCACCTGACTGTTGCCCGATGCAGTTGCTCCATCTTCTCCATTCAGGTCTTGAACCCATGCAGGGCTAAACTGCCATACCTGTTCTAAGCCCAGACTCGCGTTATCGTAGCTGCCACTATGTTGATGCTTACTTAAAACATTGCCTGCGCCTTCTTCTATATCCAGCATATCGGCTTGCCATCGTTGGATATGCACAGATGTTGGTTGAAGTGAACGTAAGCCTGTCAATGTCGTGATTGTGTCTTGTTGTTCGACAGCACTGCTACGATGAAAACGGATAGTACGACGTTCTAAGCTTTTATATTGAGCATTGTCATCAATCAAGCGAAGCTTTTGAGGTTGGATGTAGTCGTTGAAATGAGGAACTTTAAGCTGTGTTTCATCAATTAGCCAATTTATTCCTTCACTTCTCATCAACCGAGTTAAAAAATCATAATCGCTTTCAGATACCTGTATAAACATCGGTCTGACATCGTAATCCTTGGTTATACCATAGAGGTCCAAAGTTAGACTTGAAGCAAATAACGAACTCCGTTGTACCCATTCAGAAAAGAGTATTTGAATAACGCCAATAACCGACTTGGCCATAAACACACGGCTATTTCTTCGATATTTCCAAAGCACAGTTGGGTCTTCTACAGTAAGGCGATAAATTGTCAAGGCACCATCCGAGGAACCCAGTTCTGCTTGAGTCACAATTCCTGAAATGCGATTGAGCTCGGATCGATCATTAATCATATCAACAGCTACACGACACCCTATAAAACGCTTTAAAGCGATATCATTTCGTGTAGATAAACAAATAAGTTGTAAATTCATGCCTTCATTGATGGCATGCGCCCCATCGATACGTTGTAAAAATACAAGTTGATTAAGATCAGTATTTGAAAAAGACACATGGATTGCACGTTTTTGGGCAGTAAGACCCATTTTTTCTAAAGCAGAATAAATATTATTAAACATGATTAATTGTGTAGTTGTTCTAAATTAACCATCACCATATAATAAAATATTATGTTTTGTCCATCACAAAGTATTTTTCACATGAATACCAATTTATTGATTTTTTGATAATTTTCACAATATTTTATAAATTACAGAATATTTTATGGAATTCAATTTATTATAGGATTGCTTATCAATTATCTCTGTTATTGTAGAATGTATAGTTATTCTTATATAAAGCTGATAAATAAAAAACTCAATTCACCATTTCCATTGAAATTCTCATTTTGTCCGATCAGTGGTAATATGCTTTTATCCAAAGAAATTTAAAAATCATAAAAAATGTACACTAAACATGTCTGGTTATTGATGTTGTATATTTATTTTATAGCATGCTATTAATCTATAAATTCTCATATTATGCAAATAAAAACAATAGTATTCATGCATTAATTTATAGATAGGCGTGTAGTAAGCTGTGTATTTTTTGTTCCAATGACGCATTTCGTTCATGATTTAAATCTAAAATCATTCAAAGAATTTGGAAGTTAAAAGCCTAATTTTCTCATTTTTAAACATAAATTATTGCAGCACTAGAATAAGGATGTTTTATGACTGAAACACATACCTATGCGCCTCACGAAAAACGTAATCGTGTCATGGCAATTGTCGGCGCTGCATCTGGTAACTTAGTGGAATGGTTTGACTTTTATATTTATGCCGCTTTTGCCACTTATTTTACCCACGCATTGACTGCACCTGATATGAATGACTCCACCAAAGCGATTTATGTATGGGGAGTTTTTGCTGCCAGTTTTTTTATGCGCCCGATTGGCAGTTGGCTGTTTGGTTGGATTGGCGACACTTTTGGACGTAAAAAGTCAATGATCATTTCCATTAGTTTAATGGCAGTCAGCTCATTTTTATTTGCAGCACTTCCAACCTATGAACAAGTCGGCATGGCTGCGCCGTTTTTATTGTTAGCTGTCAGATTGTTACAAGGGCTTTCAGTAGGTGGTGAATATGGGACAGTAGCCACCTATATGAGCGAGGTTGCTTTAAAAGGTCAACGTGGTTTTTACTCATCGTTCCAGTACGTGACACTATCAGGCGGACAGCTCTTGGCGAGTTTACTTGGCGTGATCATGTTGGCACTGATGTCAAAAGAACAGCTCATGGATGGTGGATGGCGTATTCCATTTATCATTGGTGGTGTGGTCGCGATTCTGTCCTTTTTTGCACGTCGTCATCTCAAAGAGACTTTGTCTGAAGATGATGGGCGTAAAGAAGGCTCAGGTAGTCTAAAAGAGTTGCTGACTAAAAATTGGAGCACCTTTTTACTGGTGGTGGGTTATACCTCTGCGGGTTCTCTATGTTTCTATATCATCACTGTATATTCCAAAACCTATATTACCAGTTTAGGATTTGCTGATAAAACAGTAGGTTATATGATGACCATTGCACTGTTTATCTTTATGTGTGCTCAACCCTTGTTTGGCATGCTGGCAGACCGCATTGGCAGACGCTCATCCATGATGCTATTCAGTATCACCTGTGGTATTTTTATCTATCCAGTGATGGTGATTGCAATGCCTTATTTCAGTGGTTCAGCTGTGATTGTAACTTTGCTACTGATCTTCCTTATGATGTTGCTGAGTTTTTATACCTCGATTAGTGGGTTGGTAAAAGCCGAAATGTTTCCACCGCATATCCGTGCACTCGGTGTAGGTTTTGCTTATGCCGTTGGTAATGCTATTTTTGGCGGATCAGCTCCGGCGGTTGCATTAAAACTGAAAGATTTAGGGCATGAAAATACATTCTTCATCTATGTCATTGTCATGCTGGTTATTTGTTTATTCTGTAGCATGCAGTTGCCTAAACAACCCAAATATTTACATCACGACCATTAATACACTGCAATGATTTAAGGTCTGTTGATACAGACCTTAAATTTGCTGTAAAAAACCAATAAATCAAAACGATAGAATATTTTGAGCAAATAATGAAAAGACTGTTGCTTATACTCGCCTTTATAACGATTAATTTGAGCGCCTATGCCGGAACACAAAACTATATTTTGGTGGATGGTGGTGGCACAGATGACCTTTCATTGATGTTGAAAAATATACAGGGCAAGACGATCCATGCCTATTGCAATCAGAAATGTGGAAAATGGTTCGATCCAGATGAAGAAATAGATGGACAAACATTAAAAAAGCAACATATCAACAAAAAAGTTCAGGCAGAGATCAAATTTGAAAAAAATGCAGGACGGGTGGTAGGTCCTAGTCATGATGAATCATTTTACTTTATCAAATACATTAAATTATTCGAATAATCGTCCTCCATACTTTGCAATGATATAAACGCATCTTGAATATTCCTTTATTTAAAATAAATCAAAGTGTTGATAAAATTGCATACAACACTTTGACCACGAACAGTTAATTAAAACAATACGTCTTGTCGTCCCGGCATATCTTCAACAGGGATTTTGTCGACAGTAAATTGATATTTTAAAATCTTTTTCATCGAATCCGTTTCAACCACAGCAATTGCATTCAACACCTCATCATTTTCAGGTTCTTGTATGCGAGCCGCTTCACACCATTTTACTGCGGTCGTATAGTCAAAGTAGTGCGCACGATTGGCTTGATCTGCGTAAAGCCTTGCTAAAGCACTCATTGCCTTAATATGTCGATTCCAGCCATGTGATATCAATTGTGGAATAATAATATCACCAAGCTCGGGATAATAACTGTAGTGATATAAGCGATCCGCATATAGGTCTATGATGTCATCTTCAAGTTCTTGATATTCATAAGTACCCTCCGTGCGTGATTTTTCAAGCCCAATTCTAGCCTGTTCAAAATAGTTTAAACTTTGCTGTAATAACGGAAAGGGATTGCTTTCATCATCTTTAATACCCCGATTGAGGTAATTTACCCCCATATTGTACATGGCAATATAATGCCCTTGTTCTGCTGCCTTATTTGAATATTTTTTTGCTATATCTACATCATATAAACTTGAGTCTTCTCTTGAATGAATATATCCACAAGTGAAGCTAGGATTGACATAACCCAGTTCTGATGCGGCGTGCAGCATATCAATCACATCAGGATAGCTTTCAAGTTCATCAAAACTTTTATAGACACGATAGAAGCAACAGTATTCACCTTCAGGAAAGGCTTTCGGCTTTTCTAAACTTTTGGCAAACTCAAACCAAGACTGGGCGACCAATGGATTTTTTTCTACACCAGACCAACCCTGTTGAGCAAGTAATCCATAGAGAACCGCAGCACTGGCTAAGGTTTTTCGGTTTGAAATCGCAATATGACCTAAAAAATCATGATCTTTTGCATATTTAAACCAATAATAAATAGCACGTTGCAAATCATATTCATCAAATACATCATGCCCAATCGTGTGCAAATAACAATCGAGAATTTTTGCATCAGACTCATTCAACAAGGTATAAAAATAGGCTAAACGCAGATAGATTTTAGCGCGATTTTTTTCACTCAAAGGACGTTTTAATAAATCCAACGCGATTTGAATATGTTTTTTGATCTCCCCAGTTTGATCATCGGAGTAACTGTCCTCTACAGTGTCATACCACATCACAAAGTGAAGTTCATTTTTTTCTATTTCAGTAAAATGATCACACCAATCAGATTGAATAAACTCAATAATTGCCTGATAGTTATAACCCCAACGCGGCAATAAATACCAACAATAATCAATTGCAGCAACAAGACCATACTGAGACTGATCAAGAAAAACTTTCAACCAAAATGCCGCTTCATTTTGCGGTAAATCCAATTCAGCTTTTAAATCCAGATAAGGTTTCAGCATGTCTGGAATCTGCTGAGGCAATGTCAAAGCTAAATCTGTTGATAATCCACTTAACTTGGCAATTTTCTGCAATTTGGGCTTAATGACATGTTTTAAATTTTGAGGTTGTTTCTGTTTAAATAGCCACTTATCAAACCACTTTGGTTCATCCAGTTTTGCTGCTGCATTCAGTAAATGAATCACAACAGTCCATGCGTTAGGAGAAAAAACGATTGCCTGCATTGCAGTGGCATAAATTTGCTTTTGTGCTTCACGAGCACAATCCCACATATCTTCTGAGACTTGGTTTGCCCAAGATCCCCCACGATATTCTGAAGCCCAAAATGCCCAATAGCGCACTTTGATCACATAAGGAAAAAAACTTTCAGGATATGTTTTCGACCACTCTTCAAGGTGCTGAAGCGCCTGAGGTCCTTGGTTTAAAAACATCTCAGAAAACATCTGATAAGGATAAGCAAACCACTCACTTTCCCATTGAAATGCACTTTTCTCAGTTCGGCTATTCCAGAGTTCAGTAAAATATTGCTCTAAGGCTTCATATTGTTTATTTTCCAATAAACCAAGGGGATACTGTCCCTCTTTTCTTAAAGTTTCATGGACATACTCGGCTTTAATCATGATGAAGCTTCCATACTGTAATTGGAGGATGTCCGAGTTGAATCAAATGCGATGGGCTGTATTTTTAAGTCGGCAAGTTCTGGCAGCAGTGCCAAATTCCAGTCTAAAGATTTCCAATTACACACGTTTTTTTCAAGATATTGCTGGATTTCAAAACGTGCTGATTTATCATAATTGTTATAGTCTGAATGGCGTATGATCAAATCAATTTCTCGACCTTGCGCATAATATTGCCCCATTTCCTGCCAACTTGTGCAACACTCTTGAATGATTTGGGCTGAAGCCAAAATATATTGCCAAGCTTCATCTTCTTCGACATATTCAAACTGATGCAGCAAGCGCATCATGATAATTTTTTGGATGTGGGCATAGACCAAAACATCCCGGTAATAGGGTCTGGCTTCTTGATTTAAATCATACCAACCATATAAGTCACCAACATAAAAATACTCTTTTAAAAAGAATTCAATTTTTTGCAAACGTTCGATTTGGCTATTTTGTTCCAATTTCAAGAGTTGGTCTAAATGTGTTCTATATTTTGCTTCTTGATTTTTAAAATCATCCAGCATGAGTGTATCAATGTCATCACAAGAAATTTTATTGCGTACATAAATCAAATCACCTGTTGCCAAAGCCCATTTTTTTCTTTGATTTGCCCTGCTTTTTAAAAGTGGCATTGCAGGAATTGCAAAAATAAACATTAAAATTTTAAATATCCAGCCAACCCAAGGAATCTGGCTGAGCAAACCCAATACTAAAAAAATGAGATAAAAAGGGAGTAAGATCAAATGTAAAATAAGCGGAAGTGTTTTCTTCTTTTCAAATTTAAGTGAAATATTTAGTTTTCTTTGATCAAAATCTGTTTGATTAAATTGCATGACTTGTTGAATCAAAGTGTTTTGTGGATTTTGAATATATTCCTCTTTATTTGTTGCCAACATCATCCATTGTAAAACCGAGCTTTGCTGTGTACAAAGTTCCATTAAATCTGGATTTTGCATCACTATTCCTTCGACAACCAATGGATCAGTTAATTCATAAAAGTAAAAATATGGCAGTAGTTCACTGTGCAATAAGCCATTTTTTTGTTGCTCAACTGAACCGTCAGTTTGCTGTGGGTCTAAAAGTTCAGGACGGTATATAATTCCAAGATTCGAACAATCTGAATTGTGGTTATTTTTGGGTTGAATATGATTTAAAAACAATAAAACATCATCAACATATTTTTTAACAGGAACTTGGTTCTGTTTCCCCTTAATTTGCTCAATACACCACGCATCTCCATCCCACTCCAAACTGATCGTGACATGTGGCTTATTGGAAGCATCTCTTAGGCTAAAATAACGCAATAGACCATATTCTTTCTGGGTTACATAATGCTCACCATAACCATCTTTAAGTTCAGTCAGATTGGCGAACTGTCCCAGACAATGCTGCATATAACGTGACTCAAAAGCCATCTCTTTACGCAGTAACATTCCTGTTGCTGTGATTTCAATAAAACGTCCCGTATCTACTTTTAACACCTCAGTAATCGCGTGTTCAGAACTGTCCCATTGCCCTTTTTCTAAACGCTTTTTCATCGCTTCATGATCTTTATGCCAAGCATCTAAGACTTGGTCATAAGTCATTTTCATGAATTTACCTTTTAGATTGGTTTTGAGTCTAGAGTTAAAAAATTCCAAGAGTGGTTTCTCTAGTGCTAAAATCTGTTCATGCAAAGAATCAATATACAACATCTGACTATCTGGCTGTTGTTCAAGTTTTTTCAAAAACCATGCAGGAATCGGCTGAGGCAACTGGCAGATTTTCCAAGCAGCAACTGAGTTGACATGAAAGACAGGATGAAAATGCTTAATCACATATTCAAAGAATTTTTTTTCTAACCATTGGGTAATTTCAGGGTCATCTTTACGGCGTTGGCTACGTTCTACTATTGTTCTTTTAAGTTCAGGTGCATTGACAATATCTCGTGTTTCCATGCTATTCCATTTAATGTATTTCTACTATATTACAGTCTGATTTTTATAAAAATATTCCAAATATCGGAATATTTAATGTGAATAGTTTATAACAAAATACGGTCTAGAAAATAGAACTCCCTAAAAATTAACTGCATTTATGTTAGTATTTTAAAAATTTTCAAATGCTTATATCATGAAAAAAATGGTGATTTTCTCAGGTGCTGGAATGAGTGCGGAAAGTGGTATTGATACCTTCCGTGATCGTGGCGGATTATGGGAAAATTACAATATTCAAGAAGTTGCCACACCGGAAGCATGGCAACGTCATCCTGAGTTGGTTCAGCGTTTCTATAATGAACGTCGCAGAAATATACTTGAAGCGAAGCCCAATCTTGCACATAGGATCATTGCTGAGCTTGAAGAATACTTTGATATACATGTCATTACTCAAAATATAGATGACCTTCATGAACGTGCCGGGAGCCAAAATGTCATCCATTTACATGGCAATATCAGACTGGCCAAAAGCTCAAAACCACATGCACAATACAGTAACGAATTTTATCCCATTATTGGATGGGAGTTGGATCTAGAAAAGGATCAATGCCCTGAAGGTTATCCACTCCGCCCACACGTAGTCTGGTTTGGAGAAGCAGTACCCGTTTATGAACAGGCAATCCATATTGTTCAAGATGCAGATATATTTATTGTAATTGGTTCAACATTAACTGTTTATCCTGTCGCAGGATTGATTCATGAAATTCCACAGGCTTGTGAGGCATATTATATTGACCCGCAGGCCAGTCATTCGCGTGTACCTGCACAATACGAGTGCCTAAAAATGAATGCAACTGAAGGTATGCAGCAACTTTTTGAAAAATTTACCGCGCATTAAAAAACCAGTGTAATTACACTGGTTTTGCTATTTATTTAAAAAGCTTCGCAGCCTTATTCGTGTTCATCTGTTGAATTAATTTGATCTTTTTTTTCACTTTTTACAGGTTGAGTAGAAAGCGAATCATTGAATAACTTATTCAGCAAAGGTTTCGTCAATCGATAAATAGCCAGACCAACAAATAGCAATAAATACAGTGGCCAGATGGTTATTAGAATAACCAATAAGTCCAAAATAAATTGCCAACCATATTGAATACCTTCCCAAGCACGTTTCCAGAAACCGTCGCCATTTAAACGTGCTACTGCATCTACATCAACATCCAAACTTTCACGAACCATGGCGGGCTGTTTAATACTGATGCTGATGGTACTGAAACGGACACGGTCTTGCACTTCAAGCTGTGTTAAACGAGAAATTTCATTCAGTTGGGATTGTTTGGTATCGCTAGGTACGGTCTGAGTTTGTGCCATTTTTTCTTCTAATAGCTTTAACTCAAAACGTTTTGCAGAATACTGTTGCTGGTTTAAAAAGTACATTAAAGGCAACAATTGATTTACATACACAGCAGCTTTATCACTTGGCACTCGTACAATAATTTCTGCATGCGGATCAACTTTTTCAAAAACGCGAATTTTACCATCACCGATTTTTTGCGTTTGTGTATCTAACACATCAAAGCTGATATTTTTCTGCTCAATAAAACCACCTGCCTGAAAAGTGAGCTTATCGATTTCTAAAGCAGTTTTCACTACATCCTTAGCAGTAAAATTAACCTGTGCTTCTCGCACCATACGACGCGCTTTTTCTGCTTGACTGACATCTGTGCTTAAAATGGTTTCAGGTTTTTGTTCAGTCACAGGTGTGGTGTCAACACTATTTTCAGCAGCTTGTTCATTACTTTTTTCAGCAGCATCCGCGGCTTGTGCAGCATCATGCGCAACCACTTGTGAATCTTGTGCAGATGCACTTTCAGCAGCTTCTTCCGCTTTTTTTGCACATCCGGAAACTAGAACGAGACTAAGCACAAGGATTAAATGTTTATTATTCATAAATTATTGACTTTAGTTAATGATTTTTAAGTTTTTGGGATTATAAAGATATTTTTTGTTTTTTACCATGCATAAAAATACAGCATCGAAATGCTGTATAGTGAACTGATCTATTTTATTGATTTAATATCTGTTTAACCTGTATGTCCCATTTCATCATAAGACTGCACCGCAATTTCAGAAATCATATTTTCAAATGAGAAAATTTCATCCAGCTGTTGTTGTGTTAACAAGCCTTGTTCCAATACCACTTCTTGAATAGTTTTATTTTCAGCAATGCACAGTTTCCCGATTTCATCACATTTTGCATGCCCTAAAATTGGATCAAGTAAAGTAATGATGCCCACACTGCGCATTACAGCTTCATAGCATGTTTTTTCATTGGCAATAATGCCCTGAATACATTTTTCATCCAAAGTTTGAATCCCATGAATCAATAACTCAATGGATTCATTCATCGACAGTGCAATCACAGGCTCCATCACATTCAACTGTAATTGCCCTGCTTCAGCAGCAAAAGTAATCGTCAAATCATTGCCGATCACTTTAAAGGCAATTTGATTGACCACCTCTGGAATAACAGGATTAACTTTTGCAGGCATGATTGATGAACCTGCCTGTAATTCGGGCAAGCGTATTCCCCATAATCCTGTACGAGGTCCAGAACTCAATAAACGTAGATCATTACAAATTTTAGAAAGTTTGACAGCCAAACGCTTCAATGCACTGGAAAGAATGATAAAAACACCACAATCGCTGGTCGCCTCAACATAATCTTCAGCGTCAATCAACTTTAAACCGGTTAAAGCTGTTAAATTATGATTGACTTGTGCTGCATAACCATGCGGCGTGTTTACACCTGTCCCGATTGCAGTCGCACCTAAATTAATTTCCAATAAAAGTTCTCGTGTTTTTTGAATTAAACGCACATCTTCTTTTAATAGGGTAGCAAAGGCATGAAATTCTTGCCCCAGTGTCATTGGTACAGCATCTTGCAATTGAGTTCGTCCCATTTTCAGTACAAATTGAAACTCTGATGATTTTAAAATGAGCGAACTGATCAAATTGTTGATCTTTTCAAATAACAGATCTAAAGAATAATATGTTGCCAGACGTAATGCTGTTGGATAAACATCATTGGTGGATTGTGATTTATTGACATGATCATTGGGATGAATAATATCGTATCGACCTTTTGCATAGCCAAGCGACTCTAAAGCAATATTTGCAATCACTTCATTGGTATTCATGTTGATGGATGTACCGGCACCGCCTTGGTAAACGTCTGATGGAAATGAATCTTTCCAGTCTTGAGGATTTTCAATCAACTTATCACAGGCTTGTTGAATGGCTAGACTCATCTCTTCAGATATTTTGTTAAATTGAAAGTTGGTCTGTGCCGACGCTTATTTAACTTGAGCTCATGCACGTATAAAAAAGCTTTGTTCACCAACCGTATGTTTAGAAATATTAAAATTTTCTAAAGCTCTGACGGTATGGATGCCATAATAACTATTTACAGGTACTTCTTTGCTTCCCAATAAATCTTTTTCTATTCTTGTAATTTCTGCTGCAAGTTGAACTGTTTGCATGGGATATTCTCATTATTTATGCATTCGAATTATGCATTTACCATAATATTCGCTCTCTACAGCGTTTAGTAATAGCAAAATATGTCATTTCTATCCGCAATTTTCTATTTGATATCTACTTTGTTGCTCATGTAACTTTATGTAACCACATTCATGAATACTGCTTTGATTTGAAACTTCACTGTGCTTTATTTAAATTTACTTTATAAATACCAATTTAGGTCTTTGTATCTCAATGTACAATTGGATACAAAAAGCTTGCATAATCACCTTATAAAAATTACAGCGATATTTTTTATTTATGTGAAAGAATCCGCTCGTGAAACTCATGTGAAAAAAATAAAACTTGGAGATCTACTCCACAAGGAATGAATTAGATATGGACTCAATCAACCCCACAGTTGTGACCTTTATTTTCTACATTATTGCAATGGTCTGTATCGGCTTATATGCCTATAGAAAGACCACTGATTTTTCAGACTATATTCTGGGTGGTCGAAGTTTAGGTAGTTTTGTCACCGCGCTTTCGGCAGGTGCATCAGATATGAGTGGTTGGTTGCTCATGGGTTTACCAGGTGCAATCTATCTTACAGGTTTATCGGAATCATGGATTGCGATCGGCTTAATCATCGGTGCATGGTTAAACTGGTATTTGGTCGCAGGGCGTTTACGTGTTCATACTGAAGTACAGAATAATGCCCTGACATTGCCCGATTATTTCACCAGCCGTTTTGGCGACAAGAAAAAAATTCTACGGATTATTTCTGCATTGGTCATTTTGATTTTCTTCGGTATCTATTGTGCATCTGGCATGGTCGCGGGTGCACGTTTATTCGAAAGTATTTTTGCAATGAACTATACCACTGCACTTTGGGTCAGTGCGATTGCAACCATCAGTTATGTTTGTATTGGTGGTTTTCTTGCAATCTCTTGGACAGATACATTCCAAGCAGGTTTAATGATTTTTGCGTTATTGCTGGCACCAATTATGACCTTTTTAGCGGTTGGAGATATGCAACACGTCACCCAGCTCATCGAAACTGCCCGTCCACATGCAACAAACATGTTTCAAGGGGTGAGTTTCATTGCCATCATATCGTCAATGGCATGGGGCTTAGGCTATTTTGGTCAACCTCATATTCTCGTTCGTTTTATGGCAGCTGATTCTGTCAAATCTATTCCGAATGCACGCCGTATCGGTATGGCTTGGATGATTCTTTGTTTAGCAGGTGCTGTTGCTGTAGGTTATGTCGGTATTGCTTATTTTCAAGCACATCCAGATATACCCGCAGCAGCAATTGTGGCAAAAAATCCTGAAACGGTATTTATGGAACTCACCAAAATATTATTCAATCCCTGGGTTGCAGGTGTTGTTTTGGCGGCAATTCTTGCTGCTGTAATGAGTACCCTAAGCTGCCAACTTTTGGTATGTTCAAGTACATTAACTGAAGATTTATATAAGTCGTTTATCCGCAAAAAAGCATCACAGACTGAATTGGTTTGGGTTGGTCGTTTGATGGTACTTGCAATTTCAGTATTGGCCATTATTTTAGCCTTCAACCCTGAAAGCAAAGTACTCGGCTTAGTTGCCTACGCCTGGGCAGGTTTCGGTGCGGCATTTGGACCCTTGATTTTACTTTCAGTATTCTGGAAGCGTATGACTTTGAACGGTGCTTTAGTCGGGATTATCGTCGGTGCTGTAACTGTTATTGTCTGGAAAAATACCATGGCTGCAACTGGTCTCTATGAAATTATTCCTGGTTTTATCTTCTCATTTATCAGTATTGTGGTAGTGAGCCTATTGGGTAAAGCACCTGAAAAAGAAGTCACTGATCGTTATGATCATGCTGAACAAATATATACACGCGAAATGAAAAATTTATAATCGTCGAATATGCAATCAAAAAGGGGCTGATGCCCCTTTATGATTTTTTGGCTTTTGCTTTGGATTTAAAATTAAGATGTAACTGCGAACTGTCTTTTATTACTTCCATGACTGGATAGCTCCGTGTTTCCTTTACACCAGGCAATTGCCACAATACTTGTCCAGAAATATGTCGAAATGCTTCCATATTGGCACAGCGAATTTTCACCAAAAAATCAAAGCCTCCACTAATCATATGACAAGCCATGATTTCTGGATATTGAAGTACAGCCTCTGAAAAAGCATCCAAGACATTGGGCGTGGTTTTATCTAATAAAATTTCAACAAATACCACAAAATTTGCCCCCAGCATCTTGGGGTTAAGTTTAGCCTCATAGCCAAGAATATACCCTTCTGCAGAGAGTTTCTGTACACGCGCCAAGGCTGCTGTTGGAGACAAGTTCACTTCTTCTGCAAGTTTAATATTGGAAATTTTGCCATCTTTCTGCAAAATTTCTAAAATCCGAATATCTATACGATCCAGAGTTAAATACGCACTTTCCATAGAATAATTCTCTAAATATTCTTAAAATTATAGTGAGTTATTCACCAAATATTCTGTAATCATAAATTATATAAACCACACAGCTCAACAAAAATATTTGCGAGTCACAGGATGTTGACAATGAATATCAATTCCCCCCAAATTTCAGACCCTAAACTTGCACCTTGTTTAGATTACATTACTGAATTCAAAGAAAAAACTAGTTTTGAAGAGGCAATTAACTCAGCATGGCGTCGAGCTGAACCAGAATGTGTTGAAAATCTGATTGAACACAGTCAACTGTCTGAAGAAATGAGTCAAAAGATCTATGACACCGCATTTGATTTGGCGCATAGCTTAAGAGATCGTAAAAGTTCATCAGGCAAAGCGGGGATTGTGCAAGGCTTGCTTCAAGAGTTCTCATTATCTTCACAAGAAGGAATCGCCCTGATGTGTCTGGCAGAGGCATTGCTGCGTATTCCAGACAGTGCCACGCGTGATTTGCTGATTCGCGATAAAATCAATCAAGGCAACTGGAAAGATCACTTGGGTCAAAGTAACCTGATGTTTGTCAATGCTGCAGCATGGGGATTGATGCTGACAGGTAAATTAATGGAAACACCGAAACAGTCTAGTCTTTCAGGAGTGCTCACTGCGCTTCTGGCACGTACAGGCAAAGGTATTATCCGTAAGGCGGTTGATGTTGCCATGCGTATGATGGGTGAACAGTTTGTAACTGGAGAAACCATTGAAGAAGCATTGGACAATGCCCAAACACTTGAACATAAAGGCTTCCGTTATTCCTATGATATGCTGGGTGAAGCCGCTCTCACGGAACATGATGCAGATCGCTATTTTGATGATTATACTCAAGCAATTCATGCGATTGGCAAAGCATCAGAAGGCAAAGGCGTTTATACGGGTCCAGGGATTTCCATCAAGCTTTCTGCCCTCCATCCACGTTATCAACGCTCACAAACAGAACGTGTTCATCATGAACTTTATCCACGTATTTTAAATTTAGCCCTATTGGCAAAAAGTTATGATATTGGTCTAAACATTGATGCTGAAGAAGCTGATCGTCTAGAACTTTCGTTGGAGTTGCTGGAACGCTTGTGTTTTGAGCCACAACTTGCTGATTGGAAAGGCATCGGCTTTGTCATACAAGCCTATCAGAAACGTTGTTTCTTTGTGGTAGATTATATCATCGACCTCGCCAAACGAAGTCAAAAACGCTTAATGATCCGTTTGGTTAAAGGTGCTTACTGGGACAGTGAAATTAAAAAAGCACAAATTGATGGCTTTTCAGACTATCCTGTCTTTACCCGTAAAGTTCATACCGATTTATCTTATATTGCCTGTGCAAAAAAACTACTTGCAGCACCAGAGCAGGTCTACCCTCAATTTGCTACGCATAATGCTCAAACGCTTGCCACAATTTATCAGCTGGCAGATCCACAAAAATATTATTTGGGGCAATATGAATTCCAATGCTTACATGGCATGGGTGAACCTTTATACGAACAAGTGGTAGGAGATATTTCGGCAAAAAAATTGGGCATTCCTTGTCGTATTTATGCACCTGTCGGCAATCATGAAACCTTGCTGGCTTATCTTGTACGTCGTCTTTTGGAAAATGGTGCCAACACTTCTTTTGTCAATCGTATTGCAGATAAAAATATCCCTATAGAAGATTTGATTGAAAACCCAGCTCAGGAAATTATTGCAACTGCGCAAAAAGAGCAGCATATCGGCTTGAAACATCCTGCAATACCGCTACCACCTCAGCTATATCAGGGAATTCGTCTAAACTCTCAAGGTTTTGATCTTGCCGATGACAGCCAATTAAAAGCTTTAAATCAAACAGTTCAACATTTTCTAGAGTATCAATGGAACAGTTATAGTTTAGTTGATGAAATTGATATATCGAATTTTGATGCAGCTCATTCACAAAAAATTCTTAATCCATCAGATCATACGGATATTGTCGGTCATGTCATTGAAGCTGAATCTGCACATGTAGATTTGGCTTTGGACAATGCACATCGAGCATTTGACGCATGGAAAAATACCTCAAAGGATTTTCGTGCCGGTTTACTACTGAAAGCTGCTGATCTGATGGAGGCGCGTCTTCAAGAGCTTATGGTGTTACTCTGTCGTGAAAGTGGCAAAACCTACAGCAATGCCATCGCTGAAGTACGTGAAGCTGTTGATTTCATTCGTTATTATGCTGCGCAAATGCAAAGTACAAATGGGGATTTTGCGCCTCTTGGAACAATTTTATGTATCAGTCCGTGGAATTTTCCCCTCGCAATTTTTACTGGACAAATCTCAGCAGCCTTGGTTGCAGGTAATACAGTGATTGCCAAACCCGCAGAACAAACCCCTTTGATCGCAGCACAGGCAATTCAAATCTTTTGGGAGGCGGGTATTCCACGTTCTGTCGTGCAATTACTTCCTGGACGTGGAGAAACAGTCGGCGCAAAACTCAGTCAAGATGAACGTATTCAAGGCATTATGTTCACAGGTTCTACAGAAGTGGCTAAAATTTTGCAAAAAACAGTTGCTCAACGTCTGAGTCCCTCCGGCCAACCCATTCCATTGATCGCTGAAACAGGCGGGCAAAATGCCATGATCGTGGATTCATCTGCCCTGACTGAACAGGTGGTGATTGATGCAGTTAACTCAGCTTTTGACAGTGCTGGTCAACGTTGTTCTGCACTGCGGGTATTGTGTGTGCAGGAGGACAATGCAGCCACTTTAATCAAAATGTTGAAAGGTGCCATGCAGCAATTAAATATCGGACAACCGATTTTACTCAAGACGGATATCGGACCTGTAATCGATCTGGAAGCACAGCAAAATATTGCCAAGCATATTGAAATGATGCGTAGTAAAGGTCATAAAGTACATCAATTGGCTTATGACACACCAAGTTCCGACTTAAATCTGGGCAATTTTATTGTTCCAACACTGATTGAATTGCCAAACCTTGATGACTTGAAACGCGAAGTTTTTGGTCCCGTATTGCATGTGATTACCTATAAATACGGAGAGTTAAAACAACTTTTAGCTCAAATTAATGGCAAAGGTTATGGTTTGACCATGGGTTTACATACGCGTATTGATGAAACGATTCAAACTACCATTGAACATGCTGAAGTGGGTAATCTATATATCAACCGAAACATTGTGGGTGCAGTTGTGGGAGTTCAACCTTTTGGTGGAGAAGGACTTTCAGGTACAGGTCCCAAAGCGGGTGGTCCCGTTTACTTATATAAACTGATGCAACAAGCGGAGCTAGCGCCTGTTGCCTTTGGCACAATCAAAAATATTTCTGAACAGTTGAATTTGGCATCTTCGGAAGTGCAAAAGCAATTCCAACTTTGGGCAAAACAAAAATATCCTCAAATTAATCTGCATTCATATACTTCACCACTGGCTTTATACTCACTGCCTGGTCCCACGGGAGAATCAAATCAATATCATATAGTTGCGCGTCACCGCATCGCAGTGATTGCAGCGCAAGAAAATGGTTTATTGAACCAATTCAATGCTGTAATGACTTTAAATAGCAAAGTCGGCATTTTAGCGGCAAATGCGTTGGCTCTAAAAATGATCCAATCCATGCCAAAGAGTTTGCAGCAACAATTTTTTATGATCAACGACTTATCCACTGATGAATTTGATGCAGTACTCCATCAAGGCTCTACGCAAGATTTGAAAATCTTACAGACCACAATAGCACAACGTCAAGGCGCTATCGTTGGAATCACACATCTTCATGATGCCAATGATAAGATTTCACTTGTACCTTTACTCATTGAGCGAGCCATCAGTATTAATACTGCTGCTGCGGGTGGAAATGCAAGTTTGATGACCTTAGACCAAGCTTAAAAACAGTTCAATCTTTTCCATACCAAGTCAAAGTCATTTGACTTGGTTTTTTTCAACATCCCACTTGCGAAAGAAAGTAAATGTTTTTAAAGATAAAATCCGCACAATTCATATCATCCAATCCAATATCAACAACTTGGTAAAAAATATCCTGACGTTCGAGACGGTGTATTTTGTAAAGCATGGATTTTTCAGCCTGAGTCTTGGTATTGGCCGTGGTGACAATCAGAGTATCGTCTGGTCAATCGATCAACATTTTTTATAAAATATAGGGCTGTGAAATACCTTATCCCTATCATGCAAGTTTTCAAGAATGGTATAGCGTTCTGATTGACAAGCGAATTCGTAGAGATGATGTATTGTCAATAATTTTTTAGCTTAATCGCATGACACATGTTTTATTCAAAATGAACTTTCCGCTCATCTTGCTGATAGGTTCTGGTTAATAATTCTTTTTTTATTTCCATATAATCATCTTGTTTTTTTGGCGCTAGGCTTTCAATAAACCAAAGCCCATCTGCGGCATAGCGTAAAATTTTTAATTCAATCGAATGGTCTGTTTCTACATGTTGTAATAATCTTTGTGTTAACCAAAGGTCCCATTTATCACTAAAGGATTTATCTGTCATCAATGTCATGCTTAGTGCACTCCATAGTGTATCTACTCCAAATGCTGAACTTAATGTGACCTCAATATAAGCACGAGTAAATCGACCATATTGAATGGTATCCTGTGCCATCACCTCACTGATTTGATCGTCAAGCTGTTGAATTAAAGCCTCAAGCATAGCTTCAATAAGAATCTGCTTGTTGGCAAAATGATGAAACACACCCCCTTTTGTAATGCCAGATCGAGTTGCAACAGTCTGAATTGAAACCCCATTCACACCCTTTTCTGAGGCCAAATACATCGCGTTTTCGATAATACGTTTTTTAACGCCCTCAGGATCTTTCTTACGCTGATAAGAATTCTGTACATTTTTACCGATATTCACGATATTCTGCCTACTCCTTGCTTAATGCCCTGAAGAAGTTGAAAATAGATTAATCACCAATACACCTGAAATAATTAATCCAATACCTATAATTGCAGCAATATCCAAACTCTGCTTGAAAATAAAATAACCCACCAAAGCGGTAAGAATGATTCCGACACCCGCCCAAATTGCATAAGCAATACCTAAAGGTATGGTTTTAATTACTTGCGAAAGTAAATAAAAAGAAATGACGTAAAACAGGACCACCAACAGGCTTGGGGCAAGTTTGGTAAACCCTTGTGATTTGACCAAAAATGTTGAACCTGTAACTTCTGCAATAATCGCAATCGCCAACAACATATAAGCAAATAAAATTGAGTTCATGGCTTGAACCAAAAAGATACCGAATGGTTGGTATGCTATATAATTTTAATTAAAAGTACAAATATCAGAGCATCAAAAATTATTGAAATTGTCTACGGTAATATTCTTCTCTATTTCTTGGTTTCATTATTTTTATAAAAAAGGTGGAATATCCATTTTCCCACCTTTTCTTCTTTCCATTTTGTCAACTTAGATCGGATTGATAAAGTAAAAAAATGAAATGATAAAGATCAAAACCGTTATCGCTAAAATTAGATAAGTATTTAAGGTATTGAAACTTTTTATAAAATTAAGAATTTCCATTTTCCTTCGTCACAAAATAAAACACTTTTTTATTTTAATATATTTTGTCACAATTTGTAAGATCATTAAGTATGATTAAAACTCAAAATACATATTTTCTTCATATTTATGTGATTTCGAACAATTTCTATTTGAGAAATAAAGATTTAAGCCATCTATTTTGAATGATAAACTTTATCATATAATTGTTTTTATTCAATAATCAATGCTTATTTTCATTCTACTCCTTAACTAAACACATATTTATGCAGCAGAAGGATACAGCATAGACATTGCAATTTAATTTAATAATACTTAACAGTGAATCAAGCAATAATTTGACCTTATGGTAAAAAAATAAAATAAATTAAATATTTAATTATATTATATATTTCAACAATATATGTTGGGAAAATTTATTGATCAATAATTTAAGAAAATTTTTATAATAAATCTATGATAACGAGGTGAAAATAAAGCTTCGAATCATATCAAGATTAAGCTTCACTGCTTAAATTTATTGTTTTAATCTATAAATGAGTTTTTCTCATGAATCTTAACACTCTTCCCTGAGTGTTCAACCTCTAAAAGCGTTTATTTCACTTCAAAATGATGCTTTTCAGTGACTAACTTAATCTTTATGTCTTTGTAGTAGCGAATCATTGGATCATTCACATCTTTTTTCAATGCATCGGCAAATTTATCTTCATTCATCAATTTTGCATACGTTTTATATCCAATCTTTAAAGTTTCAGCTTGCTTTCCAGACTGTTGAAATTCTTCAATACGCTTATTAATCTGCTTAACACTAATTTCCATCTTTGATTCCCCCACGAACACTTTATTTTTTTATAACACTGTTTTATGACAGTTCCATTTAAAAAGGGATTTTTTTTAAGTTTATTTCTGTAAATGCGTATTATTCTTTAGAAAATCCAGTGTTTTTAAGAATGTCTGTTGGCTGGCTTGTTTGCCTAAGAAAAATTGATATTCATGAACCAACCATTCTTTTGATTCTGGATAAAACACTGCTTTTACAGGAATCTGCTTTTCTTGTAGCGTTTTTACAAATGGGATGGACTGTGTTTCTGTCAAGAAATCTTTATTGCCCCCACTGATAAAAACCGGTGGATACTGGGATGTCAAATAATGAATGGGCGATAACATCTTTAGATTGTCAGCATTATTTTTTTGATTTCCTGTATATGCTTCTACAAGGGTATTGACTCCCCATTCAATCAATTTAATTTCGTCTGGTGCTGTATCTACAAACGCATTCATATCATAAATTCCACAATGCAAAATTAAACCTTTTACTTGGGATGGCTGAATGAGGGGGGTAAATGAAGACTGCTTTGCATAATCAACATTTGTGAGTAAGGCTGCATAATGGCTGGCTAAGTTCGCACCTGCAGAATCCCCTGCCAAAAATAATTGGTTTGCATCAATTGCGTATTGCTTGGCATTTAAATGAATAAACTGTAATGCTTGATTAATTTGATTGAGTTGAGCGGGATAAATGGAATCTGGTGCAAATTGATATTGTACTGACACCACGTTATAGCCTTGAGCTGCAAGTAACTTAAAATAACCTCTTGCATTGTCTTTGGCGCCAGAAATCCAGCCTCCACCATGAATCCAAACAATAGTCGGTCGTTGTGTTGACGGGTTAATATTCTCAGGTTGATAGAGATCAAAATTTAATCGGGGTGTGGTTTGATAAGCAATATTTTGATATACAACCACATGATCAGGTGCATGTTTGTCCATTAAAAATTGTTGAAAATGTGTTGATGTATCAAATACTCGTGTTATAACTCTGCTACTTTTCTGTACATTTTGACAAGCAGAAAGTGTGAGTAAAGATATTGCACAGATCAGAATATTAAATCTAAGCATTTTAAACTCAAAATGGACACTAACCCTATGATGGATGGGTTAAAACATATTGAAGTCAATATAACCTAAAATGAACTACTTTTCTTGCTATTTTAATCCACCCAAAATCAACAAAGTTTGTTGTCAAATTTTGGCAATTTGCTGGTGCAAACTCTGCAAAAACAAATCAGCCTCCGCTTTGGTTTGACATTTTTTATGATAAGTTCCATTCGCCTTTTGGCTATGTGGCGTATATTTAATATCTATAGAAAAATCTTGTGTAATCATATTTTTAGAAACATGTACTGCAATAATATGTAGAGAGTTTAGATAAAAACCATCTTCAATTTTAACCAACATTTTACAGCCTCAAATTTTCATATAATCATAAAATGTGAAAAAGCTCATAATGTGATGAGCCAACTATTTAAATAAATTAAAGATAAGTGTATCTCAGTTTAGCCAGGTTTTAAAATTTTGAATCTGTTTTTTATGTAACATAATTTAGACAAGGATGAATCAGATTTAAAACATAAAAGTTATTTTCAGTAAACTGATCTAAATTGTCTGACATTTTCTCAACATTGCTATTTGATCGGTGCTAGATTGAATAAATCGTGATATTTATCACATTACATAATAAAAGTTATTGTTTTGATCTCTTTTATGGAGGTTGTGAGTATGAATTATTTAATTATTTTGAATTCTCCACATCAACATCATTTTGAGGAAGTTCATAGACTGATCTGTGACTACGATGCTTCGATTCGTGTCAATCCTTCAACTTGGCTGATACATACCCATTATGATGCAACAATCATTCGCCAGCACTTAGCCAGCATTATTAGTATCCATGATTCGCTTTTAGTATTCAAAATTGATCAAGAACACTGCTTTGCCAATGATTTGGATTTAAACGATTGGATGGAGGATATCCACAATGAAACTGCCATCGGTCTTGAGTGATGACGGTTATGGATTTAGCCATCTTGCATTTGATTAAAACCAAGCTATCCCATTGATATTCAAAGGGATAGCAATAGCCTATTAGATGGTAAGTTAAACACTCAACATACTGTTTAATGTCTCACTGACATTTTTTGATTTCACTTGAGATTTTAATGCCTCAAGTGACGCCTTCACGTCACTGCGTTGTGGTTCAGCCAAAGTATACCAGCGTGTCAGTACCTGTAGTAAACGAGAGCCTACAATCGGGTTTTTCTCATCTAGATATTTAGCCAGGTCAACAAAATGTTGCACGCCGAAACTCCAGGTATTTACAGGATTAGCATTTAAACCGCCACTCACTGAACGTATACGGTTTGGTGTACCCAAATCATAGTCGACATGTGTAGTTAGATACTGGATTGTTTCAGCAGTTGCTTTTGGATGCGCAGCTTGAATCATAAACCATTGATCCAATGAAAGATCTTCGTCTTTAAAATGCGTATAAAAGTCCTGTAAAGCCGCTTCTGCTTGAGGGGCATCATTCCAGACTAAAACTTTCAAGGCACCCAAACGTTCCGACATATTCATTGAGTTTTCGTATTGAGCATAAGCCAAATCAAAAACTTCACTGTCACCTTGTCGTGCCATTAAACCCAGCATAATATTTTTCAAAGCACGGACACCCATGGCTTGTGAAAATTCATGCTGTGAATCTGGATCAAGTGATAAATAAGTATCTTTGGCAAAACTGCCCAATACTTTCGCCAATCGGTTTAAAAGCGCTTCTCGTGCTTCATGGACAATCAGTGGATTATAATCTTGGTCAATACGACTGCCCAAGTAACTTTCTGTCGGAACATCAAATAAACGAGATGCCAATAACGGATCTTTTTCAATCACATTCGGTAAAGTTTGTTGTATTGCATCTACATAGATTTGGGCATCGTGACCATCGATTAAAATACGCTCAAGTAAGGTTTGTGTCGCTTGCCACTGGTTAAACCCATTGGTTTCATACTGCAATAGGAATGCCAGTTCTGCATCTGAATAATTAAATTCAAGATTGACAGGTGCAGAGAAATTACGCAGCAAAGAAGCGATTGGCTTTTCAGTTATTCCTGTAAACTCAATACTCGCTTCTGCCTGATCAAACAAATACACGCCATCTTTTACCCCATTTTCAAATAGACGATCTGATTTCAGGGTATATTGCGCTCCAGTCTGGGCATTGAACAGGGCCAAAGCAACAGGAATAGGCACAGGTTTTAAATTTGGATATTTAGGATGTGCTTTTAAGGTTTGTTTAAAAGTTAAACGGTAGGTTTGAGTGGAAGCATCATATTCACCTTTGGCTTCAAGTTTTGGTGTGCCTGGTTGGTTATACCAAATGAGGAATGCTGACAAATCTACTCCTGAACCTGCTGTTAAAGCAGCAACCCAGTCTTCAACCGTCACAGCTTGTCCATCATGACGGCGGAAATATTCATCTGTGCCTTTACGGAATTTTTCTTGACCCAACAATGTGGACATCATTCGATTGATTTCAGCACCTTTCTCATACACTGTCGCTGTGTAAAAATTGTTAATCTCTACAAAATGATCTGGGCGTGGTGGATGAGACAGTGGACCTGCATCTTCTGGGAATTGATGTGCTTTCAGAACAGCAACATCATCAATTCGTTGTACTGCAGCGGATTGGAGATCTTCAGAGAAAGACTGATCACGGAAAACGGTTAAACCTTCTTTCAGACACAATTGGAACCAATCACGACAAGTAATACGGTTACCTGTCCAGTTATGAAAATATTCATGTGCAATTACAGATTGCACACGCATGATCGCTGCATCTGTCGTATATTCTTCATCAGCAAGCACACATGAAGTATTAAAAATATTCAGACCTTTATTTTCCATTGCCCCCATATTGAATTGGCTGGTTGCAACAATCATATAATTGTCTAAGTCATACGCTCGTCCATAATGTTCTTCATCCCAACGCATAGAATGTTTGAGTGCTTCCATCGCAATATGGCATTTTGGAATATCTTTCTCTTCTGCATAGATTTCCAAGGCAACATCCCGACCTTCTGAAGTGGTATAACGATCTTTCAATACCTCGAGATCACCAATCACACAGGCAAATAAGTAAGCAGGCTTTTTAGTGGGGTCCTGCCAAATTGTATAATGACGGTCCTCACCTGCTTCACCTGCTTCACCCGATTCAATCAGATTACCATTTGCCAATAGTACTGGATATTTTTTATCAGCTTCTACACGTGTCGTAAACACCGATAGTACATCTGGTCGATCGGGATAGAAGGTAATTTTTCGAAAACCTTCAGGTTCGTTTTGGGTTACAAATAAATCACTGCCAGCAAGATACAGCCCTTCAAGCTGTGTATTGGTTTCAGGATGAATCAGGACAACCGTTTCAACAATCGCTTGTTCTGGGGCATTACGGATGACAAGCTGTTCTGAATCCAACTTATACTCACTTTCAGTAAGTTGCTTACCATTAATTTTAATTGATTTTAATTCTAAATCCCGCCCCAGCAATACTAAATCACCATCGGTCTGGCGTTTCATTACTAATTTTGAACTTACATCGGTATGGTCATCATAAACTTGAATATCCAGATGAATAGAATCTACAACATAGGATGGTTTCTGATAATCTTTTAAATATATGGTTTGATCTGCTTCAACGGTGGGGTTTGCCGCAATATTCATATGATGTCCTAATCCTATTGTTGAGTTTAGACGTAGTATTGTGAATCTGATCATGCTTCAAATTTCACAATTTGTCTGTATTGTTTATTCATTTATATATGGGTCTGGTTGAAATTAATTTCAATCGTTTCAATGCAAAAAACGTGCGAGATGCCCTTTATTTATACAAAAATAGCGCTCTTGAATCACATTGCGTGTCAGGAAGTTTAGAAATGATTTCGATATGAAAATACTGAATCCTGATTTTTGAAAAAGTCAAGAAGCCTCATGTCTGAGCAAATGCACGATTCACTCAATACCATGAATGCGATTAAAATCCAATCAGACTTTTTAGTTTTCTAGCCTAGCGCACAATTAATACAGGATATAAAGGATTGAATAGCAGATCTCCCGCCTAGGTATCAGAACCTACAGTCCTATTTAGACAACATCCATTACTGGAAAATTAATAAACAATATCAATATAATATAGGGAAAAATATAAAATGCTTAGGCTATTTGTGATGATGTTATATCTCTTGAATCTATCCACGGATGCACATGCTACAGCATCATACTTTTGCTTTAAAACAGATCATCAGCAAAATATTTTGCTGGTTTCTGCTGAGGAATTTCCTGAAATCAAAACGATTCAGTATTATCCATATCTAAAAAGGATTGATTTGAAGTTCTCTCATTACGATGCAATAGACACAGCACGAGATCGACCAAGTGAATTTCACGACTTTTATAAAGAAATCATCGACAATCAAGTGATGGGAACTTATGAAGTGATTTATCAAGGTGCGATGTTCTCTACCATCAACCATACCGCTAAAAATAACCATCGCCCAACGAAATTCGAGAGAATTTATCATCTTGATCCAAACACACGGCAAAACTTGAATCGACAAGGTATTGATTGCTTTTAAACGATATTTTTACAAAGAAATACGCAGAATAATGCTTTCTTAATCTGAAATTATGGATAATGGCGTTAAACGAAACAAAGATATGTCATTATGAAGTTGCGAACATTGTTCAGTGTGTGCTGTTTTACTTGGTTAGGACTTAGCACGTTCACCCATGCAAATCCTGAATTTTTATCTCCAGATCAAGCTTTTCAATTTTCAGCAGAATCACTCTCAGAAAACAAAGCTCAATTAAATTGGACGATTGCACCTCATTATTATCTCTATCACGATCAATTCAAGGTCACTGTGAATAATAAAGCAGTACCCTTCAGTTTGCCTAAAGGACATATCAAAGATGATCCGACCTTTGGTAAAACTGAGGTTCACTATGAAAACCTGAGCACGACGATTCAGGTTAAACCCAATACGCAATATACGGTGATGTATCAAGGTTGCTCTGCTGATGGTTTATGCTATCCACTGCAAAGAAAAAATATTGCCACAGATGCAGACGGCTTATTGCCTCAAAACAATACTGCATCCAAAAATACGCTGAGCAGTCTGACAAATAAATCTTTGTTGACCCAAGCTGAAACTGCTCCATCTCAAGATAAAAATATTAAAACTGATTCTGATAAAGTAAAAATCTCAACACCGAATGCAGAAAAAACCTCAACGACAGCAAGTGCAACAAACACACAAAAAAGTATAGATGAAGATCAATCCACTGATGCAATTACAGCTGCTAATCAGGTACTGGGTTCAAGCGCTGTCATTACAACTGCATCCGCTTCTGCAAATCCAGATATAAATTCAGCAACAAATAGCAATACAACGTCATTACAATGGAATGATGATCAATCATTTTTTAAACTTTTGTCAAAAGATTCATTGTTTCTGAATTTATTGGTATTTTTTGGTCTGGGGATTTTGCTTGCCTTTTTACCTTGCTCACTGCCCCTCATTCCAATTCTTTCAGGAATCATTATTCAACGTGCAAAAGGCTATAAAGCGGTAGTGATTGCGCTTTGCTTTGTGGTGAGTATGGCAATCATTTACGCCATTATGGGAATCGTGGTTGCTGAGATCGGTTATAGTTTTCAACGCTGGTTCCAAAGCCCTTGGATTGTTTCATTATTTGCCGTGCTATTTGTCATATTGGCACTCAATCTATTTGGTGTATATCAACTCAATTTGCCACAATTCATCACCAACAAACTTAGTCACCTGCAGAACAATCAGAAAGCAGGAACCGTTTTAGGTGCAATCGTAATGGGAGCATTATCCGCACTGATTGTGGGTCCCTGTATGAGTGCTCCACTGGCTGGTGCATTATTATTTGTCTCACAAACTCAAAATGCTGCTTTAGGCGGTCTCTATCTATTTATTCTGGGCTTAGGCATTGGTTTACCTTTGTTTATTGCCAGTGTATTCGGTTCTAAATTATTGCCGAAACCCGGCTTATGGATGGACCGCATTAAAGTCAGCTTTGGCTTTGTGATGCTTATGGTTGCATTGTACTTTATCCGTCCAATGCTCGCTTCTACGGTTTATGCTGCAATTTTCGCTCTATTGTGTATCGCACTAGCAATCTACTTATTGATTGCTTTGCGTGACAGTGAAAAAGCTGTCAATAAAGCTATACTTGCCGTCATTGCCCTATTAAGTATTTTTGCAGGGCTTTGGAACATTCAACAAGGCTATGCAGCCTATCAAATTCAACACAGTCAATCCGAACATTTGATCTGGAAGAAAGTCACTACAGCTGAACAACTTGAAAGTGCATTGCTTCAAGCAAAACAGCAGAACAAACCGATTATTATTGATGTTTATGCGGATTGGTGTGTGGCATGCCAACCCATTGAAAAAGAAGTTTTCCCACGCGTCGATGTGCAGGATGCATTAAAGAACTTCACGCTGATTCAATTAGATTTAACTGAATATAATGCCTCACAGGACACTATTTTAAAACAACGTGAAATACTCGGTCCACCTACAATGCTGTTCTTGAATCATCATGCTGAAGAAATTCGTGAATTACGCTTCACTGGAACTTTCTCAGCACAACAATTGCTCAAACAGACAGCACAAGTGCAACAAATCTTGAAAACACAATGATCATGATCACCGCACAAGCCATTCATCTCGGACCATTCATGTTACCTTGGACGCTGACGATCTTGATGGTCGCCATCTTAGTCAGCGTCATCGCAGGAAAGTTGACTTACCGTTACTTTGGGCTGGACGCTTCACAGTGGTCAACCTTTAAAGATTCGATTTGGTCCGGGATTTGGCTGGGTTTATTATGTGCACGTATCGGCTTTGTACTATTAAATTTAGAAGTTTACTTAGACCATCCAATTGAAATCATCAAAATTCAAGACCAAGGGTTTAATCTTTATTTAGGACTCATTGCGGCTTTTCTATGGATCATATGGAAAAATCGCTTTCTAAACAAAAGCTTTGTCATATTGCTCCTCACAATATTTAGCCTACTGTGTGTTTCAGCTCATTACACCCATCAGCAAATACAACTGCGATATCAGCAATTTCCTGATGTTCAATTACTGAATTTGCAACAGCACCCCATCAAACTCACAGAATATCTAGGCAAACCGACAGTTATCAATTTATGGGCAAGCTGGTGTCCACCATGCAGACGTGAAATGCCTGTTCTCGATGAGGCACAAAAGAACCATCCCAACATCCAGTTTGTCTTTATTAATCAGAATGAAGATGCAAAAACTGTACAACATTATCTACAGCAACATGGATTGCATTTAGATCAAGTCCTGTTAGATGCAGATAGCCTGACTGCTCAAAAAATGGGAATGTTTGGTTTACCCAGTACCCTATTTTTTAATGCTCAAGGTCAGTTAGTTGATACACATATGGGAGAAATTACCCATGCGGTCCTACGTCAGAAAATTCAAAACATTATTTCAGAATAATTGATTTCATGACAATGAAGTAAAAATCATTGCGATTAACAGAGGAGTCATCTTGATGATTGATTTAAAAACACTGGGTATTTATTGTTTAAGCTTAGTCTTGAGTGGCTCACTTTTTGCCGCAGATGCTGATTTTCTCAAAAATAAACTTGAAAAAGAAGGTTATCACTTCGTTCAAAAAATTGATGCACCTGATGGATTGGAAGGTTGGACAGGTTATAAAGATGAATATCCATCTACCCTGTTTATCTCTAAAGATCAGAAACATTATATTGTAGGTGATCTATTTGATGCATCCGGAAAAAATTTAACAGAACAAGCAATTGATACACATGTTAAAGGTGCAGTGCTGGATGAAATTTGGAAAAGCTTAGAAAAATCCACATGGATCCAGGATGGTGATACAAACGCCAAAAAAATTGTCTATGTGTTTAATGATCCGAATTGTCCCTACTGTCATACCTTTTGGCAACACGCACGCCCATTTGTTGCCTCTGGACAAGTGCAGTTGCGCCATATTATGGTCGGCGTGATTCGCCCAAGTAGCAAAGGACAAGCAGCAACGATTTTAAACAGTGCAAATCCTGCTGAAATTTTTAAACAATATAATTTAAGCAATGGTAAAAACAAACTGGTTGAAATGAAAAACATTCCCAAGACATTAGCTGATCAGTTGGATGCCAATACTCAATTGATGGACAAATATGGATTTTATGCCACACCAGCCATGGTCTGGAAAGATGCATCAGGTGAAATCCAGAGCCAACAAGGTGCACCAAAAGATATTCAAAAATTATTCAAAGAATCTTTATAAATATTCGATTTAAAAACGAGAACTTAGCAATGATCAAATGATGATAAACGATCTTTATCACTCCTTCAGATTGATCTAGCAGGCATGACATGGATGTTCTGCTTATATCGAATTTTGTGATGGTGTCTTGGCTATAAAATGTTCAGTGCGTCAGGTAAAGCTTATTTCGACTTAAACTGTGTAATAGACCCAATATAGCGGGTTCGATCACACTTTGATTTATATCAAATTGAATACTTCTAGGTGAACGTACTCAAGTTTTTTCAAACTACGCCGTTGGTTTTAATCTGATTTCATCGTGTTTTCAATTGGGTTTTATTTTTGATAAATCATGCAGTAACTCCATCAATTGTTGAATTTTTTCAGCACCGTATTGCTCTTTAATATTTTTATAGGACGCTTCCATTTTTAAAGCTTGGGTTTCAAAATAATTTCGACCTGCTTGAGTAAGTTTGATTAAACTCACCCGTTGATCATGTAAATCCTTACTTTTGATAATTAAGTTCTGCTCAGCCATGCGATTGACAATGCCAGTTAAACTTGGTCTTAAAATACAAGTCAATTCTGCCAAATGGTTGTTCTCAAGCTCATCGTATTGGTAGAGTGTACAAATCACACGCCATTGTTGCTCAGTCAAGCCCATCTCATTTAAAGCAGGTCGAAAATAGGTTTTAGTGGCTTCACGTGCCTGTACCAGTGCTAAAGTTAGCGAAGGCGATAATCGAATTGTTTTCATAGAAATCCTTTCATGAAACTCATGCTAATGGATTGATGAATCGAGTTTTCATTCAATAGATCCAAATTGTTATACGACAATGATTTAAGTGAACTTTCTTTTTGTTACATCTAAATTTATATCAGATGTGAAATAAAATAAAAAATTAATTTTAATTAACAATCAAGTTTACTTTTTTTAATCCATCGTTTGAATCTGATATCTTTTTATTGGTGGAATCATGCAATATTATCTTTATTTTATTCAACACCTTATAACTACAAATAAATCAATTTTCATATTTAACACATCTATTTACTGTCAATAATAGCTTTATTTCTTCCATAAAAAAACTCGCAATAAAGCGAGTTTAGGATACATCAATCGCGAAATTGACGATTAAAACAAGATGAGACAAAGACCAGGGAAAATCAAATATCATCATGTTTCAATGCCTTTATTATTCATGATTTCTAAAAAACTTCCTTGTCATTTTCAGCCAAATAAATGTCATTTTCTGACAAAATAAAATTTAAATGACCCTATTGTTTATTTTTCAATCAAACAGAATTTCTCCAGTACCGCCCCTGAAACTTGCATACTCTGCTTTTGTCGATCCAAGAAATCATTGGCAATCATTAACATCATGTTTGCCGTATCCAGTTGCAAATTTTCTTGAGAAATTTGTGCAATCCCTCGATATGCCTCTAAACGAGAACAAAAAGCCTTTCTCTGTTGATTCGGGTCTTGGTCTTCCGTTACTTCATCATCTAGAATCTGTTTGGTTGCATTGACTTGGGCAGTATATGTTTGAATACGCTGGTTATATTCATCTTGTGTGAGCTTTTGCTGCTTGTTTTCAGCAAAAGCTGAGCTCATTAATCCAATAAAGATCATCACCAATAGCTGCAAAATAAATTTATGCTTCATAAGCAGACCTTTAATTTATAAGACATCAGCTTTCCAGACATCCTCATAATCATCTGCATCAATCATAAAACGAAAGCCTTGCTCCAAAGCCAAATAAGGGATTGCATCTGGAAAAACGTCTTCTAACTCTTTTACACTGATGACATCAAAGAAGTCCTCTCCTTCTTCTAACTCTCCGCCGTAAATAAACCATGCAACATTTTCAGCATCGGGTTGTTTACGTAAACCTACAATTGGTTCTTTATTCAAGGTGTGTTTAGCTATTGCAACCAGATCTGTTTCATTGACTTTGATATAACGTGAATCAAATTCTTCACAGACCAATTTTTGTTCTTCTATAAAATCCTGCAACATATCTATTCTCAAACAATCTGATTTTGTGAGATTGTAAGCTGACACTTTAACAATCACAACCAAATTCACATGCTGTTCAAACGATAGACAGCATTGCAAAAAATATATAATTTGCTAAACTTGATTTCGTAACATATTCAAATTAGGCTATTCGAGGTCAAACATGATGCCACAATCTTCACAGACAAAGTCTGAGTTAATTGATCTCGAAGCATATCCTCGACCTAAATCGACTCACCATGCTTTTTCCTTTAAAAGTACTATCTCATCTGAGGATATATATGCCCTACATCCCCATATCAAAATAGAAATCCCCTATCCACTTGAAACCGTTGCCGCTGGCTTTCCCTCTCCTGCACAGGACTATACTGAAAAGAAAATTGATTTGAATGAACATCTGATACATAACCCGATTGCAACGTTTATTTTAAAAGTAAATTCTTTATCGATGAAAAATGCGGGAATTGAAATTGGTGATGAAATTCTGATTGATCGTAGTCTAGATGCTGAACATGGAGATGTGGTATTGGCATTAATCAATAATGAATTTACCGTTAAACGTTTTATGCATAAAAAATTATCCACGGGTGCATATGACATCTGGCTTAAAGCGGAAAATCCCGATTTTCCCGATATTCATCCACATAGTGAAGAACAGATTATGATTTGGGGTGTGGTGACCTGTATTTTAAAAAAACTCAAATAAGCTGCAGAATGGAGCTCGCTGCCCATTAAAATCAAAACCAACTATTGCCTATATAATTAATTTTAAGGGAAATTAAATAATATGACTGAATTATTTAGACGTTTAGCGCTTTCGCATCAAGGTTTAATTTCTCCACCTAAATTTGGATTAGGCTTATCTGGAACACTTCAAGCAATCCGACATCTAGGTTATGTTCAAATTGACACTATTTCAGTCGTCGAACGTGCCCATCATCATATCTTATGGAGTCGTGTTCCAGACTATCAATCCCATTATTTGAATCAATTGGTACAACAACAGCATATTTTTGAATACTGGTTCCATGTAGCGTCTTATTTACCCATCCAAGACTATCGTTATGCACTTCCTCATATGACGTCCGTGCGTAATGGCGAACATCGCTACTTTAATCGGGGCGATCAACATTTAATGAATGAAATTTTAGCAAAAACCCGTGCTGAAGGTAGCATTCGTTTACGTCATATCGAGCAAGGCAATCGGTCAAACTCTGGGGGATGGTGGAACTCCAGCTCAGCACGCCGTTCAATCGATCAATTGTTTATGCAAGGTGATTTGATGATTTGTGAACGAAATGGAATGGAAAAAGTCTATAACCTGACTGAGCGCTGTCTTCCCAGCCAACTCGACCTCAGCATGCCAACGCTAGAAGAATATGCACGTTATTTATTCAACACTACACTGAGAGCACATGGCATATTTACCTGGAAACAATTACTGCATCTTAAAGTCGGCAGTCAAATTCGCGAAGCGATGCGTCAAATAGTCAATGAGCAACTGGAGGCAGGCGTGATCATCACCTTGTCCCAGTTAGGTTATACCGATAAAGAAAGTCCAAATATTTATATCAAAACCGAAGCTTTGGCACAAAAACCGCACCGTGAGTTGGAGGTTAAAATCCTCTCTCCTTTTGACAATCTCGTTATCCATCGTGAGCGTCTGCGTACTTTATTCAACTTTGACTATCGTTTGGAATGTTATGTGACACCTGCCAAACGGTCATTTGGATACTTTTGTTTACCTATTTTATATGCAGATCAGATCGTAGGACGTATTGACTGTAAAGCACACCGAGCCCAGAAACAATTTGAAGTCCTGAGTCTGCATTTAGAAGATCATTGTTTAAAAAATAAAGAGATAGATCATGCTCACTTGCTCAATGCACTGAATAATGAATTACATCGTTTTGCGCAATTTAATCAATGCCCTCAAATTAAAAACCAACCCAATCAGCTTTTTAAGCAGGTTGTAAAACAGCTTTCATGACATGGACAATCATCTCAAATCTGTCATTGAAAGCGAATTGAATACCATAGTCATAGAGTGACCTAAAATAAGTACAGCGCCGCAATCCTGAATTGAGGCGCTGTACTTATTTTGATCGAATTAATTTAAGTCACAATCCTAATTTCCTACTTTTGCTGAGGTTTGTTCTGACTTTGTTGGTTATGTTGTGCCTGTTGGTTTGACTGCTGATTTTGCTGCTTCTGTTGGTCCTGCTGACTCTGTTGCTTTTGCTGTTGATTGGACTGGTTAGGTTGACCTTGTTGATCATTCTGCTGATTTTGTTGCTGGTTGTGTTGATTAGCCATTTTCATATCCATCCTTTTTAAATATTGGGATATGCCGTACAAATCGACGACAACTGTTAATTTAACGTGCTCAGCAGTGGAAACAAGCGTATAGATGTTTCATTTTTCGACATCGTAAACCATCATCTGAGATTCATGTTTTAAAAGAACAACTTCTAGGTTCGGGTTGTTTACGTGAATTACTTAAACCATGATGAAGCACAACAATCCTTACAAAGCACTGTATCTATGCATTGTCTAGTAAAATTTTCATGCTGTGAAATTCAACGTGTCCACATCTATTTAAATTTGAATTTATTTTAAACTTCTTTTAATATTTCATTTGAATTTGTAACTTTTTCAAGATCATCATGAGTGAACAAATTTTTGCTTTAATCGACATCAACAATTGCTATGTCAGTTGTGAGCGTGTATTTAATCCCAGCCTAAACAACCGGCCTGTCGTCGTATTAAGCAATAATGATGGTTGCGTTGTTTCACGCAGCAATGAAGCCAAAGCACTCAATATAGATATGGCTGTACCTTGGCATGAAGTTGAAAAATCAGCGAAAAAGGCAGGTGTTATCGCCTATTCAAGTAACTATGCTTTATATGGTGATTTTTCAGAACGTTTTTTTAAAACACTGAAAACCTTTTTTAAAGAGGATGATCTAGAACCCTACTCAATTGATGAATGTTTTATTAATCTGAGCTCTTATCGAGACCTATTTGATTTAGAAAGCTATTGCCGAAGATTGGTAAAAACCATTCAAAAATGGTTAGGTTTACCCTGCTGTATTGGCATTGGATATAGCAAGACTCAAGCCAAGCTTGCCAACAGTTTTGCCAAAAAGCGACATGGATTTGAGAGTGTTTGTGATTTGACTGGCTTAGATTTATGCAGCTTTGAGGCTTTACTACTCGAAACCAATGTTGCTGAGGTATGGAGCATTGGACGTAAAACCAGCAAACGTTTGCAAGCATATAATATTTATAATTGCTATGACTTAACTTTTGCCAATGAACATTACCTAGCACGAGAGTTCTCAGTGGTCATTGCACGTACTATTCGTGAGCTAAAAGGTCAATCCTGCATTGCTCTGGACGATCCTGAAATTCCCTCTAAACGGATTCTTTCTTCTCGAAGTTTTGCCTCCGCATTGAATAATTCCGAAATCATCAAACAGGCGATTATTTTTCATGTCAATCGGGCGCATCAACGTCTCACTCGGCAGCAACAACTCTGTGCTGTGATACACGTCTCTCTGTATGAAAAAATTGCTCAAGCACCTTATAAAAAAGCACAAAGCAGCGTTGCAGGCTTGCAATATGCAACAGATGATTTGATGACTTTAACCAAGGCTGCATTACAGCAAATTGATGTTTTATTTAAAGAAAATACCAGATATATAAAAGTCGCCGTGATGCTTTCAGCCCTTCATCACAAAAGCCAACACATCAATGACTTATGGCATCCCGTAGACCTTATTCAGCAACGCGATCAACTCATGGATACACTTTCCAATATGAAGCAGCGCTTTGGTTCTGATTGTATTCAAGTCGGTTATCATTCCACCAGTGAAACATGGAAAATGCGTCAACAAAATCGCTCTCCAAGTTATACCACACGCTGGAGTGATATCTTATGTATTGATGATAGTCATATGGCTGTTACACAAATCAAATGAATAGTTTTGGTCACTCAGTTTAGAATGGAAGCACTTAAAAACAATGCATGAAAATGTCATATTTTAACATTGCCATTTAACGACAAAATTTACATTATATATGCCGTACTAGGCACAGCATTTCCGCGACAATTCAAAGAAAATATAAAGTATTTGTGGAAAAACATGCCATAATATGCAAACTTTGCAGACATCTTGCAAAGACTTTTTGCAATTTTTGAATTGGAGCAGTCTCAATGAGTTCGACCATTTTGGTCATTCACGGACCAAACTTAAACTTGCTAGGAAAGCGCGAACCAGAGGTCTATGGTCACCTCACATTGGATGACATTAACCAACAACTCCTAATGCAAGCTCAGCAAGCCAATATTACTTTAGATACTTTTCAAAGCAATTGGGAAGGTGCTGTAGTGGATCGTATCCATCAAGCACAACGAGACGGCGTTAAAATCATTATCATAAATCCTGCCGCTCTTACGCATACTTCCGTTGCCGTACGTGATGCCCTTTTAGGGGTCGCCATCCCTTTTATTGAAGTACATCTTTCTAATGTTCATGCACGTGAACCATTTAGACATCATTCTTATTTATCAGATAAAGCCGTTGGCGTTATTTGCGGTCTGGGTGCTAAAGGCTATTCTTTTGCGCTCGATTACGCTATCGACAAAATTCAATCTTCAACTCAATCATAATTTAGGAATACGAACCCATGGATATTCGCAAAATTAAAAAGCTCATCGATTTGATGATCGAATCTGATCTTCAAGCAATTGAAGTGAAAGAAGGTGATCAATCGATTGCTTTAACTCGTCGTAATCCTGTGGTTGCCGCTGGTGTAGCACCGATTGCACTCCCGGCTGCTGAAGCACCTGTAGTTAAAGCTGCCTCTCGCGGTGCGGTAGAAACCTCACCTATGGTCGGCGTGTTCTATTCTGCACCGAGTCCGGGTGAAGCTCCATTTGTGAATGTCGGTCAAACTGTTTCTGCGGGTGAGACTTTAGGTATCATCGAAGCAATGAAAATTATGAACCCTATTGAAGCAACTCAAAGCGGTGTGGTTGAAGAAATTCTTGTAAAAAATGGTGATGTAATCCAGTTCGGTCAACCTTTATTCCGCTACCGCGCGTAATACCTCGGGGGTTGATATGTTGCAAAAAGTTTTAATTGCAAACCGAGGTGAAATTGCACTCCGCATCACTCGCGCCTGCAAAACTTTAGGGATTAAAACAGTCGGAATATATTCTGATGCTGACAAAGATTTAATGCATTTACGTTTTTGTGATGAAGCGGTATGTATTGGTCCAGGTGCAAGTAGTGAAAGTTACTTAAACATTCCTGCGATTATTACAGCCGCAGAAATTACTGGTGCAGATGCAATCCATCCCGGTTATGGTTTTTTGTCTGAAAATGCTGAATTTGCTGAAATTGTAGAAAGTTCAGGTTTTATTTTCATTGGTCCACGTCCTGAACACATTCGCCTAATGGGCAATAAAGTTTCAGCAATTACGGCGATGCGTAAAGCTGGTGTACCGACAGTTCCAGGTTCTGCACATGCAGTAACACCAAACAATGCTTTGGCTGAAGCAAAAGAAATTGGCTTTCCATTGATCGTCAAAGCTGCCTCAGGGGGCGGTGGTCGTGGCATGCGTATTGTTGAACGTGTGGACACCCTACTTGAATCTGTCCAAGCTGCGCAGCGTGATGCTGAAATGTGGTTTGGGGACGATACCGTTTATATGGAACGTTTCCTGCAAAAACCTCGGCATGTTGAAGTTCAAGTTTTGGCAGACGGGAATGGTCAAGCAATTCATTTATATGACCGTGATTGTTCATTACAACGTCGACATCAAAAAGTACTTGAAGAAGCACCTGCACCAGGTCTACCGGAAGAAGCTCGCGCCCACATTTTAGAAGCATGTGTAAACGCTTGTAAATTAATGCAATATCGTGGGGCTGGTACATTTGAATTCTTATTTGAAGATGGCGAATTCTTCTTCATTGAAATGAATACACGTGTTCAGGTTGAACATCCTGTAACTGAACAAGTCACAGGCGTAGATATTATTGAACAGCAGCTGCGTATTGCAGCCGGTCTAGGTCTTAACCTTCAACAAGAAGATATTAAGATCGAGGGTCATGCAATTGAATGTCGTATCAATGCTGAAGATCCGTCGACCTTCTTGCCTTCGCCCGGTAAAATTGAATCGTTCTATGCACCAGGGGGCGCAGGTATTCGCTTAGATTCGCATATCTATCAAGGATATAGCATCCCGCCATATTATGATTCAATGATTGCAAAATTGATTTCTTACGGTAAAGATCGCGATACCGCAATTGCCCGTATGAAACAGGCTTTAGATGAAATGATTCTGACGGGGATTAAAACCAATATTCCATTACATAAAGATTTGATTCTAGAAGATAAAAACTTCTGTTCACAGGCAATGGATATCCATTACCTTGAAAAACATTTATTAAAGCAACTTCAAGGTCATGAAAATGACGCTTAACTGATTTTGTTTTACAAAAAAACCTCTGTAAATCAGAGGTTTTTTTCTATCAATAAAATTGACCTGTCGCTAACGCAATTACGTATCAGCACAAAATCTTCAAGTATTCACCTCGGTCAAATTAATCATTTAAATCCTAAGGCAATACTTTTCGCAAAGTGGCAAAACATTGATCACCTTTGTCAGACGCACAGAAGCTCATGGTATTTTTATTAATCCACTTTACATAATACTGCGAGACATCCCCGGTTTGATCTTCTTTACGACCAGAGCAATCAGTTTCATTATTTTCATAACGGATTTGCATAATCAATGCAGGTGGTTTTTCCAAAGTATTGTCAGGTGATGGTTGATAATCGAAAAGTCCAACCGACCATTCTTTGGCACTGTTGACCACAACCTCATTGGAACCTCGAAAATTATAATATTCGATGCATTTTTTATTCTCAGGAATTTCCATTCCCCATAAGCCTAAAATTTCTGGCCGTGTACTAATTCGAATGGTACTGGTTGTATTTGTCGCCATCACATTATTAGTCGTTGTTGCTTGAGCGCGTGGAGGTGCCTCATCAGCTTTAGTGTAAGAAGAAAAGCCAAGCAGTAAAGAAATTATAAGTGCTGTTTTTTTCATACCCAATCTTGTATGCCAAATTTTATCTTATATAAACTATCATATATTTATAATAAAACATGTAAAATTAACCATATAAGAACAATCTTTATCCGGCCTCACCTCCAAAATATATGTTTAATATGCTGAATTAAAGGCGATTAAAGCTATTGATTTATCGATATATATAGATATGATGATCATTACTACCTTAAAGACAAAGCCACGTGACTTGGAATTGGAATTAAGTATTCTTCTAAAAATAGGTTAGTCATTTGCCACGAGCGATACCATATTTAAGTCAAACATTTAAGGACAATATTTCTGCATTTTTTCTGATTGCAGTGATCATATTTGCCTGTGCTTTGGCTGGAATATTGGGTAGACCGCTCTCCTTCCTCGCTATTTTTTGGCCAGCAAATGCTGTCTTGCTTGGACTTTTTTTAAGATTCCATTCCCTTAAAAATATCGGCGGGTGGTTAGGCGCATTTACAGGTTTTATGCTTGCAGACCTGATCACTGGAAATAGCTTTTCAGTGACCTTATTTTTAACCTTGGCCAATCTATCACACGCTTTGGTGACATTGTTACTCATCTATTTTTTTAAACTGGACTATAAACAATACAATAAAGGTTTAACATTTTTATATCTTTTTGGCATCAGTGCGTTTGGGGGGTGTCTCGCCGCAGCTACAGTGGCTTGCTTAACGGTTTCTCACTTACCCAATACCTTTATGTCTATGGATCGAATCTGGATTGACTTTGGGATGTGGTGGACTGGAGAAATTCTCAATGTGATTGCATTTTTACCAATTGTCTTGGCGATTCCAAACCGTACAACATTACAGAACTATTTCCAAGAATTTAAGCAACAACCTATTCAAGTTCAAATCTTTTTACCTTTTCTCGGTGTTGTTTTTTCAGTAGCACTCACCCACTTTTTTATCGGTCCTGGCGCAATCATGTTCCCCATTGCGGCATTGATCTGGGCTGCACTCAGTTATAATCTATTCTTTGTCTCGGTCATCAACTGTGGGGTATGTATGCTTTTGTATAATGCATTGACCTCATACTATATTACCCAGTCACCTGATGCTTATTTAGAAACCACTCTTTCCGTTCGAATAGGCTTATTCATGCTGGCGCTGGGACCGTTGACGCTGACCATTATCAGCCGTAACCGACAAAAGCTATATCATCAGATTTTATATCTCGCCAACCATGATGGTTTAACAACCACACTAAATCGACGTTATTTTTATGAGGAAAGTGAACGCACAATCGCCAGAAATACTGAAAAAACCGTACATAGTGTGGCGATATTGCTGCTGGATCTGGATCATTTTAAAAAAATTAATGATCAATACGGACATATGATTGGGGATTATGTATTGCAGACATTTTCCCAACAAGTAAAAACGCAGCTGCGTGCCCATGACTTGTTTGGTCGTTTAGGGGGAGAGGAATTTGCAATTTTACTGAAAGATTTAAGCTTAGAACAAAGTATTGCGATTGCTCAACGCATCTGTAATACAACCTTCGATACCCCCATTGATTTAGATGATCAACGCACACTTCATATCAGCGTAAGTATAGGTTTGAGTTATCAAACATTACCCTACTGTATTCCCTTTCAACAGCTCATCAAACGTGCAGATGCAGCACTGTATCTAGCGAAAGAAAGAGGACGAAACCAACTTTGTTTGGAAACAGATATTCAGCAAGATCAAAAATTATTTGCCCAATAAACTTAAATTGCGAGGGACTGCAATGAAATATTCAGAATATATTCAATATGATGGCATTGGTTTGGCACAGTTGGTAAAAAGCAAACAGATACAAGCACATGAATTGCTTGAAATCGCCATTCAACGTGCTGAACAGGTCAATCCTAAAATCAATGCCATCGTTATTCCAATGTATGAACAGGCAATGAAAAATGCAGATAACCACCATGCAGGTCACTTTTCTGGCGTTCCTTTTTTATTGAAGGATCTCCATCAAGAGTTCGCAGGGGTGGCAACATCTTACGGTTCAAAATCTTTTAAAAATGCCCAGTATATTGCTAAAGAAAACGCAGAAATCGTTACGCGTTGGATTAAATCAGGGGTAGTGACTTTTGGTTTAACCAATTCACCTGAATTTGGCATTAAAGGCATCACTGAACCTGAAGCATGGGGAAGCTGTAAAAACCCATGGAATCTTAAATATAACAGTGGTGGCTCATCAGGAGGAGCTGCCTCCAGTATTGCTGCTGGGATTGTGCCGATTGCCGGTGCCAGTGATGGGGGTGGATCAATCCGTATTCCCGCCTCGTATTGCGGATTGTTTGGACTAAAACCCAGTCGAGGTCGCACGCCTTGGGGACCTCAAATTAGTGAAGCCATGCACGGTGCAGCAATGCAGCATGTACTGTGTAAATCCGTACGAGACAGTGCAGCAATGCTGGATGCAACACAAGGTCCAGATCATAGTGCACTTTTTAATATTCAACATCCCACAGAAAGCTATTTAGAGATTATTCAAAAAGCACCAAAAAAATTACGGATCGGTTTTTCAGTCGCTTCGCCTATCGGTACTCATGTATCACAAGATGCCGTCAATGCCATTCAAAACACAGTAAATCTGTTACAGTCTTTAGGGCATATTGTTGAAGAAGCCTCACCCCAGATAGATGGTATGGCTTTGGCTAAAGATTTTATTACCACATGGTTTAGTCAATGTGCCTATACCGTAAAACAGGTTAAACAACAATTTGGTGCCAAAGATCAAGATTTTGAATTAGATACCTTAGCAATTGCTGCATTTGGTGCTAAAGCATCTGCATTGGATTACATCAATAACCTGAATAACTGGGGAGTTTATGTAACGAAAATGAATCATTTTTTTAGCCAATATGATTTATTTCTCATCCCCTCCACTGCATCTGTTGCACCTAAAAATGGCGAAGTCAAAACACCTGCTTGGCAAATTCCTGTTTTAAAGGCTTTACTAAAAGTTGACCAAGCACACTTATTGGCAAAAGGAAAACTGGTTGAACAATTGATTAAAAATAATTTGCAATGGGTCCCTTTTACACAACTGGCGAATATCACGGGCTTACCTGCCATGTCTGTACCTTTGTACTGGAATAAAGATCATTTACCCTTAGGCTCTCAATTTATCGCCCCATTTGGACATGAGGATACGCTATTGCAATTGGCAGCACAGCTAGAACAAGCACAGCCGTGGGCAACACGCTACCAATCCATCAAGATATGAATTTTCCGCTTGTAAATATTCATATAAATTTTAATCCCTTATATGAATATTTACATATTTTTTAATGTCTATCTCGTTTAATTAAAGCTTTACATTCTCAAATCCAAAACCAAATACCTCGACAAAGAATAAAACACCCAGTTGTTGCTTTATTTCTTATAAAACAGCTTGATAATTTAATCCGCCCTTTAAAAAATTAAACCTTTTTAGGAAAATATGCTTTAGCACTTTTTTGCATAAGCAAATCAACAATCAAGACAACCACTTATACAAAAAAGTCATAAGATATGCCTGTTTTTTGATATCTGGCAATAAGTCATGTTTGGTCCTGTTGAGTTTATTTTAGCTGGCGTTTTAGTTGGTTTCTGTGTAGGTATTACGGGTGTAGGTGGTGGATCACTGATGACCCCCATTTTAATTAGCCTATTTCGAATTGAACCACACATCGCCATCGGAACAGACCTCCTCTATGCTGCGATTTCAAAGTTCTGCGGCTCACTTGTACATGCTAAAAAACTCAATATTGTCTGGCCAATCGTATTTTGGCTCGCTTTAGGCAGTGTTCCGGCATCGTTTGTGACCCATTGGATTTTAGAAAACTATTTGAGTGGTTCAACACATTACAAAGCCATCTTAACGATGGTGTTGGGATTTATGCTGACTCTAACAGGTCTATCGATCATGTTTCGTGCCAGAATTGAAAAGTTTTTTGCCAAATTTCGTGCAGAGAAGCAGGATTTCCATGCGGCAAATCATTTTAATATTGAGGGCAAGCGGCTTTATGTCGTACTCATGGGTATTGTACTGGGTGTATTCGTGACGCTTTCCTCTGTAGGGGCAGGTGCTTTTGGGGTCATGGCATTAATTCTGATGTTTCCCAACTTACCGATGATTCGCATCATTGGTTCAGATGTGGTACATGCAGTATTACTCACCTCTGTAGCCGGTTTTGCCCATATGACTTCAGGCAATGTAGATTTTCAGTTACTTGGCTGGTTGTTGGTCGGGTCTATTCCTGCCATCATCGTTGGGACATTAATCAGCTCGAAAATGCCTGAAAAAATGATTCGTAAAATACTTGGAGTCACGCTCTTTGCCTTGGGCGTTAACTTTATCTTAAATCCGGTTAAATCAAAACCTGTTGAAAAACCACAGACCGTCATGGTGACTCAAACGGCTCAACAGCAGCAGGTTTAAATTTAATCTTTTATTGATAACTTATCCTTATGAATTGGCTATGAAGTTTTAATGATTTATTTATAACAAAACTTGAACCAATTCATGTTATATTCTGACCACTAAAAATACTTTCTGTATGTTCTAATACCCAGTGACGGCAATGAATACATTAAATTCAAATCCAATTATTCAATCAGATATTGATGACGTGAATGTCCAAAGCATTCAAACGCTTGTAACGCCAGCTGAACTTAAAGCTGAACTTCCATTAAATGAAAATGCCTACCAAACCGTACTTCACGGTCGTGAAACCGTACGCAATATTTTGGATGGTAAAGATAAACGTCTCTTTGTTGTGATTGGTCCTTGCTCGATTCATGACCCTGTAGCTGCACATGATTATGCAGATCGTTTAAAAGTATTAAGCGAAAAAGTAAAAGATACCTTGTATATCATCATGCGAGTCTATTTTGAAAAACCTCGTACAACTGTAGGTTGGAAAGGTTTGATCAATGACCCGGATATGAATGATTCTTTTAATATTGAAAAAGGTTTACGTTTAGGACGTAAATTGCTGCTTGAGTTAAATGATAAAGGTTTACCTTGCGCGACTGAAGCCTTGGATCCGAACTCTCCTCAATATTATCAAGATCTCATCTCATGGTCTGCCATTGGCGCACGTACCACAGAAAGCCAAACCCATCGTGAAATGTCATCCGGTTTGTCTTCACCTGTAGGTTTTAAAAACGGCACCGACGGTGGCTTAACTGTTGCAACAAACGCAATGCAATCCGTGAAGCATGGACATAGCTTTTTAGGTCTGAATAACGAAGGTCAAGTTTCAGTGATTCGCACCAGCGGCAATCCATATGCGCATGTTGTATTACGTGGCGGTAATGGTAAGCCGAACTATGATGCAGGCTCAGTGGCCGAAGCTGAAAATGCCCTCGCAAAAGCTAAAGTCAGTACTAAAATCATGATTGATACCAGTCATGCAAACTCAAACAAAGATCCATATTTGCAACCATTGGTATTGAAAAATATCACTGAACAAATCCTTGATGGGAACAAATCGATTGTTGGCATCATGGTTGAAAGTCATATCAAAGGCGGTCGCCAAGATATTCCAGAAAATCTAAGCGATTTGGAATACGGTAAATCAGTGACTGATGGCTGTATTGACTGGGAAACGACAGAAAAAGCATTGCTTGAAATGGATGCAGCCTTAAAAGATATTTTACCAAATCGTTAATTAGTATGAAAACGCCATCTACATAGATGGCGTTTTTGTTTATGATGTTATTAAAATTTTTCTGTAAGAATGCTATGAACGAACTTGAACAAGAACTCTGTCAAATCGCAAACTTTCAGTTTGTCCATGAACATTTACTGACTTCAGGTCAACCGACGGCTGAACAACTGAAGCAAATTAAAGAATACGGCGTGGATACGGTGATCAATCTGGCATTTACAGATGCATCAGTCCATTTAGAACATGAAGATAAAATCTGTGCTGAATTAGGCTTAAACTATATCCAAATTCCCATCCATTGGGATCGACCTGCAGATGACCAATGTTTATTTATTCTAGATTTGATTGCACATTTGGTGCAGGAAAAAATGGTGTGGGTACATTGCGCCAAAAACATGCGTGTCAGTAGCCTGATGTATTTATATCGTCAATATTTTATGGATATTGACATGCCAACGGCACAAGCATTGTTGCATCAAGTGTGGCAACCCAATGAAACATGGACGGGCTTAATTCACGCAGTCAGTCTTCAACTTCAAGGACGTAAGGCGACTGAAGACCTACAGCATTCATTGATGCACGCTGACCAGTTTTCTTAAAAAATAACATCCATTCCATCATTGCTCGTTTTGAATGATTTCAATATAAAAGCATTCAATAGGATAAAAACAAGCGCCCTCAGGCGCTTATTTAATGATGATAAAAGCAATATTACCGACTTAGTGAATCAATAACTGTTTGATCAATGCTAAGTTCGCTGAACTTGTCGTAGCCAAAATCAAACTATTGTTGGAGGATAAACTGGTCCATTTTTGATTCGCGCCTGTCCCACAGTTATAACTAATCAAACGAGCGCGGTTGTTATTTAAATAACCGTATTCTAAATCAAAACATTTTGAACCTTGTTCAATGCGCTGCAAGGTTGGATTCATCGTCCAAGCCTGCGCTGAACGCTCATTATTACATGATGCAAGATTGATCACACCTGCCTGACTCGCTAAACATTGATCCATATATTTCTTACTGTGGATTTTACCCATCGCATCATAAATCCACTGCTCAGACTCATCACCCGTACAGGCACTCTTACCGCTGATATAGGCGTTGAGTTTACCATCAGCCAGTGTTTCTACCTTTAAACAATTGGTTCCATTTTTTAGACTAGAGACTTCATTAAAATTCAAGTCATTGCTTAACTCCAATTTAGCCACAAATCTATTCAATGCATCGATTGCTTCTGCATTCGCACTTTCCAAATCAACTCGATAGGCATTTATCCAACGATTTAAGCGGTAGAGTTTAATTTGCTGTTGGGTATAACGTACCATTTCAAACTGTGCATTTGGAGAAAGCTCGGTTTTAAATAGCCGGTAAGAGTCAAATAACAACCGTGAATCGGCATCAAGTTTAACCACCGCTTTACCTTGGTTATTCAGTAAAGCTTGTTCAAGCTGCGGCATTTCAATTTTTCTTAAAGCAGAATATTCTGCTTCCTTGCCAATGGTCACAAAAGGGGTCATGGGTTCAACTGCTACAGGAATACTGATACTGGATAGCTTGACTGCCTGTTGACCCGTTTTTTGACAATAAAGATCCACGTTTTGAGGTGCATCACTTTGTGCAAGATTGACATGGAACTTATTGGCATTGCTTCCTGCATTTACACGTTGTGGTGCAAGAGCAATATGTTCAACCTTACTGGCATATTGTACATTCAGCCAACAGCTTGCAGCTGTACCAGCGGTATTGGCTTGAGGCAAATTGAATACATTACCCCAGTTGCCACGTGCTGCAGGATAGACAATACCTACCTGATTTACTGGGTCATATCCCCCTAAAATCGTATAAACTGGCACACTAAACAGTCGCGGCTTTAGGAAATTACCATCGGCACTGTTGTACCAAACATTGCCTGAATTCGGCGTTTTGGGTTGGGCATCAACCATTTCTCGTGTGCTTGCGTTCCACTTTTTATAACCAGTGGTTGAGTTTGCATCCCAAATATACTTATCAAATGCAGGTTGAATTTTTAACCAAGTGCTATAACCCGTATAGTGGGTATATTTAGAAATCGAACTGGCACTCGCGCCACCACTCATTGCATCCCAGCCATACGCATATAAATTTTGGAAATTCGGCACCCCGTTACTGCCATCTCCTAAATTGGTACTGCCCCAATTTAAGTTACCACGCATCTTATTGCGGAAGGCAATGTAGCCCCAGCCGCTATCTGCATGATGTGCAGACCAGAAGTAATTGGTTGGACTACCACTGGTTTCAACAGAACCTGGATAATGTCCCAATCCATAATGATGTCCAATTTCATGACTGAATTCATTTCCTATAGAATCAATCAAAGTCAAAATTCCATTGCCACCACTTAAGCCATGGTTCGACTCACCATTGGCATATTTACCACGTGCATGATGTATTACAACACTCTGAGTAACTTGCGGTTGCTCCTGACTCTGCATTGAGGAACTGGTTACACCCCAGTTGGCTAAATTTATACCGACACTAAATGTTGATTTCGCAGTATTCTCACGCATATCACCATCATAAACGCCTCCATTGGTCGCGCTTACTGAATCATAAATCACCCCACTCGCAACCATCACTCGATTGAGCTTCATTTCATCATATTTACTGACAATCATTTTTGCCGCTGGGATGGTTTGCAAATAATCAGTCCCCGCTTTTTCAGGTTCCAACAGCATATAGTGCCCATTGGATTTTGGTGCGTCGGTCAGCAAGCCTAAGCGAATACTTTGAACCACAAGCTCTCCAGGTGCCGCAAAGTCAATATCGCTTCCGCCTAGCGTACCGCTACGATTATTGACTGGATCGACAATTCGGATAGAAAGACCAGCACGAACTTCATCCCACTTTAAAGCAACGGACCATGCTTGCTTAGAGTACATCACACGTGCTCGATCATCCTGATTGGATTGATCAGCAGCAGCAAGACGAGAAGGCTCTTTCAAATTTACCGTGCGTATCAGTTGATTTCCCTGATAAATTTCGGCTTGTAATTTGTTGAGTTCCCCCATTGCAACCAAAGGTGTGACCAATAACAAAGCATCTTTTTCAGTGGTCAAACGCGGCATTTTATCCTGTTCGTTATTCTTCGGGTTGACCGCATGACTTTGTACAAACTGCACCATTGCAGCAAAATTACCCGTCAAGTCATTACGCAGCAATCGATTTTCACCCTGCCCATTAAAATCATAGAATCCCAATATCTGATTCGAAATTTTATTTTTAGCAGGTTCAGGATATTTATCGACAACAGGCGGTGTCGTACCTGTATTGTCTTCAGAACTCTCCATATCTTCTGACGGCGCTTCTGTGGAACCGCCTGAACCACTCTCTGGTGGAATCTCTGTAGAACCGTTATTGGAGCCTCCCGAACCACTCTCTGGTGGTGTTTCTGTAGAGTCATTATTTGGACCACCTGAACCATTATTGGGTATTTCTGGCGTTCCATCTCCAGGTAACTCATTTGTACCATCACCTGGATTTTGTGGCAGGTTTGATGGCTGATCTTTTACAGAATGACGATCACTGCCGCCCCCACATGCAATCAGCATTGCTGAAAACGTACAGATTGTTAAATATTTAAACTTTAATTGCATCACAGAAGTTCCCCAATATTTATAACGACTTATCTCTATCCATATTTTTTGAGACCGAATTTAAATAATATTTAATTTCAATAACTTAAATATAACATACCAATTAAATTTTCATTATTTTTTTAGCATTAACCGACGAAAAAATCTTAGAACAGCAAAATAAGATGGTCTATGCAGACTGGAACAATGATCAAGATCAGAATGGTTCACCAATCTATTAAAAAACTCATACCGCAAAATATAATTTTCTTGATCAATAAAATTAACATTATGAAAATAATTTTGAATGATATAGAGTTTTCATTGCCACACGTTAGCTTTAAAGTTGGAATAAATTTGTTTTGTGTAGGCAAAGACTCACTTTGCTCACTTCATTTTTATCGTAACCGCATTCTTGTGCTTTAAACAAAACAGTTTTTTGCTTTTGCTCACATATCCCCGCTCAATAGGCTAACCTCAATGTTGTCTGAAGATAGAAAGACCAGCGATGATTTAACAGAATACGATAAATGAATGAACAATTTTTTAAAATTTGTATAAAACATAAAATTCATGGGCTATGAATGATTGAAATCAAATCCCTTGTATGAATCGTCAGGTAGTTTGACCCTGGTTAAATTTTTAATTTTTAGGCTTACTTATATCAGCTGTATCACACACTCAATCAACACCAATTGCCCCTTAAAGGCATAACATTTTCTTTTTTATCAAATTATTGTTGGAAATCACGTATCAACAATTCGCCTCGTTCGCCTCTCCAGATCCATTTTAAATGACTGTCCATAAAACGCTCTCCTTCGAACCAAACAAACAATCCTTCCATCATTTCTGGCCAATCACTTTGATCGATTTGAGTACGTTTAGAAATCACAGCAATAATTGCAGCAAGAATCGTATCATGACTCACAGCCAGACTAATACCATGACTCACTGTAGGATGTGTTTCATAAATCAGTTCAAGCACATCAACCACACCCCTAATCGGATGTTTCATTCCCGGTAGCGCATTATTTACAAAACTATTGATAAAACCCAGGGCACCCTGTTTGCGAAAGTATGGTGCAGCTTGCTTAATATCCAGCACAAAGCTTCCAGGCTCAACCAATAAACCTTTTTCGACAATTTCTATATGATGGGTATTGGGATGAGACGAAATACCATCTGCACCCTGAATCATCAGAGCAGCAGTATCGACACAGCGTTGAATTGGACTTGAAATACAATGCTGAATCACACGATCGGTATGATCTATCAAATAAGAACCCCACGCATGTGCTAAGTCACGCCCCTGAGTCGTTAATTGTAAATCATAGCCAGCCAACCCCTGTCCATTAACAACTTCACGAATTGAATGGCGCGTAAATAAAGTCACTGGGGTCTGCGCATCTGGCAATAAATCTATCGCTTTCAGCATGCTTTTCGGCAATAAATCTAACGCCATATCAACTCAAAACTCTTTTCTATACAGGCTTACTATACCATAACTCATAAAGCGTTAAATCATCTATAAAATAGATATCCATATCATATTAAAAGCGAACATTGCCAAGTGCATCCAAGGCAATCTGCTTGGTTTCTTCATCTCGAAATGCAATAAAACCTTCATTCAATACAGTATGGCGCTGGTTATAGGTGAACGGTACTGCTGCCAAACTGACCAGTCCTCCACCTATGCTTTCGAGCAAGCCTTGTCCTGCGCTAGTATCCCATTCTGAGGTTGGGTGGAAACGTGGATAAATATCAATTTCACCTTCCAACATCATACAAAATTTATAGGCGCTGCCTGCTTCCCTTTTAATGACGGGTGACTCTTGCTCAATATAATCAATATATTGCTGATATTTAGGATTCTTACTGCTATGACTTAAACCAACTTGGATGGCATCTTCTTCAACTTCTTTAAATTTGCAATAACGCTCCCAGGTCCCCTGAGTAAATGAATATTTATAGGGAAGTTCTGTTAAGTACCCCAAATACATGACTTGTTCTGTCGGTACAGCAATAATAGAAAATATCGTTTGATGATTTTGAATCAGGCTTAAATTGATGGTGAATTCATCACGCTCATGTATAAATTCTTTGGTTCCATCTAAAGGATCTAGCATCCAGCACGTAGTCCAATTATGGCGTTCTGAATAATCACTTTCCTCAGATAATACAGGAATGTCTGGTGTCACTTGCGCCAATTGCTCAATAAGATATGCATTGACCTTTAAATCAGCTTGGGTTACTGGAGACTGATCATCCTTTCGATCAATATTAAATGCTTGCCCAGCACAATAGTCTTGATATTCCTCAAGTAAAATTTGACTTGCATGGACCAAAACAGGAACCAATTTCGAAATTTGGTCATCTTGCGGTGCTTGAGTAGTGATAAACATTGATCCGACCTGTAGGATGTCTGATTTTTGTGCTTAAGCCTACCATTTTTTGATGTTGAGTGCATGAAAACAATAGCTTTTAAATAATTAATTGTACTTTAACCGGATGATATGATTTTGAATATCATGGATAGGCTTATAAATTTTTATTCGGTTTACTATACTAAGCACACTCCAAAGGCTTGGAAAGTTTTATGATCATGAAACCGGTTATCTTTTTTGATATGGACGGTACGCTCCTCGATTTGGCTTTTGATGATTTCATCTGGAACACCAAACTCCCTGAACGTCACGCAGCAACACATCAATGTAGTTTAGAGCAGAGTCATAGCATCCTGAGTACATTTTATCAGCAACACCATCATACCCTGTGTTGGTATTCCTCAAAATACTGGTCTGAGAAAGTGGGTGTAGACGTTTTAAAATTACAATGTGAATATAAAGACAAGATTGCAACTCGTCCGGGTTGCTTTGAACTCCTAAAACAATTGAAAGCACAAGGTTATCGTTGCTGGCTACTGACCAATGCAGATTGTGCAGGTTTACAGCTTAAACTTGAAAATATCGATTTAAGCCCTTATTTTGAAGTAATGATCAGTAGTGAAGAAATTGGCTACTCCAAAGAGTGTGTTGAATTCTGGGAAATTCTTCAACAGAAACATCCTTTTGATGCTCAAAATGCCTGTTTGATTGACGATACTGCGCCTGTACTCAAAGGTGCTGAAAAATTTGGTATACAGCATTTGATTACAATTACTCAGCCATCAAGTGCTCGCGCCGCGCGCCATCGACTTGAACTGGAATACCCTGCAATTCACCATTTAACTGAGCTTTTACCTTTACTCACCGAGTTAAACTTAGAAAATAAGGATGTCGATGTCAAAACAGCCTGAGAAACAACAACTTGAAACAATGCGTGTAGACAAGTGGCTTTGGGCTGCACGTTTCTTTAAAACACGCTCGATTGCCAAAGATGCAATTGAAGGTGGCAAAGTTCATCATAACAATGAACGGGTAAAGGTTTCTAAAGAAATCCGTGTGGGCATGGAATTGACCATACAGCAAGGGTTTGATCGAAAAACAGTGGTGATCAAAGCCTTGTCTGCTGTTCGTGGCGGTGCGCCAATTGCGCAACAACTGTATGAAGAAACAGAAGTCAGTGTGGCACGCAGAGAGTTGATTTCAACCCAAAGAAAATTGCATAATCTAGCGCGACCTGATCATCGACCGAGTAAAAAAGATCGACGACAAATAAGCAAATTTAAACAAGAAAATGATCAACAATTTGACCAATCGTGGTCCTATGATGATGACTGAATTCGTTTAAGTTCAGTACGACAAAATATGTCGTACTACTGTTTTTAAAGATAGAACCATTTTTCATTTTCTGTCACTATTACTCCTGTGGACGAAAGATCAAATTTAATGACATCCACTTAAGATATTAGTGATATTACATCGTTTGAGGTTTACGAGATGGATGATAACAAAAGCAAGGCACTGAATGCAGCACTCAGCCAAATTGAAAAACAATTTGGTAAAAACACAGTGATGCGTTTAGGTGATAATACTGTACAAGCAGTTGAAGCTGTTTCTACAGGCTCTTTAACACTTGATATTGCATTAGGAATTGGGGGCTTACCAAAAGGACGTATTGTTGAAATCTACGGTCCTGAATCTTCTGGTAAAACCACCATGACTTTACAGGCAATCGCGCAATGCCAAAAGGCAGGTGGAACTTGTGCCTTTATTGATGCCGAACATGCTTTAGATCCACAATATGCACGTAAACTTGGTGTCGATATTGATAACCTTTTAGTTTCACAGCCAGATAATGGTGAACAGGCACTTGAAATTGCCGACATGCTTGTGCGCTCAGGTGCAATTGATTTGATTGTTGTCGACTCAGTTGCTGCATTGACCCCGAAAGCCGAAATTGAAGGTGAAATGGGTGATTCTCATATGGGCTTACAAGCACGTTTGATGAGCCAAGCATTGCGTAAAATCACAGGTAATGCAAAGCGTTCCAACTGTATGGTAATTTTCATTAACCAAATCCGTATGAAAATTGGCGTTATGTTTGGTAGCCCTGAAACCACGACAGGTGGTAATGCATTGAAGTTCTATGCTTCAGTACGTTTAGATATCCGCCGTATCGGTCAAGTGAAAGAAGGCGATGAGATCGTCGGTTCTGAAACTAAAGTGAAAGTTGTTAAAAATAAAATGGCTCCTCCTTTCCGTGAAGCGATTTTCCAAATCATGTATGGTAAAGGTGTTAATCATCTGGGTGAATTGGTTGATCTCGCAGTTGCCCAAGAATTGGTTCAAAAAGCAGGTGCATGGTATTCCTACCAAGGCGATAAAATCGGTCAAGGTAAAAACAATGTCATCCGCCATTTAGAAGAAAATCCACAACTGGCACAAGATCTTGATCGGATGATTCGTGAAAAGCTCTTGACTACTGCAAACGCTGCACCTGTTGAAGAAAAAGAGGAAGAAGAGCCTGACTTTTTAGATGTTTAATCTCATCTATCATTTTTCTCGTTTTCTTATATTCTCTAAGCGCCTTTCGAGGCGCTTTTTATATAAATTATTGAATTGAGCCAAATTTTACTAGCGAATAAATTTCAGTTATAACTGATTTAAAATAATCTTCACCATCCAACACATTTATTCCTATGCAGACAAAAATCACAGAATTGGCTGAGTTTTTATTTTTTCAGGGTCCAAGAATTACTCAATCAAAAATAGATCAACATTTTCAAAAAAAGACGATATTGATTACGGGTGCCAGTTTTGGAATTGGTGAAGCATGTGCAAAACGTTTATCACATACTGAATGCACCTTGGTTTTAGTTGCGCGAAGTACCGACAAACTTTTACAGCTCAAAAATGAATTAGAACTGAATCAATGTCAGGTTAAAATCATAGTTACTGACTTATATCAACTGGATGCAGCAGAAAATATTTTTCAACACCTTCAAGTCCAAGATATCCAGGTGGACATCCTGATTCATAATGCTGGTAAATCCATTCAACGTTCCATTTGGAAGAGCTTAAATAGAGCTCAAGATATTGATCGAAGTATTGCGATTAATTACATCAATCCCGCTCAACTGACTCGTTTATTATTGCCAGAATTAAAACAGCAATCTGGGCAAATTCTGGTTGTTTCCACTATTAATGCAAAACTATTCGCTCCCCCACTTTGGTCAAGTTACCAAGCATCTAAAGTTGCTATGCAACAATGGATACTGGCCATCCAACCCGAACTTGCAATTCAGCAGATTGATACCTGCTTAGTTTATTTGCCACTGGTACGTACACGAATGATTTTGCCGACCAAACACTATGATCACATGCCTGCAATGCAGGTACAAAGTGCGGCGAATGCAATTTTAGATAGCCTGATGGGTCATAAACGACAATGGCAACCATGGTGGCTCATCTTGGCACAAATTGCTTCTGGACTATTCTCAACACCGATTTATTATTTTTATTGCTATATGCTTGGACGGAAAAAATAAAATGTCATGGTACTTGATGATCAAATGGTGTCTTAGCCTGTTATTCAGCATCATGAGACATGGTGTTCATCTATACAGTATTTTAGATGCGCAAACCCGAATCAATAAAAATAAAACGGCATTGATTATCGATGGCGTAGAGTTTAGTTTTCACGATTTAAAACATCGTACGGATCAACTTATCTGTGAATGGATCAAACCAGAATATCAAAGTCGATTTCCAAGCCAAATTGCGCTCATGCTAGAACAAGATTTAGATAGCCTAGCTGCTTTATTTGCCTTAAGCCGTTTAGGCAAAGATATTGTAATTATTAACCCCAATTTAATCGAACATAAACTTCAAACACTGCTAGACCAGAAAAAGTTTTATTTGATTGGGCATTTGGCACGGTTGCAAAAATTTAAAATTAAGCATTTTTCAAATATTCCACCACAGCAGCAACGCCGGAATTTTCGCCTCAAATGCTATTTTTTTAACAAAATTAGTGTCTGTTCTTCTGGGTCTACAGGTATTCCTAAAATTGCAACACGACAGTCAAATCCACTGCAATGCCTGCCTTTATTAGATCTCATGCTTAGACAATTAAAGTTCTTTAAAATTCAGCGGATTTTTGTCATGACACCGATCTGTCATGCTGCTGGTTTAACTGCAAGTTTAATGGCTTTAAGCTTTAACAAGACCGTCATCTTACAAAATCGCTTTGATGTACAAGCTGCCTGTTTATGGATTACGCAATATCAAATTGATTGTTTAAACGTGGTACCAACAATTCTACATCGCCTAGTTCAGTCTCGCTCAATGCTCAGTTCAGTGCAGACTGTCATTACTGGAAGTGCGCCCTTAAGTGCTCATTTGGTTGATCAAGTTCAACAACACTACCCACACATTCAAATATTTAATCTATATGGAAGTTCAGAAACTGGGATTAATCTGCTCGCAACCCCTGCTGATTTAAAAACACATCCAGACAGTATTGGCAAAGCCATTCAAGGTGTAGCACTTAAAATTACCGATTCATCAGGAGAAAATCTCGCACAGGGTCAAATTGGTACATTATGGAGTAAATGTGCGTGGTCGATTACCCCCAATCAATGGATTGAATGTGGAGATTTGGCTGTACGAGATGGGCAAGGCTATTATTTTTTAAAAGGTCGACGTGATGATATGTTAATTTGTGGAGGGATCAATGTTTACCCAATCGATTTAGAAAATATTTTATATCAGCATTCATGCATAGAATATGCTCAAGCGTACGCTGTCGATGATGTAGATCTAGGTCAATGTTTAGCCGTTAAAATCATTCTTAGACAATATCTGGATCCAAATCAATTACAAGACTGGATCAGTCAAAAGGCGCCACGTTATTTACGTCCAAAATCTATTTTTATCATTGATCAAATTGAATCAGACAGTATTGGTAAACCTATTCATTAAATTGCATGACAGTTCACCTATTCATCTCTCTGTGCAGCTTATACGCTGTTAAAACTAAAAATAGGCGCTACACTATGACCAATACGAACGAAGATTATTGTTATTAAAGATATGAGCCAAGCTAAATTTCCTAAAGTGCTAGACTACGAAAAGCTAAAGCAGCAGTTTGGCGAAGATGGAACTGAAACTCACCCTACAACAAGTAATGAGGTCAATCATGAGCATGCCTTTATTGCCGATCAAGATTGCAGACCTGTACCGCAGGGCTTGACTGGAACACGTTTACGCTCATATGCTTTTGCAGTTTTGACACGCAAAGAATACTCAAAAGCAGATCTGATAGATAAATTAATGACCTTGGCCCAAAACCGTGAAGAAGTTCTAGCATTGGTCGATGAATTATCTGCAAACAACTATCAAAGCGATCAGCGTGTAGCTGAAATGACAGTACGCAGCCAAGTCCGTAAAGGCAAAGGACCCAATCGAATTAAGCTGGCTTTGCGAGCTAAACATCTCGATAAAAGCCTAGTACAAGAAGATATGGCTGAAATTGATTGGTATTATCAGGCTTATCAGTTAAAAGTAAAAAAATATGGCACTGAAGTAAGTAAAGATCCCAAAATCAAGGCCAAACAAATTCGCTTTTTACAGTACAGAGGCTTTGAAATGGATGCCATTATGAAAGCTATTTCTAGAAAAGAAAATGAGGATGAATAGAAATGTAAAATGAGTTAAAGATAAAAAAAAGCAATCAAGCAATAAAAGAGAAAATTATATTTTGCATAGTAAGAAGATTTTTAAAATCTGGTGGCAACCCTACTAGCAAAATTTCGGCACATCATAGTTCTGATACCGTTGCTACCTTCCGGTCCTGGCGGGGTTTTCAGAGTACAATTGCGAAACCACCAGCAGGGCTACCATTGCAAGAACAGAGTATAGAGATTTTTTATGTTCTTGCAAGACAAACATTGTGATTTTCTCAAGTTATTCATTCATTTGCTTATTTCCTCATCAATATGATTGTTTTTTGCAAAAACTCATACGGAAAATAAAGTGGAATTAGCTTGGATTTTATGGCTTGAGGAGTAAACTTCATCATCATTAAAATATATGATGTTTTCCTTTTCCATATTTATCTGGTATCTGGTTTATTTAGTGTTCAGTCTCGTCAAGGAACACAGTTAGCTGCAAGCATAGACCAATTGTCAACAGTCCCTAACCACGACTTGATTGAGAGTCAGCAGTAATAGATAAATTACTGTAATACGTGGTTGATCTCAAAAGCTTCCTTTCCCATTCATCAACGGATTTAATACAAAAAGTCTTCATATTTCACTAGAATTATCTGAAGATTGTAAAAGCGCCTTGCAATTCTGCGTCCAGCCGTTTTTAATGATCACAATTAGTGATTTTTAAGCAACTTTATTCCTATTCTGGAAGATTTTGACTTTAATGGATTTTCAATTATGCTAAAAAAGCATGCTCTATTTTCTATTGCCTTACTCAGTTCCGCCTCTTTATACGCGATTCCAATTGAGTCTCGTGGATTAAGTAATGCGTCTTCAGGAAATGATGTAGCAAATTCACCTGCTCCGATTACTGGAAATATGAATTGGGATCTCATTCAAAAGAATCAGCAACTCGAAAATCAGATTCGTGAACTACGTGGCAAAATTGAAGAACAAGATCATGCCATTGATCAACTCAATAAAGATTTAAGCAATCGCTATACTGACCTTGATCAACGCCTTGAGTTGTTGAATCAAAAGTTAGAGCCAGACAATAATTCCCAAGAGCATCAGTCCCCTGCTGAAAATGCACCAACCACAAATCCTTCTGTAGAAAACCCTGAGCAGACTACGCAGCAGACAGCAGCACCAAATCAAACAGCCACACAGCAGCAATCTGCAACACAAACTGTTCAAACCCCAGCAACATCTGCAAATGGCAACAATACCAGTGATGCTATCGCGCTTGAAAAAGCCGCTTATACCGTTGCTTTAGATGCTTATAAGAAAGGCGGTGCAAAGCAAGCCATTGCCCCAATGCAGAATTTTATTAAAAATTATCCAAACAGTATTTATACAGGAAATGCTTATTTTTGGTTGGCTGAATTCCAATTGGCGATTGATCCACCAAACTATAATGAAGCCAAGAAAAATTACGAGATTGTCGCTGCAAAATTCCCTAACTCATCCAAAGCGCCACGTGCTTTATACCAGCTTTACAGTATTGCAAAAGATGTCAATAAAAATACTCAAACAGCAAATGTCTACAAGACTAAATTATTAAATACCTACCCTAAATCTGAAGAAGCAGGTTATTTCAAAAAAGGGTAATTTTTAAAAATTCATTCATAAAAAATGCCTCTATCCAGAGGCATTTTTTTACTTGATTTTTATCTTGCAGTAATTAACGCACGATACCACGTTTAGATTCCAATACAGAATCAATCAGCAATTGTGCTTCCTCCACTTCAGGAAGAATCTCTTGGCGAATGCGTTCAATTGCCTGCTCAGTAGTTAAATTTTCTTTGTAGATCAATTTAAAAGACTCTCTTAAGCCTTGAATCACATTCTTAGACCAGCCTTTACGACGCATACCCTCAACATTCATACCATATGCATGTGCAGGATTACCAGAAACCATAACGTATGCAGGCACATCTTTCAGGATCAGTGATGCTCCACCAATCATGCTGTAAGAGTCGATCTTACAGAACTGATGAATACCCGAGTTCCCGCCAACAATGACAAAGTCACCGATATGAACATGACCGGCAATACCGACATTATTTGCAAAAATATTGTTATTTCCAATCTGACAATCGTGTGCGATATGGGTATTGACCATCAGTAGATTGTTGCTACCCACTTTGGTGAGTCCATGATCTTGTACAGTGCCTCGGTGAAGGCTGCAATGTTCACGGATCTTGTTGTTGTCACCGATTTCCAACCAAGTTTCTTCACCTTGATATTTTAAATCCTGACAAATTTCACCGACACTTGCAAACTGAAAAATTTCGTTGTTTTTTCCAATTCGGGTAAAACCGCCAATCACAACATGCGAATGGAGTTTGGTACCAGCACCAATGGTCACTTGAGGTCCAATAATACAGTATGGACCAATTTGAACATCAGGTGCTATCACTGCAGAAGAGTCAATAATAGCGGTTGGGTGTATTAAATCGTTACTGCTCATGCCTGCTCTAATTTCTGATGAGAAATGATAATTTCAGCTGTCGCTGCTACCACGCCGTCAACACTGGCAGTACATAAATACTTGTAAATGCCACGTTTTTGCATGAGTAATTCAGATTTTAGCACGAGTTGGTCACCTGGTACGACTTGTTTTTTAAATCGTATTTTTTCAGCCCCGGCGAATAAGAACAATGAACCAGGTCGAGGTTTTTCATTATTCATGATAAAACCAAGCACACCAGAAACCTGTGCCATCGCCTCAACGATCAAAACACCCGGCATAATTGGATAGCCCGGGAAATGACCCTGCATAAATTCTTCATTAATTGAAACGTTTTTGTATCCTACAATCCCATTCTCTGTAACTTCAGTTACGCGATCTACAAGCAAGAACGGATAACGGTGAGGAAGATACTCACGAATCGTTTGGGTTTGCATTGGTAATTCAGGAACCGTAAAAGGTAGAGATTTAGACTCAGTCATAATTATTTACGCGACTTTAAAGTTGATTCAATGGACTCGATTTGAGCCTGCATATGATCTATTTGTTTCACCAATTTGGTCAATGGCACATCTGCTAATTGTCTTAAACGAACAACTGTTCTTCTCCAATGATTTGTTTCAAATTGTCCAGTTCCTGAAGAATAAGAACCCGCTTCAGAAATACTTTTTGTGACCATTGACATTCCAGTAATTGTCACATTATCTGCAATTTTTATGTGACCAACTACACCAACAGCACCGGCAAAGATACAGTTTTTGCCAATAATCGTACTGCCTGCAATACCACACTTCGCTGCGATTGCGGTATTCGCACCAATCTGTACGTTATGCGCGATTTGCACAAGATTATCAATAATGACACCATCATGGATAATCGTATCATCCAAGGCACCGCGATCTACACTGCAGTTTGAACCGATCCGCACATCATTTCCGATACGTACCGAACCCAGCTGTGCGATACGATTCCATTTTCCTTGATAGGGCGCAAATCCGAAACCCTCACCGCCAATCACAGTATTGGCATGAATTCGAACACGGTCTGCAATCTTGGTCTGACCAGTCAGTGTGACTTGAGAATCAATAAAGCAATCTCTGCCAATTTCAACCCCATCATCAATTCGGGTATTGGATTGGACAATCGTATTTGAACCGATTACACAATCTTCGCCGATCACCACATAATGACCGATATAGGCATCATCTGCAATAATCGCAGATGGAGAGATTTGAGCTGTAGGCTCAATCCCACGCTTTATTAGCTTAATTTCAAATTGATGCGTGAGCATTGCAAAGGCAAGATATGGATTTGCAACTACAATAAAATTTTGATGATTGGCAAGTTGCTCTTTTAACGCGGCTGTTACAATTAAAGCACCTGCTTTAGAATTCTGGGCTTCGGCTAAATATTTATCACCATTGACAAAAGCAATATGATTGGATTGAGCCTGTTCTAAACTGGCAAGTCCGCTGAGCAGCAGCTTTGGTTGACCAATTAGCTCACCTTGGACAAGTTGAGCTAATTCATCGAGATGAAATTGATTTGATCGCATTGATTATTTAATTGCATTAACCTTTTGGATCATTTTAGCAGTTAAATCATTCTTTGCGTCATACGCAAGTGCTGAATTTTTATTCAAAATAAAGTCCAAACCTGCTTCTTGGCGCAATTGTTCAGCAGCTTGCTTTACACGTGTTTCAAAAGTTACATTGGTATTTTGAATTGTGCTCTGAACTTTTGCCTGTACACCTTGCTGAATGGTTTGGAATTCATTGACTTTGGCTTGATATTGCGCATTGATTTGCTGAACATTTGCACCTTGAGCTTGAGCTTTTTGCTTTAACGCTTCAATATCTTTGGTGATTTGCTCCAATTTCGTGGTTTGCGGTTTAACAGATTGCTCTAAACTTGCATTTTGCTGTTTTAGGAAAGTGCTACTCTCTACAACTTTTTCCAAGTCAACCACACCGAAGCCTGCGGCTTGAACAAGTCCAGCAAACCCCAAGCCTAAGCCCATCACCATCATTTTCATTGTTTTCATATTTGTTCCTTATGGTCTTTAAATATTAAAGAAAGATCGTACTTAGAAAGTACGACCAATCTCGAATTGGATATTCTTGGTTTGATCGCCTGGTTTATCATTCAATGGATATGCATAACTCAATGAAAGTGGACCAATCATGGTGATCCATGTAAAGCCTACACCGGCACTGTAACGCATGTTGCTTAAATCAAAGTCATAATTGTCTTTACAATATTGTTTTGCATCGACACCTTTATCACTATCACCACCTTCCCAATATAACTTACCAGTTGCCGTATTACAGTTGGTATCAAAAACTTGTGCGCCTTCGACAAAAATCACAGGTCGAATCTGGCGTGCCCAATCGCCTTTGAATGGTACAGGTAGCGCCAGCTCTGTACCGAACTGTATTAAAGCATTACCACCGACTTCTTCAGGGTCATAATCTTTAGTGTGGCTTTCATTATATGTTACACCAGGATATTTGGGACCCAAGGTACTGTTGTCATAACCGCGCACCGAACCAAAACCACCCGCATAGAAGTTTTTGTAGAATGGTAAATCATTACCATAACCTAACTTACCATAGCCACGTAACACAAAATCATGCCCTAATGGAAAATAAGTCTGCGCATCATAAGTGATCTTTTGATATTCAACATCACTACCTGGTAATGCAATTTCAGCATTGACTCGATGCGCTGTACCACTGGTTGGGAAAATCGGACGGTTTAGCGTGTTGTATGACCAACCTAAATTTAGATTATAGGTTAAATAAGTACCCTCGAACTCATTATCAAAGGTTTCCCATTTATCGTCATTTTCCCCGCAAGTCGAAATATTTTTATCATCATTAGGGTTGTAATCTTGTAGTAATCCACTTGGACAATAGCGACCCTGACCTCCTTTAGCCTTACCGCCATTTGCTAATAAATAATCACGAACATAGGTTGAAACATATGGACCTGTCGTTACCTTGGTTTGGTCAATATTTAAACCTGCACTAATATTTTGGTTTTCATCAATTGGATAACCAAAGGTAAGCCCACCACCAATACTGTCAGTGACATAGTTGTTGACGTTATAGTTGTCATTCAGTTTGGTTTTACGATAGTACATATTATAGCCACGACTTACACCATCAATGGTAAAGTATGGATCTGTCACACTTAAATTATAATAATCTTGTGTTTCTGAACGGGACAAGTCAATTGCAACACGGTTACCCGTACCCATAAAGTTGGTTTGACTTAAACCTGCTTGGAACGTGATACCACCGTTTTGAGAATAGCCGACCGCTAAGGTACTTGTTCCTGAATGCTGCTCTTCAACATCAATATTCAAGTCCATCTGATCAGGTGTATTCGGTACACGCACTGGTTTGATATCGACTTTGCTAAAGAAACCGGTACGTTCCAAACGCACTTTAGACAAGTCAATCTTTTCATTGCTCGCCAAAGCACCTTCCATTTGACGCATTTCACGACGCAGCACTTCATCAGCAGTTTTGGTATTGCCCGTGAAATTAATACGCCGAACCGTAACCTGTTGACCTGGATTGATATAGTAGTTTAAATCAACCGTATGGGTTTCATTGTTAATTTCTGGAACCACATTCACTTCAGCATAGTAATAGCCTGCATTACCATATTTACGAAGTAAGAGTTGTTTTACGGCATTGACTTTTTCTTGTGAATACGTTGTACCGTCTTTATAAATTTGCAATGCTTTGAGTTCATCAGGTTTATATAACGCATCACCTAAGAATTTAGACTCGCCAAATTTAAATTGCTCCCCCTCATTGACTGAAACTTCAATAAAAATATGTTTTTTGTCTTCGCTCAGATTGAGGTTTGAACTGTTAATATCAAAGTTGATATAACCTTTGTTCAAATACAATGCACGTAGTGACTCCAAACTCGCAGACATTTTTTCACGTGCATAGCGGTCATTACGGGAGATTACAGAAAGCCAACCACTTTCTTTGACGGCAAATGCTTGCTTGATATCATCATCACTAACTACAGTATTACCAATAATATTGATATCAAAAACTTTAGCAGCCTTTCCTTCATTAAAATTGATATTCAATTCAACCCGGTTGTTTGGTCGCGCAACCTGCTCAACTTTAATGTCAGCATCGTAACGCCCCTGTTGTGCGTATTGCTGCTCTAATTCTGTTTCTAAAGTTTGTAAGGCTGATTTCTTGAGAACTTCACCCTCAGCCAAACCCATTTTCTTTAAGCCGTCTGTTAAAGCTTCTTTCGGAATGAGTTTGTTGCCTTTAAAGTTGATCTTTGAAATAACAGGACGTTCGACAACTTTGAAAACCAACAGATTATCTTGATTTGAAGCTTGAATATCATCAAAAAGATTGGATGCATACAAAGCGCGGATAGACTCTGCGATAACTGGATCACTAACACGGTCACCACTATTTATTGGTAAAAGTGCAAGAACATTTTGTTGCGTTAAACGAACCAATCCATCTACACGAATATCACGTGCAATGAACTCATCTGCCGCGTGTACTTGCTGTACAGCTGCCATTGCACTAACGAGTGCCAATGGCATAAATAAATGTGAGTGCTGCATGCCTATTATTTTCCAGTAAGTTAATCCAGTATCGCGTTATAAACGCATAAAATCATTAAATATTGCAAGAAGCATCATGCTTCCGAGCAGTACCATACCAATTTTTAGCCCAACCAATTGTATTTGTTCAGAAACAGGCTTACCACGAATTGCTTCGATAATGTAGTAAACCAAATGTCCGCCATCTAGCATCGGAATAGGCAATAAATTTAAAATCCCCAAACTTACACTCATCAAAGCCATAAAAGAAATGAAAGTTTGCCACCCCATTTCAGCACTTTGACCAGCGACTTTAGCAATGGTAATCGGACCAGATAAATTATCCAATCCAATTAAACCACGTACCATTTTCACCATAGAATTCAAAATCATTGCTGAAAGTTGTCCTGTTTTTTCAACAGCAACAACAAATGCTTCAGCAGGATTATATTGAATGGTCTGCTTATATTCAGCAGGAATAGAAAGTTTATCGGTCTGTGCCTGCACACCCAACATTCCTGTCACATTCCCCATGTTGTCACGCTTACCTTGAGGCATGACCTGTAAATGTACAATTTGCCCTTGGCGCAATACATCTACATTGAGTAATTTTTCAGGTGATTTTTGTACCACATCGACCACATCAAACCAATCTTTCATTTTTACTTGATTGATCGAAATGATTTGATCACCCTCTTTCATGCCTTGGCGAATTGCAGCACCATCTGCACTTAATTTATAAACGGTGGCTGGAATATGCGGTCGATAAGGGGTGAAACCAAGCACATCAAATGGTGACTGACTTTGATCCTTTAAGAAATCTTTGATCGGTAAAGCAAAACTTTGTGCTTGCCCATTACGCTCAACTTGTACATCAATATGACCAGTTTCGCCAACACGATCGACAATTGCGTAATTCAGCTTTTCCCATGTACTTGCTTGTGTACCATCAATCGCAACAATTTTATCACCCACCTGCATCTGAGTTGTCGCCGCAGGCGTATTGGGTAAAACAGCACCTACACGTGTATTCAGTTGTTCTTGTGCAGGTAAAAATAACACCCAAAATAATAAAATAGCGAAAATCAGGTTAATGAATGGACCTGCCGCAACAATCGCAATCCGCTTCCACGGAGACTGACGGTTAAATGCAAAAGGCAGATCTTCTGCACTGACATTGCCCTCACGCTCATCCAGCATTTTGACATAACCACCTAGCGGTAAAGCTGACAGTTGATATTGAATACCGGATTTTTTAGAGGTCCATTTCAATAAAGTTGGACCAAATCCAATTGAATAAACAAGGACTTTTACACCCAGTTTACGTGCTACCCAATAATGTCCAAATTCATGAATTGCAATCAAAGGACCTAATAGCAAAATTGCAGCAACAATGATAAATAGAACACTCATGATCAGCTTCCCAATTGTGTAATGCGTTGTGAAGCAACTTGGCGAGCAAGTTGATCTGTCTGCAAAATCGTTTCAATCGAATCTGCTGAACCATTTTGAACGTGATTTAAAGTATGTTCAACCACTTGTGAAATTTCCAAGAATGCAATCTTTTCCTGTAGAAATGCTGCAACAGCTATTTCATTGGCTGCATTGAGAATGGATGGTGCCAATCCTCCAGATTGCATGGCTTGACGAGCCAATTTAAGCGCTGGAAAACGAACAATATCAGGTGCTTGAAAATCAAGTTGTGAATGGATGAATAGATCTAATGGTGGCACATGTGTATGAATCCGCTCAGGCCATGCAAGTGCATGTGCAATCGGGGTACACATATCTGGATTACCCATTTGAGCCAAAGTCGAACCATCCACATACTGAACCATTGAATGAATGATACTTTGTGGATGAACAACAACTGTAACAAATTGTTCTTTAATTGAAAATAAATGACACGCTTCGATTAATTCCAAACCTTTATTCATCAAGGTTGCAGAATCAACTGAAATTTTTTGTCCCATTGACCAATTCGGATGCTTACAGGCCTGTGCTGGTGTAACTGTTTCAAGTTGTTCAAGCGTATGGTTCAAAAAAGGACCGCCTGAAGCGGTCAACAAAACCTGTTTTACACCCAGCAACGGTTCGCCTTGACGCTCAATCTGTAAATAATTTTGCGGTAGACATTGAAAAATTGCATTGTGCTCAGAATCCACGGGCAGTAATAGAGCACCATGTTCTTGAGCTGCTTGCAGCATGATATCCCCTGACATCACCAAGGCTTCTTTGTTTGCAAGCAGAACACGTTTACCCGCTTTCACTGCAGCCAATGTAGGGAGCAAGCCAGCAGCCCCAACGATTGCAGCCATCACCACATCCACCTCTGGATGTTTAGAGACCTCAATCAAACCATCTTCATCAGTTAAAATCTCGATCTCAGTGATTTGATATGCTTGCAAACGTTGTTGTAGTTCTTCCACCTTCGTTGAAGGAACAACCACACATTTCGGTCGATACTGTTTGCATATTTCACTGAGTTCTTCTATTCGGCTATAACCAGTCACAGCAAAAACCGAATACTGATCTGGATGCTGTTCTAAGATTTTTAAAGTACTGCGCCCGATAGAACCTGTAACACCTAATATACAAACAGATTGTGACATCTATAAATCTACACCAATAAGTTTTAAAACATACATTCCCGCTGCAAAAATTGGAGCTGCAGCAAGCAATGAATCAATACGGTCAAGCACTCCACCATGTCCTGGGAGAATACGACCTGAATCTTTAATTCCAGCGCGACGTTTAATCATGGACTCAAACAGATCGCCCAATACTGAACTAAATACCGTCACAATAGACAGAACAAGGAAAAGAATATGTTGTGAAAGCGTTAAATGCAGGTAAATCGATTGAACAATGACAATAACAATAGCAACTGTCACAATCCCGCCAATTAAACCTTCAATGGATTTATTGGGACTAACATCCGGTGCCAGTTTGCGTTTGCCGAATTTACGTCCAACAAAATATGCGCCACTGTCTGCCCCCCAAACCAAAAGAAACAGATACATCAGCCACCACGGTGAACTCTTCCATACTTCGAAAATAGCGGTGACCGCAGCACTGATCAGTACCAGTCCAACGATATTTAACGTAACGTTGTACCAGCCATCATATTCAGGATAATTTTTAACCCAATACAGACTACACAACCAAGTGAGGATAGATGCACTCCAGAGGATAAGTGCCAAATCATTAAAATATAATGCTAAACCAGAAAAAATAGCGGTCAGTAAACCAAATCCAGCAGCTTTTAATTTTTTTACAGAGTCAGATTCATGTGGCATGAGTTTAAACCACTCATAGCCTGCCGCCCCAGCTGCGATAATCATTAACACTAACATCGGATATTGTGATTTTGTTGCAAACATGCAACTCAGCACGACTGCAACCAACACCAATGCGGTTATAATCCGCTCTAACATTCTCAGTTCTCTATATGTTCTTGTTGAATTTGTTCAGATGTTTTTCCGAAACGTCTTTCTCGCCCTGAAAAAATATTAAACGCATAATCCAGTTCTTGTACTGTAAACTCAGGCCACAGCGTCTGAGTAAAATACAACTCAGCATAGGCAGCTTGCCACAATAAAAAGTTAGATAATCGGTAATCGCCGCCAGTACGAATCAACAAATCTACAGGTGGCAAATCCCCTAAACTTATTTGTTGTGCAAATAATTCAGTATTGATTTGATTCACATCAATTTTTTGATCTTTAACTTGTTGCGCAAGTTTACGTGCAGTATCCGTAATGTCCCACATACCACCATAACTCACAGCAATTGTTAAAGTCATGTTACTGAACTTAGCAGTCCTTTGTTCAGCATGCAACATTAATTCACGTAGCTCTGGAGAAAGCCGACTACGATCACCAATAAATCTCAACGCGATTTCGAATTTTTCCATACGGGGGATCTGCTCATGAATTGTTTCTTCCAACAATTTCATTAACAAATCAACCTCATACTGCGGTCTATTCCAATTTTCACTTGAAAACGCAAACACAGTCAGAGCTTGAACACCCACTTTACAGCAATGCTCTACAATTGGATCAAGGACATTTTTACCTTCACGGTGTCCATCGCCTTTTTGTAGCTGTTTCTTTTTAGCAAAACGATTGTTGCCATCCATAATGATGGCAACATGTTTTGGAAGATGGTTGTCTTCAGATGTGGTCATTATAAATCTTAGACCTTCATCAATTCAGCTTCTTTAGCAGCAAGACGTTTATCTACTTCAGCAACAAACTTGTCTGTAATTTTTTGGATATCATCACCTGCACGACGCTCATCATCTTCAGAAATCTCTTTATCTTTCAACAATGACTTAATATCACCCAAAACATCACGGCGAATGTTGCGGATCGCAACTTTTGCATTTTCAGCTTCATTACGCGCAACTTTCTGCATATCCTTACGGGTTTCTTCAGTCAATGCAGCCATCGGCACACGAATTGAGTCAGCAGTCACAGGGTTTAAACCCAAGTCAGATTCACGAATCGCTTTATCAATTGCAGATACCATTGAACGCTCAAACGGCTGTACCAATAAAGTACGTGAATCTTCAACACCAACGTTTGCAACTTGGTTTAATGGCACATCAGAACCATAGTAAGGAACCATAACACCATTGAGGATTGATGGATGCGCACGACCTGTACGAACCTTTGCAAAACCATGCTCCAAAGACTCTAATGATTTGTTCATACGGTCTTCAGCGTCTTTTTTAAGATCGTTAATCATATGATCTTCCTTACTTATAAATGTGTATAACGTAAAATTGCAGTAGTATAAAGAGCTTTATCCCACACGTACATTAGTTTGTAACGTGTGTACCCTCTTTTTCCCCCATCACTACAGAAAGTAATGCGCCTGATTTGTTCATATCAAACACTTGTAGTGGCACATTATGGTCACGACACAAACAAATTGCCGTCAAATCCATTACACCAAGTTTCTCATCTAAAACTTGATCGAAACTTAAATGATCATATTTAATTGCATCATCATATTTACTTGGGTCTTTATTGTAGACACCATCCACTTTCGTTGCTTTCAAGATCAGGTCAGCTTCGATCTCAATACCACGCAAACACGCTGCTGTATCGGTCGTAAAAAATGGGTTGCCAGTACCCGCGACGAATACACAAACTTCGCCTTGAGTTAAATGACGAATTGCATCACGGCTTGAATAAGACTCAACCACCGCACCAATTGGAAGCGCAGACATTAAACGTGTTTTAATGTTACGACGCACCAATGCATCACGTAATGCCAGACCATTCATGACAGTTGCAAGCATACCCATTTGATCGCCAGTTACACGACCAACAAGCCCATCTTTTTGTAATTGGCTGCCACGATATAAATTACCGCCACCAACAACAATACCCACTTGCACACCTAAACCTACCAAATGAGCAATAGATAAAGACATTTGATCCAACACTGGCGCATCGATCCCCATGTCTTTATTACCTGCAAGCGCCTCACCTGAAAGTTTGAGCAAAATGCGCTCATAGCGTGGCTTTTTAGAATCTAACATCACAAAACTCCAATACTTATATCTACAATTTTATTCGTATTCAATCAATTTGAAATCAATTACTTTTATGCCGATTTAATTTTGATCAACTTTGCAAATAAATCGTATTCATCTGCATCTGTGATTTCGACTTCAAGTAAGTCACCTGCCTTAATCAACGATTTATCGATATCTTCAACAAATACGTTACCATCAATTTCAGGTGCATCCGCATAAGAACGCGCAACAGCCACTGGGAATTCATCTTCCAGTCCATCGACCAACACAGTCATCGTCTGACCGATACGCTGTTGTAGTTTGGCCGCAGAAATCGCCTGCTGAACTTCCATAAAACGTTCATAGCGTTGTTGCTTGATTTCCTCTGGAACGTGATCGGGTAAATCGTTGGCAGTCGCACCTTCAACAGGTGAGTAAGTAAAACAACCTACACGATCAAGCTGAGCTTCTTGCAGCCAGTCAAGTAATATCTGGAAATCTTCTTCAGTTTCACCAGGGAAACCTACTACAAATGTAGAGCGAATCACCAATTCAGGGCATTTCTCACGCCATAATTTTAAACGCTCTAATGTATTTTCACTATGGGCTGGTCGCTTCATCAATTTTAAGATGCGCGGACTGGCGTGTTGAAAAGGAATATCTAGATATGGCAGGATTTTACCTTGCGCCATTAAGTCAATCACGGCATCCACATGCGGATAAGGATAAACATAATGTAAACGTACCCAAATTCCCAATTGACCCAATGCTTCACACATGTCATAGAATTTGGTTTTAACAGGCTGGCCATTCCAGAAATCAAGCTTATATTTGGTATCCACACCATAAGCCGAAGTATCTTGTGAAATCACCAAGACTTCTCTCACTCCTGCTTTTTTCAATGCTTGCGCTTCACTCAACACTGAACCAACAGGACGTGATACAAGATCACCACGCATACTTGGAATAATACAGAATGTGCAACGATGGTTACATCCTTCCGATATTTTCAAATAGGCATAATGTTTTGGGGTCAAACGAATTCCTTGCTCTGGGACAAGGTCAATAAAAGGGTTGTGCTTAGGTGGCTCTGGAACATACTGATGTACAGCTTCCATTACTTCCTGATATGCAGCCGCACCTGTAACTTTAAGTACATTGGGGTGCATTTGGCGAATCTTGTCTTCATCTTTACCTAAACAGCCTGTAACAATTACACGACCATTTGCACTCATGGCTTCGCCAATTGCATCTAAAGACTCTTGTACTGCAGATTCAATAAAACCACAGGTGTTCACAACAACTAAATCAGCACCATCATAATCTGATGCAACATCATAACCTTCAGTTTTCAACTGAGTTAAAATTCGTTCAGAATCTACCAATGCCTTAGGACAACCTAAAGATACAAAACCGACTTTGGGGGACTTCATGAATCTGCGCTCCACTATAATCCGCGTATTGTATGACTTTTCCAAAGATAAAAACAGGTGGAAACACGACTCTTTGTATAATGCACCAAAATACATCCAATCAAACAATAAAATTCCAACAATGCACTATTTTGGAACACTATCATGATAACTTAATATCGTGATTGCTGATCTATCGGGAAGAAAGGTCATTAAATGCGCAATTTTTATTATTCATGTAAGAAAACCGCGCAATAAATAAAAGTTGGCGTGCATCTTGCTTTATATGAGCACGATTTATATCAATTCAATACCCTTGATTGGGATAAATAGAATAGAGGTGCAGATGCCATTGCGCTATTTTAAGACAGGAAAGCTCTGCTAATGGATCAATACCCAACCATTGACTATCGACTGCTTGTGGATAATTTAACCACAGCAATCCTTTTGGTCGATTGTAATCTAAATATTTTTTATCTCAATTCCTCTTGCGAAGCCCTGTTTGATATTAGTTTGTTCCGTGCGGCTGGTCAGCCTGTAATCAATATCTTACATGCACCAAACGATAGCTTTAATACCTTGGATGCACTCAAAAACACGATTAAAACAGGTCAAGCCTATACACGGCGTGAAGCGATTATCAATGTCAATTTTAAAGATATGCATGTTGATTACTCGGTATCTCAACTGAATACTGGCAAACCCTATCATCCATTATTATTAATTGAATTGAATCCGATTGATCGGATGCTGAAAATCTCAAAAGAAGAGAATCTCATTCAACAACATCAAGTCGCACGACAGCTCATTCGCGGTGTTGCACATGAGATTAAAAATCCATTGGGGGGTATCCGTGGCGCAACCCAATTGTTGGCCCGAAGCTTGAACGATCCTCAGTATGCAGAATTTACGGATATTATTATCAGTGAAGTTGATCGCTTAAGAAACTTAGCAGATACCATGCTCGGTTCACGTCAACTTCCAAGTTATGAAGCGGTCAATGTTCATGAACCGCTGGAACGTGTTCGCTCACTCATCGCCAACCAAACCAAGAAAAAAATTAAAATTACGCGTGACTACGATCTTTCTTTACCTGACGTAAAAGCAGACCGAGACCAACTCATTCAAGTCATGCTGAATATTAGCGTCAACGCAGTTCAGGCGATGACTGAAAATCGAGAATTCTTCGTTGATCATCAACCCGAATTAATATTGCGTACCCGCATTCAACGTTTGGTCACCATTAATGGCGTATTAAACAAATCAGCCATTCGTATTGATATTGAAGATAACGGTCCTGGTGTACCCGAAGAAATTCTGGAATCGGTGTTTTATCCACTTGTCACAGGTCGAGCTAAAGGAACCGGGCTTGGTTTAAGCATTGCACAAAATATCATGCATCAACATAACGGAATGATTGAATGTCAATCTGTTCCTGGAAAAACAGTATTTAGCCTATATTTACCTTGGGAGTCTAACCATGTCGCATAATAAAATTTGGGTGATCGATGACGACCGTGCCATGCGTTGGGTCTTGGAAAAAACATTTAAAGAAGAAGGCTTTGATGTCACCAGTTTTGAAGAAGCACAATCTGCTTTAGATCAGTTACCCACTCATGCACCCGATGTTATTTTGACGGATATTCGCATGCCGGGTATTGATGGTCTTACCTTTTTAGGTAAGGTCAAAGGAAGTTATCCCGATCTTCCGGTGATCATCATGACAGCACACTCGGATTTAGAGTCTGCGGTATCCAGCTATCAAACTGGTGCCTTTGAGTATCTGCCAAAACCATTTGATATTGATGAAGCACTTGCGCTGGTCAACCGGGCCATTTTACACATCAATAAATTACAGCAACAAGAGTCGGCTAAAGCGACACCGATTCAATCAACTGAGATCATTGGCGAATCCCCTGCCATGCAAGAAGTTTTCCGTGCAATCGGTCGACTTTCTCAATCTCATATCACTGTATTAATCAACGGTGAGTCAGGAACAGGGAAAGAATTGGTTGCACATGCTTTGCATCGCCATTCACCCAGAAGCAGTAAACCTTTTATTGCTTTAAACATGGCCGCCATTCCAAAAGATTTGATTGAAACCGAATTATTTGGACATGAAAAAGGTGCATTTACAGGGGCAAACACCCAACGTCAAGGACGTTTCGAGCAGGCCAACGGCGGTACGCTGTTTTTGGATGAAATCGGCGATATGCCGTTTGAAACCCAAACCCGTTTGCTGCGCGTTTTGGCTGACGGCGAGTTCTATCGTGTTGGAGGACACATTCCTGTACGTGTAGATGTACGTATTGTTGCTGCTACACACCAGGATCTAGAAAAACTTGTACATGACGGTCGTTTCCGCGAAGACTTGTATCATCGTTTAAATGTTATTCGTATCCATATTCCTAAACTGGCACATCGCTCCGAAGATATTCCGATGCTGGCACAGCACTTTCTAGCACGTGCCGGTAAAGAGCTTGGCGTAAGTCCAAAAATCTTGCGCCCTGAAACACAAGAATATATTCAGAAACTTCCTTGGCCAGGTAATGTACGTCAACTGGAAAATACGTGCCGATGGCTGACTGTCATGATCACGGGTCGTGAAGTTTATCCAGAAGACTTGCCATCTGAGTTGAAACAGATCCCTATCAGCAAAACCGATGATCAAGGACAAATCCAGGCAGGCGTTGATCGCATAGCACTGCACCACTGGGATGAACTTCTAGGTCAATGGGCGATTCAAAAACTAAAAAATGGTGAGATGAAAATCTTAGACATTGCCACGCCGATGTTTGAACGGACGTTGATTAATGCTGCACTCCAGCAAACACGTGGTCGCAAACGTCATGCCGCTGAGTTACTTGGCTGGGGACGCAATACACTCACCCGCAAACTCAAAGAGCTCGGTATGGATTCCACCGAGGATGATGAAGAGGAAGATAAAACAGCATTATCAGATTAAAATCAATTTATAAATTCAACTTTTACTCCAACCATATTTGTTAAGAATATGGTTGTTTTTTATCAGCTCATCGTTAAAAATAGCGTCGTGAAATTTACACTTTATCGTTTAGGATAAAAATGAACAAAACTGTCGTTATTATCAGCCTGCTTTCAATCTTGACTGTTGCATGCTCTAAAAATAAATCGCATGACAATACAGTGCATCAGGCTGAAAAAGCAGTCGAAGAAAAACCGCTGAAAGCTGCAAATTCAGATGATTGTTTTAAGCTTGAACCTAATAAAAAGTTCACGCTGAACAATAGCGATGAAACTGAAATACAGATTGTTCCGACGACCTTCAACAATCAAAATGCAATTGCGATCGTGAGACAAGGTGCTGGTGTTCGAACGGATTATATCTACGACCCTACAGGTCGCACCATGTTGGCGAATTTAGATTACGGTATTGCTGCGCTTGGTTCAGATCCCAATGATGTATTGGTAAAAACCACCTACCAGGCACCTCTTCCCACCTTTCCATCCAACCTCAAGCCACATCAAAAATTTCAGATGACTTATAATGCTGTTATCGAATCTCAAGTAGACAACACGGATAGATCTGAAAATAATAAAACGGTTGATATCGAATTTGTTGGTTTTGAAAATCTTATTTTGATTGACAATGATGATAATACCTTAAAATTCAACAATGCATGTCATTTTGTTTCACAAATTGGCGATGGTACTTTAGATGAATGGTATGCTGAAGGTTATGGTCAAATCAAATATATTAAAAGAAAGGCCAGTGGTGAAGTGAAGAGCAGTGAAGCAATTGGTGATGATCCTGAACCTCAGTCCAAATAAATCAACAAAAGCCAGTTAAGAACATCTTCACTGGCTTTTTTATTGTAAAAATAAAATTTATTTCATAAAACCAGAAACCAGATTCAATACATTTTGAATATCACCATTGGCTTCATTATGATCCGTTGCTTCACCTTGCGGTGTCAGTGAATCAATAATTTGAGGCAGTACAGTCGAAATTGCCCCATACACTTCATTGGTTGGAACATTGGCCTGCTGTGCAACTTGTTCAACTTGTTGACCGCCAAATAGACTTTGGATTTGTTCGACATTTACCCCACTATTGCCTTGTGATGGATCAACCCAGCTTTGCACTTGCCCCCCTAAACCAGCCCCCTGTAATTTAGCCAAAGCGCCTTGTAAACCGCCATTCTGTTGAATCCACCCCAAAACCAATGGAACAACGGCAATCAGTAATGAAGATGCATTAAAACCACTCGCCTGCGGAGCTTGTTGCTGCTGCCCCCCTGTCAAGCCACCAAGCACTGAGCCCAATACACCACCCAAACCTCCGCCTTGTGACTGTTGTTGACCACCTAAACCGCCAAGTACTGAACCTAATACACCGCCTAATCCGCCACCAAGCCCGCCCTGTGATTGTTGTTGTCCGCCAAGTGCTTGTTTTGCTAAAATTTCAACAATATTTGTTAAATCTGTCATGAAGTTTTCCTTTTTTAAGTTTTATGACACGACTACAGCATACTTGGCTTTAAGATATTCAACAAAATTGGAATTGTTAATTTTTGCAATGCCTTAATGTCATTTTAGTCTCATCAAAAAACCAATTACCAACGAAACTTGTTCCAGTTTTCGGGATTTGCCCAAAACTTAGCGTTAAACCAATCCGGCACATGTTTATAAGTTAAAATATTAAACTGCCATAACGCAAAATCATTTTCATGGGATGTCTTGTCGATCAATTGTGTAAAGCCCAATGATCGAAGCAGGTGCTCATCACTGATTCGACAAGCCACCACGATACGCCTTGCCAAGAGATCACGCAACTTCACCAATAATTGCGATTTATGCAGATCCGAAAGCTGTTGCATTTCATCTGTATCTAAAACCACAAATCCTAAATCATATCGCTGGGTAAAAGGCAGATTTAAAAACTCAGATACGTTAAAATAGGACCACTGAATTAAATAATTTTGAGAGTATTGCGCCAAATTTTGCCCAATACACACTGCAGTTTGAATTGGCTGTTGTTGCGATAAATCGTCTAGCATTGAAGTGATGACATTTTTCTCAGCCATAACTGCACCTTTTTTGAAGCGAGTAATTAAACATGGAACTACAAGGCATTTGTCATAAAATGCATGCAGGTCTTAAAGACCTTAGTTTAACTGATCAGCAAACGCATAAGGCAAATGTTGAATATAAATTTATATTAGATCGCTCAGAAATCGAACTGCCATTTAGCTTGGGGCAAGAAATTGAGATTGAAGCGACTGGAAATATCTATTGTGTTTCCTGTGGTGCCAAGACCCCTAAGTCTTATTCTCAGGGTCACTGCTTTAAATGCATGAAAACCAAAGCATCTTGCGATATGTGTATTATGAAGCCTGAAACTTGTCACTACCACTTGGGCACCTGTCGTGAAAATGATTTTGCCCATCAAGTTTGTTTCCAACCGCATATTGTTTATCTGGCAAATTCAAGTGCTTTAAAAGTTGGAATTACCCGTTTAGGTCAAATGCCAACACGCTGGTTAGATCAAGGTGCAACACAAGCTTTACCGATTATGAAAGTGGGTTCTCGTCGCCTATCAGGTCAACTGGAAGTGATGTTTGGCTCACAAGTTGCAGATAAAACGGATTGGCGTAAACTGCTAAAAGGCGAAGCCGAACCCATTGATCTGATTGAAATCCGTAATGAATTAGTCCAAGAATTTGCACCTAAAATTCAAACCATCCGAGACGAGTTTGCACAGCATCTTGAGTTTAATGAAACGGTTGAATTACTTGAAGATGAGCTGCCCCGTGAATTTGTCTACCCTGTCGATATCTATCCTGAAAAGATCAAATCGCATAACCTTGACAAGACTCCGGTTATTCGCGGCAAATTACAAGGAATCAAAGGTCAATATCTAATTATGGATACTGGTGTGATCAATATCCGTAAATATACAGGTTACGAACTGAAAGTTCGGGCGGAGTAGAGATTCATTTTGTCTTGCATTTGATTCACAAAAAAACTCCTCTTTCATTTAAATGTTGAGGAGTTTTTGATTAAAGCTTTTGTAAAAATTCCATCTGTATTAAAACGTGCAATATATTGATAAATTGCTCTATATTTTACAGAAAATTTTTGATCGATTTGCATAGACTATGCTTCGATTTTAGAAGTGGAAAAGATAAAAGCCCTCAGATGGCTTGCAAACAGCCCCTGCAACGCACCTCGCACATGCAGATTGAGCAAAGGCATCCATGTCATTTCACAATAAAAATATCAACATGGTTTTTTTAAGATTTAAAAGTCATTTTATGTTGGAAACTTATTTTTCGAACACTGCAATAGTCTATGCTTGAACACGCTTCAAACTTAACCAGATAATTCCAATCGCTTGATTGAGTGAGCAATAATTTTTCAATCATGATCTTAACAGCGCCAAAATTGCCTGCACAGGATCTTCACTATTTCCCGCCAAAAGCTGCTTATGCATCGTAATCAACTGCATCACCTGAATTTGAGCCGTTTCAATATCCATTAACTTTTCTATTTCATGTGCTAATTTTTCAGGTGTGGCATCTTTTTGAATCAACTCTTGAATTGCTTTCTTTCCTGCAATGATATTCGGCAAAGAATAATAGGGAATTTTAACCAGCAACTTGGCAATCACATAGGTTAGCCAATTGAGTTTATAAAAAGTAACCATTGGTCGATGCAACAATAAAGCTTCCAATGTCGCTGTACCTGATGCCAAAGCCACAATATTTGCCGCATTCATGACCTGACGACCAATTTTTGACTCTTTATCGGTATTTTCCAGTAAGTGAATTTTTGCAACCAAATCACTTGGATAGTGTTCCAATAATGCTTCAATTTGTTGTTTGCGCTGCTCATTAATCGCAGGAATAACAAACTGATAATCTGGATATTTATGGTGAATAATATTTGCAGCATCTAAAACCAGTGGTCCAAGCCGTTCTATTTCACCACGTCGACTGCCTGGTAATAATGCAATGTGCTTCTGACTCAGATCCAAACCAAGCTCCTGTTTGGCATCCAAGATTGGATTTTGTAAAGGCAACTGACTGGCAAGTGGATGCCCCACAAATGCAGCAGCAACTGCAAATTTTTGATAAAAGCTCTTTTCAAAAGGAAATAAACAAAGTACCAGATCAATACTGGCTTTAATTCCATGTACACGCCCTTGCCGCCACGCCCATACTGATGGACTCACATATTGCACTGTTTTAATGGGAAGATTTTTTTGCTTTAAACTCTTGGATAATCGCAAATTGAAATCTGGAGCATCAATACCAATAAAGATATCAACAGGATTGGCAGACCACTTTTCAACCAAACCATCGCGTACAGCAAATAACTTCTTTAAATCTTTGAGGACTTCAACAATGCCCATCACCGATAAAATATCCATAGGGTAAAAACTGTTGAAACCTTCAGCGATCATTTGCGGACCACCAATCCCTTCAAATTCAGCATCTATCCCTTGTTCACGGAAACTGCGAATAAGTTTGGCCCCTAAAGTATCTCCAGACACTTCACCAACGACAATACCAATTTTAAGCTTCCGATTTTGCAAGATATTCTTCCCACTTTGCAGTATGCACGCATCATAGCACAGTCAAACTCGTTTAACCTCAAAGCCTCCATATAATCACCGCAAAGCCAGATATGGACATGCTTTTGGTATAGGAATTCAATTGGGTGACTTTTCACCCAGTTTTCTATCATTAATCTATTTTCTATTTATATTTTCAATTAACTGACTATTGTCTCACAAAGACTCAAACAATAAACTAAGCGATAATTATTATCATTTAAGATACTCATGCTGAATTCTCTCCCAAACAGATTCAAACTCTCGATCATGAGTTTGGCACTATTCACTGCGCAACAAAGTTTCGCTGAAGATTTACATAAGCTGCCCACGATCTCAGTACAAGCAACTGCTGCGCAACCGGAGTTAAGTTCCGAACAAAGCAAATCATATATCGTGAAAGAATCCACCAGTGCAGCCAAACTGAATATTCCCGTTAAAGAAACTCCTCAAACAGTCAATGTCGTTACACGTCAGCAAATGAATGATTTTGCAATGAATAGCACAAGAGATGCTTTGAGTAATACTCCTGGCATTACTGTCAGCAATCAAGAAACTGAGCGTTCGACTTATACAGCACGTGGTTTTGAAATCTCTAATCTTTTAACAGACGGGGTCGGATTCCCTTCAAGCAGTTATAATTATAACAATACCAATCCAGATACCTATTTTTATGACCGAATTGATGTGATTAAAGGTGCAGATGCACTTACCAATGCCTTCGGTGACCCAAGTGCAACCATTGATTATATCCGTAAACGACCAACGCAGGAGTTTCAAGCCAATGCGGGTATCAGCTATGGTTCCTGGAATACACAGCGTTATGAAGCAGATGTTTCAGGTGCATTGAACAAAGATGGCAGTATTCGTGGTCGTTTGATGGGTTATGAGCAAACTGGAGATTCTTATCTGGATCGTTATTCTTCAGAGAAAAATGGTTTTTCAGGCATCATTGAGGCTGATCTTACAGATTCAACACGACTTACAGCAGGTTATAGCCAACAGCAGAATAAACCCAATGCCAATAACTGGGGTGCATTGCCACTTCTGGGTGCGGATGGAAAACAACGCTCCTATGACCGGAATTATAATCCAAATCCAGATTGGGCATATTGGGACAACAAGACACAGAATGCTTTTGCTGAGTTAAAGCAAATGATGAATGATCAATGGACAGCAAAGCTGAGTTATAATTATACCCAAACCCATCATGACAGTAATTTACTCTATTATTATGGTTATCCTGATCAAAATGGTGGAAATGTCGCACTTACTGCTTGGGGCGGCAAAGAAAGCCTAAAAAGCCATTTTGCTGATTTGAATCTTCAAGGTGCCTATTCATTATTTGGTCGTGAACATGAAGCCACTTTAGGCTATAGCTATCTACAAAACAAACAGTATGATCAACAAACGTCGGGCAGGATTAATGACAGTAATATCAGGAACGACAATTCATTAGGCTACTTACGCCAACTCACTACAGACTGGTCAAGCTGGACGCCTCAATCAGTGACTTGGTCAGCTTTCAGTGATGCTGCGAACTATACGCAAAAGCTCAATTCAGTATATGCGGCGACCCGCCTGCACTTAAATGATGATTTAAAACTTCTACTCGGTTTAAATTATGTTCAAGCAAAAAGTGATGGCAGAAGCTATGGTTCATCAATGGCATATGATGAAAATAAAGTATCGCCATATGCTGGCATTAGCTATAACTTTACTCCCGAATATACAGGCTATCTCAGCTACACCTCTATTTTCCGTCCACAGTCAGGATTAGGCACGGATAATAAAGCGCTCAAGCCCATTGATGGTGAAAGCTATGAGGCAGGGATTAAAAGTTCATGGTTAGATGACAAACTTACAGGAACCTTGGCCGTATTTCGTACAGAACAAAGTAATTATCCACTACGCAACTCTGATGGAAACCCACTTAATCGTAAAGTGGAGACCAGCGATTTGCGTTCTCAAGGTGTAGAATTGGGTTTGGCCGGACAAATCACAGATCACTTGAATATCGCATTTGGTTATAGTCAATTTAGTTTAAAAGATTTAAAAAATGGCGGTGATGCTAGGACCTATAATCCTAATCAAACCCTTAATCTGTTGACTACATACACCATTCCGGCATTGCCACAACTTAAAATCGGCGCATCGTTAAAATGGCAAGAAGCCATCAAGCTGTATGATTCTTCGGTCAATAGTACAATTACCCAAGATGCCTATGCTTTAGTGAATCTGATGACCAGTTATGATGTAAACAATCATATTTCGTTACAGGCAAATGCCAACAATGTGACAGACAAAAAATATTTATACAGTTTCCCGGATGGTCAGGCATTTTATGGTGCTCCAGCCAACTATAGCATTGCTGTAAAGTTTAAATATTGATCGCAACTCGCCTTAGTCTCTGTAGATTAAGGTCTTTTTAATTTAAGAAGTACCCTGTATGCAAACTGTCCTTTATCGATTATCAGTGTTATACCGTTTTATACTGGCATTTGGTCTAGGCTACGCATGCAGCTATTTACTATCAGTCAATTTGATTGATGTTTTTTATCCTTACTTGGCAAAAGCTGAGTCTGTCTACTTGGCTGCATTTATAGCGCTGTTTTTTTATATCGCTTTTGTGATTATTGGTTTTTGCGTTCATTCTTTAAAAAAGTTGTCTGTAATCAGCTTGATACTCGTTGTTACCCTCTTTCTCATATCAAAATTCATAGGTTAACTCATGTTTAAATCTGTTCGTCAATCTATGGCATGGTTACATTCTTGGATTGGTCTGAGTTTTGGCTGGCTACTGTTTGCAATTTTTTTAACGGGTACTGTGACCTATTATCGTCATGAAGTGAATATGTGGATGCAGCCCCAATTTGCAGTTATGCAAACCAATCAGCATACAGCGGTACAAACCGCTTATGATTATCTGCAGAAAAATGCACCCAATGCTAAAAGTTGGTATATCGGTATTGCTCATCCGAATACGCCTGTCAATAAAATTTATTGGCAAAAAGCCGATGGTGGTTACGAAAGTAAAACTTTAGATGCCAATACAGGCAAAGAACTGAATCTTTCGGCAACACAAGGTGGCGATTTTTTTTATAGTTTCCATTATCAATTATATGGCATTCCCTACGCTATTGGACGTTTGATCGTCACATTTGCAGCACTGATCATGTTTATCACCCTAATATCAGGCATCATTACCCATAAAAAAATATTTACTGAATTTTTTACCTTAAGAGCTTTTAAAGGTCAGCGCTCATATTTGGATTTCCATAATATGAGTGCTGTTATTGCACTTCCATTCTTCTTAACCATCACGTTTACAGGGCTCGCTATCTTTTTCTATCTGCTCTTTCCTGCGGGTATGAAAAAATCATATCCGGATCGTCCATTTCAATATTTCGATGAAATTCGCAATATTTCAACAATGGTAGATGCCCAAACAGCATTACCCGAAAAAATGAAACCTATTCAATATTTTCTCCAACAAGCTCAACGACAATGGGGAGAAACCAGTTTTGATCATATTGCTGTAGACCTCCCAAACACTCAATTGAGTAAAGTAACAGTCACAGCTCTGGAAGACCATTCCATCACGCGCAATCAAGCACAAATGAGTTTTAATGGAGCCACAGGAACACGCTTAGGCAACATGCGTAATAACAGCAGTATCGCAACATTAAATGCAAGCATGTACGGTTTGCATATGGCAAATTTTGCTCAACCGCTTTTACGGTTAGGTTTGTTCTTTTCTGGTTTGTTGGGCTGCGCAATGATTGCCTCAGGCTTATTATTGTGGAGTTTAAAACGACAACTACAAAAGAAAAATGAGCAATTTCACTTTGGATATTACTTGGTCAATCGACTCAATACAGCACTGATTCTTGGCTTGCCGATTGCCATGTTGGGTTATTTGTACGCTAACCGTATTGTAAGCATAAAAGCTGACAGTCCTAATTATGAGATCTATACTTTTTTTTGTTTATGGCTATTCAGCTTGATTGTTGCCCTCGTTTCAAAGCAGCAGTATTTGTGGAAAACACAGCTTAAATTAATCATTGTAATGACATTGGCATTGCCTATTTTCAATCTCTTCTATCTTGTTTCAAACCACTATATTCATTCAATCCAAGATTATTGGCTGTTCTTCCGTGTGGATGTCATGATTTGGATGTTTGCTTTCTTAAGTATATTTTTACATCAAAAAATCACACCAATTCAAAATAAAGCTGTAGCAAAAATTCAGAAAAAAATAGCCGATAAACAAATTCGGGAATCAATCTCATGATCTTTACGCTCGCTTCGTTGCTGATTTTAATTGCAAGTTATGGGTTTTATCTTGTCAGCGCAAAACAGATCAGTAAAACACAGAAAAGCCGATTTTCCATACTCACCCAACATGTCAAATGTGTAAAACTGGCTGCATTCATTTTCATTATTATTGCCTTGACGCTCTATAGCATGGATTATGGCAATAGCATTTCACTGGTTGCCTTATGTGTACTCAGCACGCCACTGCTGTTTGGCTTAATCCTATCAATTAATGATCTAAAGCCCAAAGTTAAAAAATAACTTTACTATTTTCATCATGAAAAATTTCAGTTTTTATCTTTCAAAATGCAGGATGCGATACACAGAAAATGAAGTACTTTTTTACTTTTACAACTAAAAAATCTGTATGAATAGACAAGCAGCCAATCTTTAAACGAAAGATGCTTGCATCACGATCAACGAATAAAATTCAACCATTTAGTTTACTTTTCATCTATTTTTTACTCATTGTTAAAATAATCCTTTTAAAATAATCGCTACAACTTATGTCCAATAACAATTTGAATTGCAGTTGCACAATTCATTAAGGAAGCATCATGAATAGATTACAAAAAATCACCTGCGTGGCAGATATGCGTGAGATTTATCACCGACGTGTCCCTAAAATGTTTGTTGACTATTGTGATTCAGGTTCATGGACAGAGCAAACATGGCAGCAAAACAGTGAAGATTTTAAAAAATACCTGTTTCGACAAAAAGTTTTGGTGGACATGGACAATCGTTCCGTGAACACTAAAATGTTAGGACAATCGGTATCCATGCCAGTCGCATTGGCGCCTACAGGTTTAATTGGTATGCAACATGCCGATGGTGAAATTCTGGCTGCTAAAGCTGCCGAAAAATTTGGTATTCCCTATATCATGTCGACCATGAGCATTTGTTCAATTGAAGATGTCGCTTCCGCAACCACCCAACCATTTTGGTTTCAGCTGTATATGATGAAAGATCGTCATTTTATGCAGCAGCTTATTCAGCGTGCAAAAAATGCTAAATGTTCGGCATTGGTTTTAACGGCTGACTTACAAATCATGGGACAACGCCATAAAGACATTAAAAATGGCTTGTCAGCGCCTCCAAAATTAACCTTGGGCAATCTCATCAATATGTGCACCAAACCCGCTTGGTGCTTAGCTATGCTTGGAACATCAAGAAGAAGTTTTGGTAACATTGTCGGTCATGTCGATGGAATCAGCAATACCGGTTCTCTAGCTGCATGGACCACTGAGCAGTTTGACATGAAGTTAAGCTGGAAAGATGTCGAATGGGTTAAACAACAATGGGGCGGTAAACTGATTATCAAAGGCATTATGGAAGTAGACGATGCAATCGCTGCTGTTAATGCTGGAGCAGACGCAATTGTTGTTTCCAATCATGGTGGTCGTCAACTGGACAGTGCTCCATCGAGCATTTCAGTACTAGAAGAAATTGTGCTTGCTGTAGGCAACCAAACGGAAGTCTATATTGACAGTGGTATTCGCTCTGGACAGGATGTTTTAAAAGCCATTGCTCTAGGTGCTAAAGGCTGTTTAATTGGTCGAGCATTTATTTATGGTTTAGGTGCTTATGGAGAACAAGGCGTATTCCGTGTCTTGGAAATAATCCAAAAAGAACTGGATTTAAGTTTGGCATTTTGTGGGAAAGTGAATATCCAGCATGTCGATAAAAGCATTTTAAGATAAGCCTTCCCTACACAACACACTGAAATGGATATTCAATAATTGAGTATCCATTATGATTTTTACCTCACCAAAGAAAATGTTCGAACACTCATGGTTAAGGCAGATTTGTAGGTTCCGCGTAAAACAGACCGTCATCTAAAACCTAGCAATCTCATTACCAAAGCGCTTGTATCGGAGAGTTTATCCAAATTGATAGTGTGACCATCACGGACTGGGAGATTGTACGCATTCCAACCTGTCCTGCTGTGCTCTACGTTGATGATGAGACAAATGCACTGATAAAACAGGATTTATTAAATCTGAATCCACCTTTATTTATTTTGAAAAAACCACTCGAGCATACAGAAAAACATGTAAACATACAGAACAGAAAGCTCAACACAATCAATCAGGATAATATTCTTGAATCCTTAACAGAATTCCAAACTATTTGTGAATAAAAGAAAAAACATACATATCCTCATCAATTCCTTTCATATCCCAACCGATGCCAATAAAAAAAGATTGAGCACTTTTGTTTTCTAAAGCGACAAAAGCCTGCCAGCCTTTAGAAGGAGGATGATTGGGCCATTTAAATAAACATTCAACAGCACTTTTGCCAATACCACACCCTCGATAAGCGGGATGAACAGCTAGGTCAGAGATGCTATGTAATCCATCATTCGTTAAACTCCAGACACAGCCGACAAGTGCGATTGGCTGGTTGTCACTCATAACAACCAATTCTGGACCATCTTGCTTATTTAATACATAGTTCAACCATTCCTCGTCCATAGGTCCGAGTTCTTTATCTAATATTGGATCCTTAAACCAATCTAAAATCCACGACCAGTCTGTTTCGTTGACTTCCCTTGCACTTATGCTATGTAAATCTAACGATGCTCTTCTCATATCTTTCATTTTCTTTGCTTCAAAATTTTTTTCATAAATTCAAAATGCTAATCCCGTTTGACTGAATCACATCAATGCCAAAAGCAAATCTTTTCTAGTATTGAACTGGTAGAACAGTACAACATGAATGCTTGGACATTTGATGGGGTTTTACGCCCTCAGACCGTTAACAAAGTATTTCTACTGGAAATAATCCGACATAGCCATTAATAGTACAAGTATAAACAAGGACATTTTACTTCGTCTTAACATAATAGCTGAAAAAGAACATGTGCAACTGTCATTCCCTTATTGACTAAACTTTCAGTATAGGTAGCAGCATAAGATATATCTGATGCTTAGAATACGAGTATCAGCTATGGTCAAAATGCCCCTGCCGATTACGATATACTTGTAAAACCTATGTTGGTCTCTTTAGGAGAATCTTTTGATTTAAACTGAATATTTGAATTGGTCTATTGGGATAAATATTTTTAAGAAATCTAGCAGCAAGCAAAGTTTTGATTTTTTATGATATTTTAAAATCATTGATGATTCTTTCTAGTGTAGATCTACCTAATTGGCTCATGGCTAGATTCGTCTTTTCATAATACCAAACCAACCCAATGGCTTGTTGAAAAGCCCATGCAGCACCACGATTCCATTCAATATCACTCGAATTTAATTCATTCCTTATTGTTTCTCTTCTTTCTTTATCAAATAGATGCCATGTTGAAACCAGATCTAACGCAGGATCTGCTGCACCAAAACTACCGCAATCAAGTAAACCAACAAGTCTGTTATTTTTAATAAGAATATTGGCTGGTATAAGATCTTTGTGACTCATAACATCTTGATCAACTTTTGGCAGTATTCTGAATTTTTCCCATAAGGATTTTAAAATAACCGTATCCAGCAGATTTTTACTGTTCTCTAAACAGGTCGCAATCCATTGATCATGATCTTTAAGATTTCCACCGCGTCCTTGCCCATCAAAAACGCGATCATTTACATGAATAGATCTTAATGACTTGATAAGAGTTGAAATATCTTTAGCTAAAAAAACAGATGAGGAAAAATCAATAGGATTGGCAATATCACCCTCTAACCAACTTTGTAATATCCAAGACATTGGGAATAGAGAGCTTGGCAACCCGATACCAATCACTTTGGAAGTTGGAAAACTGGTATTGATATAGAACTCCTCAGTAGCTTTAGCTTCTTTTTGAATAATATGATAACTTTCTTGCCCATCTCTGATTTGAAGAGGGAATTTAGCAACTATATCTGTTCCTATTCTAAAAATTGCACTTGTGGTGCCTTGAGTATTTAGCTTTGTGATTTCCATTTCTTGATATTGAGGAAATTGATCCACTATTAACTGAGTAGCGGTCTTTATATCTAAGTTAATTTGATCAGAATGCATAGTGTGCACAATAGAATATTAGAATAATTATTATAAATAACTTTTATTTGAAAGAAAGACGTATTGAGTATTATTTTAAAAATTAACAATAAGACAAGAAAAACTTCCATCTTGTTTAAAATACAATTAACCCAACAATATTCTTATCATTTAATTCTATTCTAATTTATTATATTACAGCCATCACTTAGAGTATCAATCCTATTTCACTTTATTGAACACAATACATACATTGTATTCATAAATTAATTAATATTTAAGCATTATGATATATATTAATGTCTTGTTTGAATTAAAGCATATAACATGTTGAAAAAGCTAAAATCTTGGGCTAAATCTATAAAAAGTCAAATTTTGGTTGTTTGGTTCATAGCTAAAGATGAAAGAACACCAATTTTTGTCAAAATTCTAGCCGTATTTTTTGCAGCATACGCTTTATCTCCTATCGATTTAATACCTGATTTTATTCCTGTTTTAGGTTACCTTGATGACATTATTATAGTTCCTGTAGGTATTATATTAGTAATAAAACTTACACCACAAAATATTATCGATGATTGCAGAGCTCTGGCTGCAACATTCGCTGAAAAACCTATAAGTCATTATGCGGCAGCAGTGATTATATTAATATGGATCACCGTATCAGTTTTATTAATAAAATATTTTTTTCTTGAAGATTTAATTCATTTTATTCAATTTTTAACATAAATTCAGAGAAGCCCTCATTCAGAGCGCTTTATTTTCCGCATCATTCAAAGCACTACATTCATTGTATTTAGCTCCGGTTTCAATGATCCATAGTATGATTTCTTTGCCCTGTCCTTACTCAAATATTAATTATCCAGAACAAAGTATAATGAATGAACAAGTTGAAAATTTCTACACATATAAGTTACATGCAGTAGAAATTTTAAATAAATCATAAATTTTTCTTGAAAAATATAACTGTTTCTGTAGGAGTAAATCCTAATTTTTTATGCATGTTTATTGATACATGATTGTCTGGTGATGTATCTGAAGCAAGTTCTAAACAACCATGTATTTTCCCCCAATTTTCTACCGCATCCACTAATAATTTGGATAGACCAAGCTGTCTATATTCATCTAAGATAAATATTCCTTCTAAATAAGCCACAGGACTATGGCTGCAGCCGTTGACATAGTCATTTCTTATTGATGCATCAGCAAATCCGGCAAATTTTCCATTGTCGTCACAAAGCAAGAATGATATTGAATTATCGGAAGCAATCATACTTATTCCATCCTTAACATGCTCATTTACAGGATGATTAGGCCATAACAAATTACGTAATTGACCCCATTCCTCAATATTTTCGTGACTTAAAATTAATATTTTAAATGTATTCATTAGCATAATATCGTGACTTAATTTATTTAATATATATATAACACTTTCTACAGGAGAGAAATGAATATAAAGGTCTTATGCCAATTAACCTTAACTCTCTGGACTACGCCTCCCTCAATCTTTCTGCACCCATTGCGTGTCCATCAACTGCTTTTAACTCCGTTCATATTCAGTGAGGCACTTTGCAAGTATGTCCTTGTTGGTATTGGTGTACTCAATGATGATCTCTTTGGAAACCCGTTTATCCTTTCTATTGTTGATGCCCACCAAGATATTCTACCCGTAACCATCACTAAACTTTTAAGTCAAAATATTGAAATTTTGCTTGCCTGAGTTCCGATTCCGATCATGTTGGAATGTAAATTGCTCATAAATCATGTCCAATAAAACCCTCTCTGTTGAGTGGGTTTTATTTTTCTAAATTCTGTGAAAAATAATATTTTACGGTTCTTGTGCAGAATTTAGAGAAAAGTAAAAATCTTTTGTTTTTTGAATAGGATAAGGCTTACCATTAATATTTAAAGGTTGAAAGCTTGCTTTTTCTTGGAATTCTTTCAGCACGTAATTATCTAATTTAGTTAATCCACTACTTTTAGTGATCTCAGCTTTTGTTATTTTGCCGTTATTATCAGCTTCTAGATAAATACCTAATGATCTGTTTTCACCTTCTAAATCAGATTTTTTTAGAACGATCCTTGGCTCAAACGCAAATTTAGGATCTCTGGAAACTTCAAAGTGAAAAGGTTGTTTTGCACGGGCAGGATAATTAGTTGTTCTATCCCACTCATTCCAAACTTTGATTTTTGATTTTTTCATGGCCCGTACTACTAAATTATCTAAATCATCCAACCCACTACTTTTACTTACTTCAGCATTTTTAACCCAGCCACGCTCATCGGTTTCAAAATAGATCAATATATCTCTGTCATGCCCTTTTAATATTTCATCTTTAAATATAATCCTTGGCGGTATTATCCATTTCATTAACATTCCAGTTTCGTCACTTCTCTGCACTTCTTGAACCTTAGCATTTGATCCTGTACAAAAAATTGAAATCAATAAACCGAAAATTATAAATAAGCTTTTCATGATATATCTCTAGTATATTTAGCCCAAAATACTAATTTTTATGCCAAAAAGAAACCTCCTGAGGGAGGTTTGTGTATTTAAGTTGGTGCATTAAACCATTTTGGTCGTGCTGCAAATCGCTGACCAGTTGAGAGTGATAGCATTAGACAATTCACATCAATTAAAAGCGCTTCAATTTTAGTTCGCAAATCTGATTCCGGCTCACTTCTCTAGTACATTCATTTGTACGAGCAACTATATGTGCAAGATAAGCAGAAATTATTTCGACAATTATTTTAAGTGTCAGCAAAATGGGAACAATTTCATCATTTTCAAGAATAATTAACCCTGTTAGCTGGTGTACCAACTCGTAAGTATCATGATCGAATATCCATTCTCCATTTGGCAATTTGAAATTTCCAGATCTGCTTCAAAGTATTTATTTTTTGAGCTACTGGATACACCTTTGACTTCCTCTAAATATTTTTTAATAGCATTTCCTAGATGGGTATTTATCAAATCTGAATACCCCTCTAGAATATCAGGACTAAGGTTAATCGCTTTTTTACGATCTTCGATCCATTTTTCTGCTATTCTAGATGAGTTAAAAGTTGTGCTTTCAATCAAAACGGGATAGTTCTTTCTGTTAATTCTAATTTCAGCTCGATAGCGAATAGTGCCATCAGTAAGGCTTCTTTGTCTAATTGAACCCATAATTTCACGCCATTCATGTTTTACTCATGATGGCGTAAAAGTTGGCATAATAAACTTATTATTCAAACAGGTTTTCACATGTTCAAAAACAAATTTACTGCTGAGGTAAGATATTGTTTAGATAATAAGTTTTGCAAACTCATGATTGTTAAAGTAATTCACATAAAGTTAGGTAAACTATGCTGCAATGGTTTGAAAAGTTAGTAGATCCATATCCATCGAAAGGTTTAAACGAACCATTACCCACGACATTCTTTGCTTTTGTTTGGCAGGCTGCCACTGGTGTTAAACGCTATTTATTGGTTTTAATCCTCTTTACTGCTGCAACAGCCAGCTTTGAGGCACTATTTTTTTCACAAATTGGTCATCTCGTGGACTGGTTGACGCAATCAAAACCCGAAGATTTTTTGACCAGTCACCGACAAAATTTGATTGTGCTTTCAATCATCTTACTGGCGAATATTTTTTTCGCCAATATGCAATCCATTGTCAGACATCAAATTTTGTATAGCAGCTTTCCAATGCGTCTGCGTTGGAGATTCCATAATCTATTGCTTCGTCACGGTTTGGACTTTTTTCACAATGATTTTGCAGGGCGCTTGTCGGCCAAAGTCATGCAAACTGCACTTGCTGTACGTGAGTTCTGGGTAATCTTGGGTGATATGGTGACTTATGTAGTAATTTACTTTATTACCATCAGTATCGTATTAGGCTCGATTTCTCCAATTTTACTGATTCCACTATTGGTTTGGTTAGCTCTCTTTATCAGCGCTGCAAAATATTTTATTCCAAGATTGGGACGTATTTCCAAAGAACAAGCAGATGCTCGTGCAGTCATGACTGGTCGCGTAACCGATGCCTATACCAACATTCAAACCGTAAAACTATTTGCACATGCAGGACGTGAAAGCCAATATGCAAAAGAATCAATGAAAGAGTTTATGCGCACTGTGTTCAAGCAAATGCGTTTAGGCACTTCCTATGAAATCTGCATTAATCTACTGACTGCAGTTTTATTTTTTGGTGTTTTGGGCACTGCGGTTTGGTTGTGGTTACAAGGTCAGGCTGCCATCGGTGTGATTGCCGCAACCACAGCCATGATCCTCAAATTAAACAGTATGGCTGAGTTTATGATGTGGCAAACATCTGCCCTGTTTGAAAATGTAGGTACAATTCAAGATGGTATGCAAACACTCGGTCGCCCTATCAATATTCAAGATAAAGACGATGCAAAACCGCTTGTAGTGAGCCAAGGTAATATACGATTCGAGGATGTCACTTTTGCCTATAATAGTAAAAAAGTGATTGATCACTTTAATTTAAACATCCAACCTGGTGAAAAAATTGGTATTGTGGGGCGCTCTGGTGCGGGTAAATCGACACTGATTCAGCTGTTACTGCATTTCTACACCATCAATAACGGAAAAATCAGCATTGATGGTCAGAACATTGAAGATGTTACTCAAGACAGTTTGAGAAAAAATATTGCACTTGTTACACAAGATACATCTCTATTACATCGTACTGTTGCGGAAAATATTAAATATGGTCGTCCTGATGCGACTGACGAAGAAATGTATGAAGCCGTACGTAAAGCGAAAGCGGATGAGTTTATTCCTCAACTTTCGGATTTAAGAGGACGTAGAGGTTACGATGCCTATGTGGGTGAGCGCGGTGTTAAACTTTCTGGTGGACAACGTCAACGGATTGCCATTGCTCGTGTATTTTTAAAAGATGCACCCATTTTAATATTGGATGAAGCAACCAGCGCCTTGGACTCTGAGGTAGAAGCAGCGATTCAATCCAGCCTGGATGAATTGATGGAAAATAAAACAGTTATTGCCATTGCGCATCGACTGTCCACCATCGCCCAGATGGATCGCTTGATTGTATTGGATCAAGGTCGTATTGCCGAACAAGGCACACATGAAGAGTTGATTGCTCAAAATGGTATTTATGCACATTTATGGCAACGACAGACAGGAGGTTTTTTAGTTGAACCTGAGCAAAAAACCAAACAGGAAGATATCGAGAAACAAGTCAGCCTAAATGAGTAAAATCTAAATAAAAACAAAAGCCACGCCCTCCTGCTGACGTGGCTTTTGTTTTAAAGAAAGCGTTTAAACTTTTATAACATCACAGCTTTACTCTTGATCTTCAAGCTTTACATTCTGCATACCTTTATTCAGCTTATTCAAAAAGTGTACAAAAGTAACTTTATCATCAAATAAAAAACCGTCCATCGCCTGACGATAAAATTCATAAACTTTTAACTGTAGCTGATTCCAAAATATCAGCCCCTGTTCCGTTAACATCACTTTTTTTGCACGTCGATCAATTTGATCTGCGAAACGAATGACATGTTGGTCACGCTCTAAACGCTTAAGAACACCATCCAGATTTTGGCGGCTTACCCCAAGATATTCTGTCAAATCAGAAAAAGACATTCCCGTTCTTACCTGCTCTCTTGACAATGCCCCAAGTACAGCCCAGTGCACTGGAGAAACGCCAAGTTCTTTACTACTCATTCGATCAAGCGTATTGCCGAGTTGAAAGAGTCGAAAAGTTAAACGGTTATTGATGGCATATAAATTAGCATCATGTGTGCTAATCTGTTCATTTGACATTAGACTTGATCCAAACTTGCTTTATCATTTTTAGTCATTAGAGATAGATATCCATATAAGCTACTTCTCTAATACAGCTCCGTAAGCTTTCATTTTTATCATATCTGTATGATGAAAAATACCGCTCAAATGACTTAAATATTAAAATAGAATACTGTTTTTTTTATACTCTGAGATGATGTAAACTGAAATTTAATCTCTAAAAAGCTATCAAATTATAATTATTCGTTAAACAAATCTTCAATTGCAATAACAAGCCAATGAATTGTTTTAGACCTAGATTCAAAACAATAATCTATCGACATGCAATCCACATCACAATTTAAGCAAATCGTAAACTGTTGATCTATACGTAATTTAAAAAAAATGATCAACAACAAATTTCAGACGATAATTGAATGGGTTTTATCACAATTAAAAAATATCTATATACTGCTGTTTTTTAAATTAAAGCTGCTGTTGCTTGTTACAGCAGCTTTAATTAACAAATAAATCAAATACCGGCTTTTTTATTTAAACATCAAAAACCACTAGTACCAATTCATCAAAGAAACACCTAAGCCAACATAAGTTGCTCGATGATTATAATCAATCAGACTCTCACCATAACCATCAAATAACTGGAAATGTCCACGAAGTTTGCCTTTGATTGGAAATGCCCAATCAAATTGCATCGCCCCATGTGAATCATCACCACCTTTTAACGAGTGACGCAGCATCAGCGAAAAATCATTATCATTCCAACGGTAGAATGCTGTTAAGTCGCCACGCCCAATATAGTTTTTAATATCTGGATTATTATCGTCTTTGAAATCTTCTTCGATGCGGTACCATGGACGAACCATCAATGCAAAATTATCTTTTTCAAAGCCAAGATTTAAAATCACTCGATTCCAACTGCGTGAAAGTGGATCAGAGCGACCATTTGATTGATGATTTAATGTTAATCCCAACAAACGACCATTTAGACCCAATAAATTATAATTGGTTCTAAACATCAGACTTGCTTCAGGTTCGTAATTGGTCTCTCGAAATGGACGAGATTCCTCGCTGTTATATACCTGCCAGCGCGAAGATTGAGTGTAGCCCAGCCAAAGATCACCATTATTTCCAAACAGATTCTCGACTGCCTTGGTTTTTAAGGAAATTTGGAATTTGGCTTCCATTGATTTTAAATTCTGATCTTCATCTACAGTATTCTGTGGATTTGGACTATGTGGAAATTCATTTTTTTTGCTGGTCCAAAAAGCCGGAAGTAAATAAACGGGTTGATGTGCACGAATATTCCATGTCCCCAGTTTACTGTCTTGAGACAATTCCCAACGGCGATCCAATAACGAGGTGTTTGGATCAATCTTGTCGCCATGAATGGCAAATAAATTTTCAGCAGTTTGCCCAATTTTTTCTTTAAGCGTTACAGGTTCCGGCTTTGCTTTCTCGATATCCATCGCTGCACGCTGTTCTGAAACCAACACTTGAGCGGGAACTGCAGGCGTTTTAAATATCTTATCGTAACAAGCCAAACGATCTGCATTTGATTCCAGTGCCACACAAGCTTGAGTGCTTGCAGGATTCACTTGAGCTGCATCGTCTGCATAAACAGTGGTCACCAAACCAAAACTGAGCATCATTAAGATGCTCAGATTCACTGGTGTACGTTCAAAACTTTTGAACGACATAGAATTCTCCAGAAAGAATTTATTTTGAGTTAATTGACTTTTTTAATTTCAAAACCTAATTGTTCCAACACTTCTTTTTTAGCAACTGGAGCAACCACCGCGCGTACAGGTTTTTGCTCTCGCAAATAAGTGTGTGTCACACGCTTAAGATCATCAATTGTAACGTTTAATAAACGTTCACGTAATTGCTTTCTAAACGCTGGAGTGCGTCCATGAAGCAAGGCATAACATGCCGTGATTGCTTCACCTGCCGGAGAACCGGGTTTATCCATACTTGAAACCAACCCCAGAATTGCTTCTTCAAGCTGATAAGCATGCTGTTCCTTGTTCAACAGCCAGTCCAAACTTGCATCAAAGTCTTGGAAGGTTTCTGCAAGGCGTGGGTCACGATAACTATAAAAGCGGAAAGAACATGCGTTGCCATCGTAACTCGCTCCACCACCATAGGCGCCGCCTTTTTCACGGATCGCACTGTGTAAGAAACCATTACGCAAATAACCAGCCAGAACCATCAGTGGTGCTGCATCCGGGTGTGAAACTTCCACCGCTTGATAAGCAGAGGCACAGAACTGGACATTGGCTTGAATCAACCAAGCTTGATCGGCATGACTATCATCTTGCTCTACTTTAGACAAATATACCGGTGCTTGATTTACGCGCAATTTATCCCAAGCTTTTTGGACTTCTTCCACCAGACGTTCTGAATGATGTTCCTCACACACCAATAAGAATTGTTTTGGTGCAAGCATTAAACCACGATGTATTGATTTTAATTCTTCAATGAATTCGTTATAAGCATCTACATCATTTTCGATTTTTGCAACCAGATCACCAAGCCAATTTAATGCACCCAAACCGGTATTATCATAATCACGTTTAGCCAAAGCACTCATATGACGCGATGCAGTTTGCATTGCATAACTGTGACCAGAACCAGATAAACGTGAAGCCCAACGTGTCTTACGCTGTTGTAATAGTTCGATAATACGGTCTTTCTCATCAAAACGTAATTGCTCAAAAGCAAGCTTGAGTAGTCCAATCGCATCAAATCTATCCGTCAATGATTTAGTGGTCAGCGTTAACCAAGCACTAATCTGACCTTTATCATCTGTCTTAGAACGTAACGATGCCCCCATACCCAAACCGCCACTCACAGCAGTTTGCAGCTGTTGCAGCTCTAAATAGTCGTACTCACCTGCACCTACTTCACCCATTAAAACGGATAATAGGTTGAAATAAGGAGATTTGACAATCTGTTCAGGAATTTGAATCAATACTTGCTGATAATAAATGCCATTGGTACCTGCATGATACAAATTCAAGGGTGTATCAATTCCGTTGCAGATAATTTCGCGTAATTGACCTTGAACAATGGGCAACTCAGCGGGAATATCTTCCAAGCCAACCTTAGGCAATAGGTCTAAATCGTCTGGTGTCTCTTGACGAATTTTTAAAGCCTCTGTTTGTGCGATAATTTCAGCTTTATCCGCATCGCTTAAAGCGGCACCAATTTTTGCCAAACGTGCTTTTTCTTCTTGTGCTTCACGTGCAGATTTATCTGCATCTGGTACAAGCGTCATTTGTACACGATGTGGATTATCCAATAAATGAACTTGAATTAAGTTCGATAACCACATTGGATCCTTGAGTTCTTCTTTGACTTCAGCAATAACGCTATCCACATCCCATGCATGAATTGGATCGTTGTGATGAATTGCGCTACCTAGACCATTCAAGATCAGGGTTAAACCATAAGGAGTACCATCACCACTGATTTCACGTTGATGTAATTCAATTTGATGTAAAATCGCATCCACCATATCCTTGTCAATCGGTTTTGAAGCAACCTCCTGTAGAATATTCAACACGCCTTCTCTAAAAGTTTCAGCATGTTCAGGATTTGAACCTTGTACACCGCAATAGAAAGTCATCTCATAGTTTGAATCATCTACGCCCATGATTGGACCTGTAGATTGTGCATAACCACAGGTCTCAAGATAATGACGTAATGGTGAAGCAGAGTTCTCCAATAAAACGCCTTCAACCAAACGCATGCCTAAACGCAGTTTGACATCACTGGTTTTGGGCAATAACCATGACAGAATATGATATGTTTTATCTTTTAAATCTTCTGCATCAACTGCATAGGTTTCTTGTACGTCAATAGGTGCGGTTAAACGTTGCTCTTCTTTTGAATAGATCGTTTCACCTTTGGTAAACTTAGAAAGTGCTAACTTCTCAAATTGTTCTTGCAAATGATAGGCAGATTGGTCACCAAAAGTCATGAAGATTGCATTACTTGGGTGATAGTGTGATTTATAGAAAGCCACTAATTCTTCATAACTCAGGTCTGGAATCTCCTTAGGATCACCTCCAGAATTATAATGATACGTGGTTTTCGGGAACAAATGATGTGCCAACTGGTGATAAAGCTGATCAGAAGGCGAGCTCATTGCACCTTTCATCTCATTAAACACCACCCCTTTATAAACTGGCTGACCATCCTCCAGTTCAATACGAATGCCTTCTTGCGCAAAATCCAAAGGATTTAAATTAGCAGCAAAAGCAGCATCCATATAGACTTCCAAGAGGTTTTGGAAGTCTTTTTTGTTTTGTGTCGCAAAAGGATACGCTGTCCAATCTGCTGCTGTGAATGCATTCATGAATGTATTTAATGAACGGCGAATCATCAAAAAGAATGGGTCGCGTACAGGAAATTTTTCTGAACCACACAAAGCTGTGTGTTCAAGAATATGTGCCTCACCTTTGGAGTCCATCGGTTGAGTACGGAAAGCAACAAGAAACACGTTTTCATCGTGATCTGTAGCCAAATGGTAGTGCATTGCACCAGTCACTTTATGTTTATATTCAGACACTAAAATGTCTAAAGCTTCTACATGGTGTTGACGTACCAGCTGAAACGCAGGATGAACAGTTTGAGATAAGGTTTCAGTGACATCTACAGTCATGCGATCTCCAATATTAAATGTTTATCTATGCGTTTAAGTATAACTGAAACTTAAATAAATGCGATTCATTCCTAACACTAATTCTTAGTAAACTGATCAGAATTAATCACGCTTTGCTTGTAAAATATCAAGACTGGCAAATAGGTGAAATAAAAAAAGTGATGACCAAAATCTTCAGCCACCACTGTAAAATTTAGCTTTTTGAACTGAACATGTTCATGAGTACGGGTTTGAGTCGGTTGTTTTATCTGTATCCCAGCGCTGTGCAATAAAAATACACAGAAAAATTGCAATCAATAATACAGCCGATGCTGTAAAACGACTCAGGGCTAATCCACCATGGTCAATCGGTTTATCCAGAAAGTCCCCGACCACTGCACCCAATGGACGGGTAAGCACAAATGCCGTCCAAAACAAAATCACTCTGGATGTTTTTGTAAATAGATACAATGTGATCACGACTAAAATCAGCACCACATACAGCACAATCCCACCCGTATACCCCAAACCAGCTGTATCTGATGACCAGTCCCCTAAAGCTGTACCTAAAGTTTGTGAAAATGTAATGGTCAACCAGTAGAACAGTTCTGCTCGGGGCTGGTTGATATGGGGTGAAATCGTACCTTCCACCTTATACCAGCCATATAAGGTCAAGACGACCAAACTCAGCAATAAAGTACTTCCGCCTAAATAACCGATACCCAGAGAACGATCAACAAAATCTGCCAATGTCGTCCCCACTGTCGTGCTTGCAATAATCGTAAACCAATACAAATAAGGGTGATAAGTCTTGGCGCGAATCTGCCAATAGACAAGAGCAATAAAAATAAAAGCAAAGATAAAGGTACTGATCAAATACCCCAGATTAAGCGACATTGAAACAGCATCTCCTGCTGTTTCACCAAATGTAGTCGCCAAAATTTTAGTGATCCAAAACAGTAGTGTGACTTGCGGAACTTTAGAGATCAGTTCATTTAGACCTTTGTCTGCCATTCTCATTATTCTGAAATAAATTATTGAATGTAATAATCAACATCTAGGCTTAAAACAAAATTAAAAGGATTTTATGGGTCTTCACCTGGATTCAATAATCTAGGATGAACACTGTTATGATGATTGTTGCGACTTATAAATTTAAAACATTTAAAAACAAATGTGTATCTCATTTATAAATTGATCAGAACTTAGTTTTGGAGATTAATTTAATGTGAATTCGAGGCAGCTACATTTTTAATTTATTCATAAGCAATCGACTTCACTAAATTTTGCTGATTTTTATCCATATTTGATCAGCCTATGGCTCAGTATACTTTTGTTTCAGTATGAGAAGTCAAACTCCGCAAAAGTCATCATCTTTCTCATCGATATCGCTGCTCAGCGCAAAACTCGTCAGCTCCCGTCTATTCAGCAAGCACAGAAACAATACATTATAAAAGCGATCCTGCCTTAAACAGTTGCGGATGACGGTTCCGCGGATCATATTGCATCCAGAATTTTATAGTGAATTCAGGTTAATTTAGATCAATCCCCAAAATCATCTCCCCCAACAGGCTCATACTTGCCCATTGCTTTGTTTGAACAGTACGAAAAACCTTCTTGGGGAAAAATTTTTCAATTCACTAAATCAGATATTTGAAATAATTATAATTGGGGTGATTTTCAACAAATACATAATTCTGCTTTTGATAAAATGGCGCTGCATCTTTTTCGCTATTTAAGCACAGTGCAGAAAAATGAGATTTTGCTTTTTTTTCAAGTTCTTGTAATAAACGTTTGCCTAAACCGGTTTTTCGATATTCAGGTAAAACATAGAAACGACGCACACGACCGATTTTATGCTGTGTTTCAGGCTTTTGATTGGTCTCGCTATCTTCGCTCATTTGAATATTCAGACCACCACAAGCAACCAGTTTGTCTTCATCAAATGCCACCAGTAAAAACTCACCTTGACGATTGAATTTATTTTTTCCTTGTTGAAATTCGTCAATCAGCCGTTGAATAAAGTGAAAACCTTCTTTTTCAGCAATAATGGCTAAATCTTGAATTTGTGCAGGCAATTGATCAACCTGCTGAATTAAAATATTCACTCAATCTCCAATGTGTTTAAAAACGATAGACCATTGACTCAACTTTTATCTATTCTCGATCTATAACCTGATGATATAGCGAACTCAAGATAGAGCTTGTGTTTGAATCTTAGGAACTATTCAATAGCTGTGCAATAGCAGAACTTATAAAAATTGAAGAATGTAGCACTTTATTCATAAATGATTTTTTTTCAACAAACTACTGTAAAGCTAAGCATTGGTGTAAACTTTAGTTTTTTAACATTGATGTGATGAAGAACATGGCAACAGTTGATCTTTTTGCAATTGGTAATGCATTAATTGACCAAGAATTTAGAGTTTCAGATGACTTTTTAACTGAACAAAATTTGCAAAAAGGCACCATGCAATTGGCTGATGGTGACACTCAAGCCCAACTCTACAACAATTTAAATGCCAGCCAAGTTTATAAAGGACAAGCTTCAGGGGGTTCTGCTGCCAATACCACAGTTGCATTCAGCGCATTGGGTTCTTCAGCATTTTATGCTTGTCGTGTAGGTAATGATGAATTGGGCCGCATTTATCTTGACGGCTTGAATGATGCAGGAATCATAACTTCACAAAAATCTATCAGCGAAGGTGTAACAGGAACATGTATGGTACTTGTCAGTGATGACTCGGAACGTACCATGCAGACCTATTTAGGAATTACTGCGGAACTTTCAGCACAGCAAATGGATTTTGAACCTTTAAAAACAGCCCAATGGCTCTATATTGAAGGTTATTTATCTACCAGTGATACTGCACGCTTAGCTGTCAAGCAAGCACGCCAGATTGCACGTGAACATAATGTTAAAATCGCCCTCACCCTTTCCGATCCGGCCATGGTACAGTACGCTCGCCAAGGTTTAAACGAATTACTTGACGATGGTGTTGATCTGATTTTCTGTAATGAACAAGAAGCAATGCTGTATACGGAAACGGATACTGTCGAAGCGGCTTTGGCAAAGTTAAAAACCATGAGCCAAGATGTCGTGATCACTTTAAGTGCGAAAGGCGCTTTAGTCTCGAATCAAGCTCAACATTTTTATGTCCCTGGTCGTAAAGTCAATGCCGTTGATGCAAATGGTGCTGGCGATGCATTTTCTGGCGCTTTCCTGTATGCGTTAAATTGTGGTGAAAATTTACAAACAGCTGCACAACTTGCTATTCTTGTTTCAAGTGAAGTGGTGGCTCAATTTGGACCACGTTTGGAAATTACAGAATACGCAAATCTCCTCGAAACATTCAAAAAGGAATGCGCATAAAATGGCTGAAAAAATTGCAATGACCGATGAAATCGAAGAGCGTAAAGCACGCGCCTTCGATACAATGACAGGCGATACAATTTTTATCACTCAAAGGGATGGGGCTTTTTATGCCTATCAAAACGTGTGTCCGCATCTTCAAACAGAACTAGAATTTCTTGAAAATCAATTTTTAGATCAAGACGGAGAGTATATTCAGTGTTCAACTCATGGGGCTTTATTTGAAGTCGAAACGGGTGTATGTATTTCTGGTCCGTGTCTTGGTGATAAGCTGGAAAAAGTTAATATTTCAGTTCATTCGGATGGTGGAATCTACATTGTAGATGAATGATCAAGGACGCTGCCATGCTGCAATTCCTATTTGAACATGAATTAATGCCTTTTCATTTCAGTGTATTGGCTTTAATTTTACTGAGCATGGCAGAAACTTTTGGCTATTATCTGGGCATCCGACCGAGTACTTTTCTGAAAAAAGTTTCTCCTGATTGGTTGACTGAATCTCCACTTTTACAAGTAAAATTTTCAAAAGTTCTTATCTTCGTTTTTTTATTGCTCAACTTTAGTTTTGCAGGCTATTTTTTACAATTATCCATATTTGCCACCAAACAAGAATTTGCTGCTTGGTATTATGTGATTTTGCCAGCATTGGTGATCGCAATTTTTTTTACCGTGTTTATGATTCACTGTCTTGATCAAGTGATTAAGCCCAAAATCACGACCAATCAAGTGGATCTACTTGGACGCCTTGCAACAGTGTCAAGTGGCAATGCGCGTCCTGGTTTTTCTGCGCAAGCGCGTGTCCGTGATGAAAATGGTCAACTTCACTATGTCCAAGTCGAACCTGAGTTTGGTGAACTAGAGTTTCAATCTCAAATCATCTTAATCCGTTTCCGAAAATCCCATTACATCGCCAAGAAAATTTCTACATCCAACCAGCTATTTAGTTCAGACTAGGATTAATCCCACATCTTTTTTGTGAGTATTTTGTGGGTCGATCCTCAGCATTCAAGATGCTCAGAAATTCATCAGCTTGTTCATTTTGTAATTTTAGTTTGAAAACGCTTAACACATGTATCAATTTGAGCTTGATTTAACTTTTCAGCTTTGTATATACATAACATGTACAACTGTGATTTTGATACGCAGGTGCCTAGTAATGTAAATTTCAATATTCATTTTACTAGATGCCATATGATCACGCGAGCAAACCACCGTAGGGATCAAAATGAAGTAATCATCAATGTATATGTGAAGTGATTCGGTCTATGTTGAAGCCCCCTACCCAATGAATGATCATATGTAAAATCCGGTGTCCAAACTCAAGCAAATGAGCCTTTATGTATCACAGAAAACTCAACCATCCTGAGGGTAAAAGCAATTATTGGAGTCTGTACCGAAACCAACTCTGCAAATTGATGTTTCTGTATGGGTGAATCCTATGCGGTTTTGTAAAAACCAAATGTTCTTCGTAAACTAATATCCGAGGAAAATCTGTCGTCTATCGATCTTTAATACCCCATTCATGAACATGATCAAGTAGAGCCATAATCGCTGTGTTTGCCATGCGGTGACATACACATATCATTGATTGAAGCCCCAATAACAACCCAGCCTTTCATAAAATCCCTCTTTTATCCCTGACCTTACTATTGATTAGTTGAAGTGAATAAAATTTAGACAATGCTGTATAGTCCAGAACAAAAATTACAGCTTATATTTCATCACCAAATCAATGACAGTTCTTATTTAATTGATCTTTTTTTTGAATTTTTAATCAGGGCAAATAAAGCCTGATAAAAATCGACAGCTAGTTTTTGATTCTCTAAATTCTATTTTTAATAAAAATAATACATCGGAATTAAACCAACCGTTTTCATCAGGTTTATTCTTGATTAAGAATAAATCAAACCATTTTAGTTGGTTTAATAAAATCTAAACAATACCATTTTAGTTGGTTTTATTTTTATTAATTCTAAGTATTTTGATCAACTTTAAAACCATTGTTTTTTAGTATATTTTTTAGCATATAAAAATAATAAGTATTTGTTTTAATTATGTTTAATAATATATTTTTATTTTAAGTGTTTTATCTATTTATTTCTTGTTGTGTTTTGTTTAATAATATAAGCATATTTAAATAATAGGCTTAACGCATGAGCTTAAAACCTAATGATTTAAACCGTCGGTTAGTCAGAGAAATTGCAATCATATTAATAATTAAGATTGCACTTTTAATGACGATCAAACATATCTGGTTTGATGCGCCGACTATTCCTAAAGATTTTGATAACCAAGTTGCTGAGCGTATTGCTGGCAGTCCTTCCCAAATCAAGGAGACACGTTGATGATTTCTGAAAGCGTGGTCGATCTTTCGCGGTTCCAATTTGCAATGACCGCGATGTATCACTTTATATTTGTACCTCTTACTCTCGGTCTGGCTTTTATTCTTGCCATTATGGAAACCACTTATGTGATTTCTGGTAAAGAAATCTATAAAGACATGACCAAATTCTGGGGCAAACTTTTCGGTATTAACTTTGCTCTAGGCGTAACCACTGGTCTGACTATGGAATTCCAGTTCGGTACAAACTGGGCGTACTACTCTCACTATGTCGGTGATATTTTTGGTGCGCCACTTGCCATTGAAGGATTGATGGCATTCTTTTTAGAATCAACTTTTATTGGTTTATTCTTCTTTGGCTGGGATCGCCTTTCAAAAGTTCAACATTTAAGTGTGACATGGTTGGTTGCGCTCGGTTCGAATTTATCTGCACTGTGGATTTTAGTTGCCAATGGTTGGATGCAAAATCCTGTCGGTTCAGAATTTAATTTTGAAACCATGCGTATGGAACTTGTAGATTTTGGTGCTTTGATTTTTAACCCTGTTGCTCAGGTAAAATTTGTTCACACTGTTTCAGCAGGTTATGTCACTGGGGCAATCTTTGTTTTAGCCATTTCAAGCTATTACTTATTGAAAAAACGTGATTTACCTTTTGCGCGTCGCTCTTTCGCCATCGCTGCAATTTTTGGTTTAGCATCAACACTTTCTGTCATTTTACTGGGTGACGAATCTGGTTATGAACTGGGTGATGTTCAAAAAACAAAACTGGCTGCAATCGAGTCTGAATGGGAAACTCACCCAGCACCTGCACCGTTTACTCTATTTGGTATTCCAAACCAAGAAGAACAACGTACTGACTATGCCATAAAAATTCCCTATGCTATGGGTATTATTGCAACACGCTCATTGGATAAAGAAGTAACGGGGCTTAAAGACTTAATGGTTCAACATGAAGCACGTATCCGCAATGGTATGGTGGCTTATAGTGAACTTGAAAAACTTCGTGCCGGTGACCGCTCTCCTGAACTTATGGCATCTTTTAAAGAGAACCAAAAAGATTTAGGTTATGGCTTACTCCTTAAAAAATATACTGAAAATGTCACGGATGCTTCTGAAGCACACATTCAGGCAGCAACCAAAGATACGATTCCTAACGTAACAGCATTGTTCTTTTCTTTCCGTGCAATGGTGGCTTCTGGTTTCTTAATGCTCCTTCTATTTATCCTTGCAACTTTTGCAGTAGCAAAACGTAATGCTGAAAATAAACCATGGTTACTTAAATTTGCATTGTTTGCTTTACCACTTCCTTGGATTGCAGCACAAACTGGCTGGTATGTTGCTGAAGGTGGTCGTCAACCTTGGACCATTGGTGAAGTTCTCCCTACACACCTATCCGCATCAAGTTTAAGCACTGGTGATGTGTGGGGTTCAATCATTGCATTAGCAGCGTTCTATACTGTGCTGTTGATTATTGAAATGTATCTCATGATCAAGTTCTCACGTTTAGGACCAAGTTCTTTACATACTGGTAAATATCACTTTGAAAAACTTGAAGCTCAACAAGCTCAAGCTGGGGAGGCTCAATCATGATCGAATATGAACTTCTCAAAATTATCTGGTGGGTTCTGGTTGGTGTCTTACTGATCGGCTTTGCGCTCACCGATGGTTTCGATATGGGCTCAATGGCATTGATGCCGTTTGTAGGTAAAACAGATGACGAGCGTCGTGCAGCCATTAACACGATTGCTCCACACTGGGAAGGCAACCAAGTCTGGTTTGTCACTGCCGGTGGTGCGCTCTTTGCAGCCTGGCCAATGGTCTATGCCACAGCATTCTCAGGTATGTATTGGGCACTGTTACTGGTCTTATTCGCACTATTCCTCAGACCTGTTGGTTTCGACTACCGTTCTAAACTTGAAAATACCAAATGGCGCAACTCATGGGATTGGGGTTTATGCATTGGTGGTGCAGTACCTGCACTGGTGTTCGGTGTTGCCTTTGGTAATATGTTCTTGGGTGTACCGTTTACCTTGGATGAAACTGTACGATCAACCTATACAGGTAGTTTCTTTGCGCTACTCAATCCATTTGCTTTAGTTTGCGGTATTGTCAGTTTATCAATGCTTTGTGCACATGGTGGCGCTTGGTTAATGCTTCGTACTGATGGGGTATTACGTCAACGTTCAGCAAAAGCCACTCAACTCATGGGTACAATATTTTTGGTGTGTTTCCTAGCTGTTGGTGCTTGGCTGTATTTTGGTGGAATCGAGGGCTATACCTTAGTCAAACCTTTTGATACCAATGCTGTTGCAAATCCATTGGCAAAAGAGGTTTTGACTACAGGTAACCACGGTTGGATGAATAACTATTCAACTTATCCGATCACGATACTGGCACCAGTTTCAGCAATCTTGGGGGGCATCCTGATCATCTTCGGTGCAGGAAAAAATAAAGCAGGTATGAGCTTTACAGGTTCGACCTTAGCTGTAACAGGTTCAATTTTAACCGCTGGTTTTGCTCTGTTCCCATTCTTAATGCCATCAAGTATCAATCCTACTGTAAGCTTAACCATGTGGGATGCTGTTTCGAGTAAAAATACCCTAACGGTAATGACTGTAGTGGCTTCTATATTTGTTCCAGTGATTTTAGCCTACACCACATGGTGCTATTACAAAATGTGGGGCGTCATTACCAACAAACATGTTCAAGAGAACTCACACAGCCTGTATTAAGGCTGTGTCTAAGCAAATAGGAGAATATTATGTGGTATTTCGCTTGGATTTTAGGGATCTTGATGGCATGCTTTGCAGGTGTGTTAAGTGCCCTCTATATCGAACATCATCAAGATTTAGATGAGGAATAAACCATGGCAGAGATCGCAATGACAACAAAAGAAAGGAAGCCGAACAAGTTTGCAATGGCCATTTCGTTTTTGATGGCATTGCCACTTGCAGCTGTATTACTCATTCACCCTGGTGCAATGCTTGATGCCAATGGGCACTATAACCATAGTGCTCTGATGCTGGTCATGATTGGTATCTCAGGTGGATTTATACATGGTGTAGGATTTCTGCCACAGTTTTGGTTATGGAAATGGCTGTTTAGCCCCTATGTGGCATGGCCACTTATGCTGTGGGGCTATTACACCTGGTTCTTGACCTAATCTAAAAACAAGAAAACCCTGATTTATTCAGGGTTTTTTTTGTTTGATATCAGTTCAAATCCTGTCAGCTATATTCTTTTTCATTTCAACTAAATGTAAATCTATAATTGGTGTACCCACATTTGCACTTAAAGGATAATCATCAATTAGCCCCGTTGGTTGATAACCACAGCGTTCATAATAAGCAATCAACTCCTGACGGACACTGAGTACCCACATGACAAAATACGTTAAATCAGGATAAATGGATCGCATATCATCTCGTACGTAGCGTTCTGCAAAATCCAGCACTTCCTTACCCATCCCCTGATTTTGCATTTTCGGTGCTATACAAAATGTACCAATCTCCACAGCCAATGGCTGAAATGTTAGACCTATACATCCCACCATCTCTTCAGCGTATTCAGCAATAAATAATTTAAAATGATCAGCTGACAACATTTGTGCCAATTGTTCGGCATTGATTCGAGCACCGGTGACCATTTGTACTTCACTTGTCCAACTATTTCCCTGTTGTTGCCGATAGGCGCAATTGATCAAATCAACCAATTTCTGAATATCTAAAATTTGTGCAGATCTAAATCTAAGCTGATGTTTCATTGAATTTTAAGGCTATCATTTTATTGTGAACAAATGACTTTATAAAACCTAATGACTATTTTGAAAAGCAGTTTTGCGTAGCAATCTTGAAGCGTGGTTTTTGAATAGAAATATCGAGCTTAAATATTTTTCTCAAACAAAAAAATAGATCCTTTAATCTATAAATCATTAAAAAAGACCATCGAAATGGTCTTTGATCTTGCCTAAAAATCTTTAACATCACAAACATAAACATCTGCAAAGTGTCATCTGACTCTATTGATCAGCCAACCAAGTCATAAACTTTTGACGTTCTGCTTTGCTTGCTTTTTGCCAAATTTGAATCAATTGCTGATCAGCAGCATTGCCATTGGCTACAGCAGGTACACTTTTTTGTGCAGTATTTGAAACCGCCGCTTGAGATGGCGCGGCATATACTGGTGCAGGTTGATTTACAGGCGTTTTTTTACTTGAAGTTAAATCAATCACACGCCCAAATACGCCAGAACCAAACCATGGTTTGGCTTCAGTATTGGCACCTGTTTGTTGAACCACTAATCGATTATTATTGTCTAAAATTGCAATCGTTGGCTGTTCTGCATATTTTTTTGCATCATCAAAATTCTTGGGTGCACCGACCAAAGCCAATTTATAATTTTGCCCATCTTTTAAATCAGGTGCTGTAATCGTAACCACACCTGATTTTAAAATATCGTGTTCACCGTTTAAATGCTCAAAATACTGCTGATAACGTACACTTACCGCCGTCTGACCTGGATCAACTTGATATTCGTTCTTCTTGCGAATCAAACCTGAATTGACTTCTTGATCATTTACAGCCAATACAACAATTTCTTCTGGCGCAGATAGCGTGACTGCTGCAAAAACTGACCCACTTAACATTAAACTCAATGCAGCAATGCCGTATTTAAATGCCATGTTGCCCTACTCTTATGTCAAAAATATGTAAAATTTATTGCACTATGCAATGTGGTGATGACAGTTTTATGACAATGACTGCGGTTTTATCCTGAAACATCATTGATTGGCTCTTTATTTTTATTTAGCGTATTAATTATTTAGCCTCGATCTTGATCAAAAGCATCTGATTTGACAGAGATTTACCCCAGATTCAAGTCAATATAGAATCCATTTTGGTCAAAACATTGAATCGCTATTTGACTTGCAAAGCAGTCATTTTACCCTTCTGCAATTGACTGTAAATGTTGCAAAGATCATTACAACCAGATTTTTAAAGTGACTACTTTACATTAAATTCATTTAAAACATGGACTCATTATAACAATCAGCTGAGTTTGTATAACATTACACTTTTTTCAAAGCGACTACATTTTGAGCACAATTCTTGCTTGTTTTAATAGGTGCATATCGCACAATAAAAGATACTCAACAGAAAAAGAGGTGCAACATGATTTTTAAAGACCATATTGTCCGTGTTGAAAATATCAAGACCATGCAAATGCTGAGTGATGCAAAAGTAGATCATCAAGTGATTGCATTATTTATGACTTGTGAAGGTATTCCATTATCGACAGAGGATGTCAGCAGTATTTTAAGACACTATGATTGCCTAGGACAGCACAGAGTTTCAGCTCAAAAGGCTAAAGCTTTATTACAAGCTAAAATGGATCATTTTGAGGATTCAAAACTACCTTGTCCTGCTGCCTATTAATTTCTATCAGTATCTAGCTTGTACTTTAAATTCCATTTTTAGTGGCAAATACAATCAGCCCCGTATTTGCCACTTTCACTTATACATGTTGAATGTTTAACAATCTCGACACTGCTACTTGTATAAAGTGATCGTGAATACATGATTTTCAAAAGAGTAATGCAATCTGGAGTGCTATATTTTTTCTTCCAACAGTCCAGAATGGTCAATACGTTTCGAAGCCACTCGCCGCCCGATATAACGATTTTCAATCGAATCAATTTGAATCTGTCGAAGTGTTGTAAGTCGAAAAACACCATATCGACATTCAATGTAGTTTGGCGTTGGAAAGATTAGAAAATGATCCCATGCTGATACCTCAAACGTATCAATCAGTTGAATTCGATAATTGAGATTCAATCTTTCAATCTCATTGAATAACCATACGATTGCATCAAACATCATCAGATAGCTAGATTTTATAAAACATTCATTTTAAGCAATCAGCTTTCCTCAATATAGATGTGTATAATGAAAAGTCATCAATAAATTTGTATTTAATTCCATATGCTTCAAATTCTACAAAAACAGCTCGATGAAAGTGCATTTTGTCCATTGTGTCAGGCAAGTATGTATTATATTGAGGCTGAAGAATTTGAAAAAGAAATTCACTTTCACCAATGCAGCCATTGTCATCATCAGGTTTTTCCAAACCAGCAAGGTAATTGCCATTGTGAAACCTGTCAAAGTAAACGGCGTAAATTAATTAAAGAAACACGTCTGCAAGAAACCAGAAAATTAAAGAAAAAAGATGATTTTGAAATAGGTTTAGATCATCTCAGTTTTTTGCATAAATTATTTTTATTAAGTCTTTTAGACAATCAAGTGCATGAAAATACGCATCATCATGAGTTTATTGACTGGGAAATAATAAAATACCACGCGATTACACCCAACTATTATTTTCAAAGTCAGCTTCTTAATCAACTGATTAAAGAAAATATACTGGTGCCTAAAGACTTTAGTGATGATGCACATCAATACTATATCAATGTTCGTTTAGATGGTTATTCTGAACCCAGTCTATTTAGTATTACCACTCAGCTCCGCCATTGGTTTTATGAAAATTTGAGCCAGGGCATACCATTTAGAAATTCAGAAGAAGTTAAAAATGCACTTTATGTGGTGCTGTATCAGGAGATCGTGCAATTTACCCAGCACTATTGCCGTACTTGGGGTATTCAGATTTCAGGAAATAAAAACTTCCAAAGCTTTTGCTATCGGCTACTTGACTCTCTGGCGGTTGGACAGATTTTCTACTTGATTCAAACAGCCCTAGAATACTTGTATCAGAAAAAAGCATTACAAGTGCGTAATGAAAATTTCATCAACACCAATATTCTTAAGAAAACTGTACAGCAATATCGTGAACGTGCCTTAGCGGAAAAATGGGAAACCTCGACGCTTCCTCGCCCTCCTAATATTCCATTGAGTAAAATGAGTGAAATTCTGTTTTATCAATTTTTAGGCTACGATGAAGGCATCTTCTTTCAACCCGTTTGGAAATCCTGGAAAAAGATTGAACCGCGTTTAAATTTCTATTCACAGAAACGCTGCATGTATTGTGGGTCAAATGAGCTCACCGTTGAATATGATGCTCAGAATTATGTGACATTATTCTGTCGAAACTGTAAACACCAAGACCACTACTTCACTCAGTAAGGACCTTATATGAATCATCCTGAAAATATTAGCCATTCTCAATCGGATCAACTTCATATCCAAACTGATGTTATCTTGCAAAAAGTTGTAGATGCTTGGACCGAACTACAAACACAACAGCCTTTGGTACATTGTATTACCAACAGTGTTGCAGCAAATTACGCTGCCAATGTGCTATTGGCTGCTGGTGCATCTCCAGCAATGATTGATAATCCTTTTGAGGCAGAAAGCTTTGCATCAATCGCTGCTGCCTTAAGTATCAATGTCGGAACACCAACATCAGAACAAATGCAAGCCATGCAGATTTCAGCACAGACTGTTGCAGCTAAAAACACGCCTTGGGTTCTTGATCCTGTTGGTTATGGTCCATTTCTAAAATGGCGCAGTGAAATGGTTGATCAACTGGTTTTACTTAATCCGACCATTATTCGTGGCAATGCATCAGAAATCAGTGCACTTGCAGGCAACCAAGTTGAATCCAAGGGGGTTGATAGTGCAGTTTCAAGTCATCAAGTTTATTTGCAGGCTCATGCTCTTTTAAATCATTGTGAATGTGCAGCAATTTCTGGAGAATCAGATTTTATTCTTTCAAAAGAACTTAATCATGTGATTCAAATCAATGGTGGAAGCTTTTTACAACCGAAGATCACAGCAACAGGTTGTGCTCTTGGTGCTTTAATCGCGGCATATAGTGCAGTAACCACACCCGCAATTGCCACCATTTCAGCTCATATTCATTTTGCCATTGCAGGTCGGTTGGCTTATGAAAAAGCGTCATCTGTGGGAAGTTTTAATGTGGCGTTCTTAGATGAAATTTATCAAATGAATGCGGATAGGATTTGGGAATATAGCGATATTCAGGTTTTCAACCTGTAGTTTAAAGTAAACTTTGTAGAAGACATGGTCTTCAAGCAAATCCAGATAGATTTTTAAACCGGCTGTTTAGCAAGACAGACTTACTCCTGTAAGTCCTCGACCAACCAATACAAAATAAGCCTTGTCCAATGAGACATCTTGGTGGCTATGAAACTTGGGGCTTATATGCTCAGCCCCAGTTAAATCATTTCCGCACAAAGACTTTTTTATAGATTTCTCTTGGCATTTCAGCAAATTCTACACAGAGTTGAATTTCTAAGCCTTGTGCTGAATAATCCTGAAATGATTGTAGAAATTGTGACAAATTTTCAGTCATTAAATCTTTTTGTTCTTCTGTGCGTCCGCTCAGACCTTGTAAGCGCACAAAGATAAATGCGTGTTGCTTGTCTGCACCATCCTCATCTCCAAAACCGATCAGATAGTCAGATACTGACTTAATTCGCGATTTAATATCATGCGCATCGCTCACTAATCCCGTATCGAACAATGCATGGTTTAAGCCCAGCATTAATTTCTTTTTATCTAAATTCTGGATATTGTCAGAATAATCAATAAACATCTGTGGCATTTACTTCACCTTAATTGATAGCGGTTTTATCATAAAATTTGTGATGCAACTCTAGAACTGATGACCAATTCTAGGTTTTCATAATCATCAAATTGTTCAAATTCAAAAACAATTTTGATTTTTGCGACAGCTTTTAAAAAGCCATCACGACTTTCAATAGATTCCAGTTGCTAAAGCTCGACTGGATTATGAATACTGTTGATCGTAAAACAGCCATTAAATTGATCACATTCATCTTGATCAAAGATCAACTTCACGCCACTCGAATCCTTTAAATTGTATGAAGGTAATGGCAGTCCCTCAAAAGAAATACTTGAATCAATTAATGTTTGTGCATGATAAAATGGGCATAACTGAAAGCTGAGACTATAATCCTGCATATGCTTGTGTTTTGATAACACTGCTATACGCGAATTGAGTAATTTTTTCTCAAACTTATTCATTGTTTCATCACAAGAATGATTTTATTCGACAAACAGCAGTGCTAGACGCACTTGGTCATAACCCATTTTGGGGCTTGTCAGCTCTACGATTGGGCGTAATTTAATCGCCCCATCATCATTGAAATGACTTGGATCCTGACGTTTCATTAATTTTTTATAAATAGTCCGTATTTTCTCTACAACTTCCTCACCGGGATTGGCAACAGAAATATCAAGCCCCTGCTCCTTATGCAGTCTGGCCAAATGATTAATGATGGTTGCTGGCGTTAAACCTCGCTCAATGGCAATGTCTTGAATTTCATAACCACTTTCAAACAACTCTCGGGTTTCGTCCAATGTAGCTGAAGCATAATTGACTTTACCGTTATTACGCGCCAGTTTTTTCTCATTACGTTCTATTTCAACAGCATTCAAAGTTCCACCACAATGACGAATAAAAGCATTGTGCTGCGTGGTCAGATCAGCATCAGCATAGTGCTGTTCTGCTTCATTGGAAAGCTCTTGAAAACGACGATCTGCCTTGATTGCCAAACTATCAAGTTCTAATGCCTGATCATTAAAGCCAAGCAATCTAAGCCCTTCGATTGATTTTAGCCGTGATAAAGCAACGTAACCTTGTCCCTTTTCAAAAGTATGACTCAAATTAATTTCAGCAGCTTCTAAAGTCATGCCTTGAGATTTATGAATGGTAATTGCCCAAGCCAAACGCAGTGGAACTTGTTGTAAACTTGCAATGGTTTTGCCTCCTTCATTGTCTACCGACCAAGTTTCTGGAGCGACCAATAAAGTTGTCCCATCGGTCATTTTCACCTTTGGCAACATTCCCATTTCATCATCTTCTTCAAAACCAATCACTTCACCCAAACTGCCATTGATATATCCCATGTCAAAATTATTTTTAACAAACATCACTTTGGCATGTTTTTTTAGGGTTAGTTCTTCGGGTGCACGAACTGAGGATTTTAATGTTTCTATCAGCTTTTCATTGCCATCTGTGACTGCAACAAATTGATGGTCATCTCCATCAATTGCATTTAAATGCTGAAAGTTGATGCTATCTACATCCATATTATGTGTATATAAACGGGTAAATGTGTCCCCGATATCTTGATGACGCGTATTCTGTAAGGCTTGGATATGCTGTGGCTGAATATGCTGTGCACGAATTGCATTGAGAATATCATTGAGTGCTGAGTCATCCTGGCGGTGCTGTTCAGTCAAATAACACACCCGAAATTTTGCCTCGACCCATGCATTAGACATAAAACAAAACTTATCACGATTTAATTCGTTATTTTTTCCTACAGGCGGAAGCTGAAAGAAGTCACCGGCAGCAATCACTTGAATTCCACCAAAGGCATCATCAGACTCTTTAAAATATTTCAAAACCTGATTAACCAAATTCAATTGCTTGGCATGCAACATTGAAATTTCATCAATAATCAATACTTGAGCATTTTCTAAGTGTTCTTTGAGATATTTACGCTCTTTCATCCGCTTTAAATCATCATCTGAAAGCGTGTCTTTAATACCGATACCTGCCCATGTATGAATTGTCATACCATTCATGTGCGTTGCAGCAATCCCAGTAGATGCAGTAATTGCGACAGGGACTTTGCGGACTTTCAAATAATTGATGTATTGATTCAACGTATAGGTTTTTCCTGCACCAGCAGAGCCAGTCAAAAAGACATTTTCACCCGCTTTCATGAGTTTGAGTGCAGTTTCTTGTTTCATAACAGCCTTGAATTACCTAAACAGGATGGGACGGCTATAGCCTAACGATTTTTAATTAAAAAGTTAAGCCAAAAATAGTTTAGAAAACAGAATAAACCCCGTTAACGATGGCTATAGGTTACCGAGTTCCTCATTCGGTTGAATACTGCTTTTCCATTTTAAATGCTGATTTACATTTTCAATAAATGCCAGTGCCTTGCTTATGTAATATTGCTCCGGGATATGATTATTGGGCAAACGCAGCTGATCAAAACTCAACTGTCCCAATTTATAATAACAACCTAAAGTCATGACTTGATTGGGTTCGGTTATATTTGACATATGAAATGCAGCATATTCGCGTTCCACTATTCTTGTGCTGTATGAAACAGCTAGACAATGTTTGAAAACCACAGACTCTTGAGTGATTCCTTGAAGACTGTTGAGCTCCTCATAACACCAGCCTTCAAAATAAATCTTTTGCATCGGTGCAATGCGATCCCACGAATCCACTGTGATTTTCTCTTTGAGCTTCGACATTGTAGCAACAAGGTCATTGTGCATGTGCCATTTCTTCGCTTGTTGATAAAGACCAGACCAAGTCACATTACGTTCAATTTCATGATGCGTATTAAATAAATACATTACATAATCAAGCACAAAGCTGTCATAGATACTGTAATGCGGCATTCGATCCGTATTGATATGCTTAAACTTCTTGCGAAAATCATCAACCTGAATATTGTGCTTGCGCATTTGAATAAAAAAATCAGGATGCTGTTGCAACTGAGGGTCTATAAATCTTAGCAATTGTGGAGGTAATTGGTTGGCAATCTGCTGAACAAACAACATAAATGCCTGAACAACACGGCTGAGCTTGGCAAATATTTTCTTATAGGATTGAGCTTGATCACCAAGAATCAATGCAGCGAAATCCAACCATTCTTCAATATATAAATAAGAATTTGAAATCAACTTTTGCTGTGATTTATGTTCACTTGGTGATTCGCCAAAACAATAACGACGATTCTTGGGATGTTTTTGCCATTCATGTGTAATTGCAAATGAATGACACTCTATTAAAAACAAGCGGGCGGCACTATTTTTAAAATACTTCAATACAGCCAATATGACATCAGGAGAGATTTTTGAAGTATCAATCAGGCTTAATACAGTGATTGTCACTCTGACGTTTACATCACCAATATGCCGACTAATCCAATCATTGACCTGTTCGTTTTGTTTGTATAGCCAATTCACTGTACGCTTTAAAGTGAATATGGGTAATTTAACAAGCCGATCTAATTCCCAATATTCATCCTCTGCCTGCAAAAAATGCTGTTTACTCAATAAATCCTGATACTGCCAAAAACCTCGTTTCATATGCTTGGTATATGCCAGCATTTGAGGAAACTCTTGTGCATGTTTAGACAATAATCGATAACTTGTGAAATATTGTTCGATCTCACACAAACGTAATGACTCAGGATGAAAAACTTTAAAAATCCGGAAAAAATGTTTCGGCAGGAATTGGTCTAGTGCAGAAATAGCGTGATGGAGTTTTGGAATGAATTGTTGAATAGACAGGAATGTTTGCCCCAAAACAGAATTAATCAACAGTAAATGCTTAATATTAATTTCTACACTCAGCGGAATAGCTTTGCCATATTTAGCAAAATCAGAAACATAAGCTCGTTCAAAATAATTATAGCGTATTAAGATTCGATCAATCTGCTCAGCATCTGCCTCACGAATATTATATAAATACTGCTCTACTCTATTTTCACCATCAATCCAATCAAAGATCTGCTCAATCAATGTTTGACGGAGAATTTGTGCTTTCGTTTTTAGATCAGTAGGGTGAATTTCATCATAAGATCGGGTATAAAAAAATATCTCTTGCGAGACATATTCAATCAGCCGCTTAGGATAACACGGTGTCTCAGATAAATGTGCCAGCTTGTCCTGATGAAATTCAAAAGACAGCCCTGCTGCTTCATCAAATTTAATCTGTAATAATTGATTGGCTATACCGAGTTTTTGATGCACATGATCAAATTGAAAAAAGTTATCAGCATTCACCTCTTTTAAATAGTACAACTGATCAAGATAAATACGCTCTAAGCTTGCTGAAACTTGAATTAATTCTTGTGCAGCAAGTTGGTGCCTGTTTGGCAGCTGATCTTGAACTGTCTGCACCATAATCTGCTTAATCCATCTCTTTTAGATTCTATAGAGTTGAATATTCTATGCGAATCATTTAACAAAACAAATCGCATTAGATTATCTTTTGCAAAAGTTTGTTAAGTCTCTGTGGAGATTTCATATCCGATTTACATGGCAGATTAAAATGAAAAATGGTTCTGCATTTTTTAAACAGCAGAACCATTTTCAAGTAACGATGACTATTCTGACCAAAATCAAGTTGGATGTTTTAGTGTTCAATTAAGAATGAACGGGTTTTATTCCCATACGTTCCTCGATCAAATCGTAGCACCATTGGAAAATAAAGGTATAGATTAAAATACATGTGGTCATTCCTAAATCCAATAGGACTGCCTGCCACAATGTCATATCCATTGCATAAGCAACCATTGGAATGGTCGCCAACATCAAACCACCTTCGAAACCAATAGCATGCAGAACTCGCACTCCAATCGTACGCTTAAGCTTTCTTTTATGCTCGAACTTCTCGAAAAAATGGTTAAAAATCATATTCCATATAACAGATGTTACAGCCATAGCCACACCTAACACACCCGTAACTTCCATAGGAACTTCAAAAATAAAACTTAACGCAATCGCTATGATCACCAATAGGATGATTTCATAGCTCAATGCATGAATAATCCTTCTTTTGGAAACCATCATTTAAAACTACTCTTTTTGTTTCGATAATGGCATTATATTTTTATAATATTGATCAATCGAGTTAGATTCTTTCAATTTTATTGAAAGATCAGTTTCATTCTTTTTTCTATATTTCTTTCATTTTCACATGATTGAAATTACTAATCACGGTTCAACATGAATATCAATCAAGAACAGTTGGTGATTTTTAAAACAGTTATAGAAACAGGGTCTTTTTCTGCTGCCTCAAGACAGCTTGGAAAAGTACCCTCTGCGGTCAGCATGTCTATTGCCAATTTAGAAATTGATTTAAATCTCAAATTATTTAAACGGGTCGGGCGTGAGCCTATACCAACGCCACAGGCACAACTTTTATATGAAAAAACAGAACAACTGCTCATCGAAATGAATCAATGGAAACAACAAGCCATTGCCCTCAGTGAAGGTTTGGAATCGTCACTGAATATAGTGGTGGTTTCAGAGTTGGTACATACCGATTGGACCGAATATATCGCATTGCTTGCCCAACAGTTTCCAAGTTTACAGATCAACATTTTTTCGGCACCACAAGAAGATGCTCTTAAAATGCTCATGAATCAGACAGCGCAATTGGCATTGATGTTTGAACGTGAGATGCTAGAAAGCCGCGAACAATTTGTTGAGTTAAAAAAAGAAGCTTTAGTGCCAGTTTCTGCAATCAATCACCCGCTATCAGCCCACTCAAAAGTGAGTTTTGAACAAATATTGCAATCCAGGCAGATTGTCGTTGCTAGCCGAGACCGCACAATTAAACCTGAGCTACTCTATTCTAAAAACTACTGGCGTACCGACAATCATCACTCGGCATGTTCACTCATCTTAAAGGAATTAGGCTGGGGAGTACTTCCCTTGGAAATGTTTAATGAAAACCCAGAACTGAAACATAAGTTAAAAATATTAGATTTGCTCGATTTCACACCAAAATTTGAATATTTTGTTGATTTGGTTTGGAGCCGTGAAAGTAATTTAGGTTCGGCTGCTCGTTTTTTGATTAATCACATTCGAAATCAAAGAATTCATACAAAATAATATGTCTTTCAGTACATTTTCCTATTTTGCTGAAATCGCATTGTGTTATAACTAAATCACAAATATTTTAACTAAGAAATAACCGGTAATGACTCAATCTGCATTAGACCAATTAAAACGCTTAACCACTATTGTTGCTGATACAGGTGATTTAAATGCTATTCAACAATTTCGCCCATTAGATGCAACAACAAATCCTTCACTGATTACGGCAGCAGCTCAGCAGCCTGAAAGTCGCACCTTGATTGAAGATGCCTATACACAAGCTAAACAAGAAGGCTATGTACTTGATGAACTGGTAGAACGCACCATTGATATTCTGACAGTGAAACTTGGTGTAGAGATTTTAAATCTTGTTGAAGGACGAGTTTCAACTGAAGTTGATGCTGCACTTTCCTACAATACCGAAGAAACGATTGCTAAAGCCAAAGAACTGTTAGCACTGTATCAAGGCTACGGAATCAATCAAGATCGCATTTTAATTAAAATTGCATCTACCTGGGAAGGTATTCAGGCAGCAAAAGCACTTGAAGCAGAAGGGATTCATTGTAACCTGACTTTATTATTCGGTTTACATCAAGCCAAAGCATGTGCCGATGCCAAAGTCACCCTGATCTCTCCTTTTGTTGGCCGTATCCTAGACTGGTATAAAAAAGCTGAAAATGTTGAAAGCTACCCGATTGAAAAAGATCCTGGTGTACTCTCTGTCAAACAGATTTATCATTACTACAAACAGCACCAAATTAAAACAGAAGTTATGGGAGCAAGTTTCCGTAGTGTAGATCAAGTTCTAGGACTGGCGGGTTGTGATTTACTTACTGTTGCTCCTGCACTTCTTGAGAAATTGGAAGATGATCAACGTACTGTAAGCACCCAGTTAAATCCTGACCATGCACAAACACATCAAGATCATCCACATCAGGAAATTTCTAAAGCTGAATTTAAGCAGCAACTAGAAGCAGACTTGATGGCATTCCAATTGTTGCAAAGTGGAATCGATGGCTTTATTAAAGCCCGTGAACAATTGGCTTTATTATTACGCCAATCTTTTGGACTTGAAGCCGATTTTATTGATTAAATTTCAACCATGCAGCGTGCTTTAAATGCACTAAAGTGGCTCACATTCTAAAGCCGAGTTTGTTATCATAAGCACTCGGCTTTTTTATTCGCTTTTCTTAAACTGTGAGAATATTGTGTTTGGTATTACGGATGTCGTGACATATATATTAGGGACAATTTTTATCGTCATTCTCCCGGGTCCAAACTCACTTTATGTGATGTCTATTGCATCAAGATTTGGCATTAAAACAGGTTATATTGGTGCTTTGGGTGTTTTTACAGGTGATTTAATCCTGATCCTTTGTACGGTATTGGGTGCTGCATCCTTATTACATGCTTTTCCTTGGTTATTTGTAATACTTAAAGTGGTGGGGGCGACTTATTTGTCCTACCTCGGGATTCGATTATTGATCGCCAGTGTTAAAACCTGGCGTAGTACACCACAGACAATCCAATCAGACTCTCCTCAATCAACTACGACTGAACAGTTTCATCCTTTTCGTACAGCATTGACGATTAGTTTGTTAAACCCGAAAGCCATTTTATTTTATTTATCATTTTTTGTTCAATTTGTTGATCCCGATTATCCTTATCCTGCATTAAGTTTTGCTGTACTTTCTATAATTTTACAAATCATTAGCATGAGTTACTTAACCATTTTAATTTTTTCTGGAGTAAAACTCGCAGCATTCTTTAACACACGCTATAAAGTTGCAGCAGGATGTGTAGCAGCGGTAGGGTTATTGTTTTGCGCCTTTGGTATAAAGCTTGCAGTTTCAACCATGTAAAAGCAGGAAAGAAATGGGGTAAACTCTAATTCAATGTTTTATTGAAGTTAAAATATCCCATTTTAAGCGCCTAAATCAGGATCAAGCAATTCTCATGGATACAATCGCTTGATCGCAAAAAGCTTGAATTATCCAACAATGATAATAAATTCAATTTTTCTATTTGCTTTTGATATTAAATACTAATTAACGCTGTCCGCTTTAAAATGATCCATGTATGATGGATGCATTTTCAACCATTCAATCAAATTTAAAAGCAAGGGATCATGCAAAAGCTTCTCCAAGACTTCTCAGTACCTGCCGTATTCGCAGGCTTTATAACTTTTCTTATTGGTATCAGTGTTTCAGCTGTTTTAGTGATTCAAGCTGCTCAATTACTTGGTGCAAATCCAGCACAAATTACCTCTTGGTTTTGGGCATTAGGTCTCGGTATTGGTCTTTCAGGTTTAATTCTGTCTTGGAAATTCAAATATCCCGTTGCAACCTCATGGTCTACTGCTGCACTCGCATTAATCATTGCAACAGCAAGTGGTTATTCGCTTTATGAAGCCATCGGCGCTTTTTTGGTATCAGGTTTGCTTACAGCAGTTCTTGGGTTTTCAGGTATTTTTGCAAAAATAATCAATTATATTCCACAGAGTTTGACCAGTGCCATGTTGGCAGGGGTATTGCTAAAATTTGGAATCGCCTTATTTGCCAGTATGCAAAATGACTGGGCATTTATCCTCAGTTTATTGGCAGTCTATGTGATTACAAAACGTTTATGGCCACGTTACTGTATCGTGATTACTGTAATTGCAGGAATCATCATCTGTCCCTTCTTTATGGAGTTTCATGTTCCAGTACTGCATTGGGGGTTGGCAAAACCTGTATGGATGGCACCTGAATTCACATGGTCTGCTATTTTGGGACTGGCGCTACCGTTATTTGTGATCAATATGGCATCTCAATACTTACCCGGGATTGCCATGATTAAAAGTTATGGTTATCAACCACATGTCAATCAGTTGATTGGTTGGACAGGCACGGCTCAAACGCTGCTCTCTCCTTTTGGTTGTTATACCGTGAATATTGCAGCAATCAGTGCAGCAGTAAGTCTTGATGATCAGGTCCACCCTGATCCATCCAAACGCTATATTGCAGGTATGAGCTGTGGATTTTTCTATATTTTAATGGGACTATTTGCAGCTACATTAACAAGTTTATTGATGTCTTTTCCACACTTATTTATTGTTGCTTTAGCAGGTATCGCATTGTTTGGTACCATCAGCCACAACATTGCGATTGCATTTCATGAAGTCAAGGACCGTGAGGCGGCATTACTGACCTTTCTTTTTAGTGCCTCTGGGATACAGTTCTTTGGGATTGGTTCTGCATTTTGGGGATTATTATTTGGTTTTGCCGTTTCACTGATTTTAAATTTCAACGTTAGAAAATAACCATACACGATAAGGTGAGTGCTTGACTTACCTTATCCAAACTTCAGTTGAATAGATGCCTTCACGCGTCTATTGTTTCAAACGATACAGCGCCACAATATGTTTAAAAGAATGTTGAACTTAAAATTTATGCGATAGAGAAAGGCAATTTTAAATAAAAAAAGCTTATCCTAGGATGGATAAGCTTGAAACTTGTAACAACAATAGAAACTTCAAAAGAATCTGCAGCAGATTATAATGACCCATTAACACGCAAACCAATATATAAAAAATCTAACTGAATAATTTTTACTCTAGAATAAAATTAAACAGTTCACAACTGTAAAAATTAACGTTAAAAAAATCTCGTTTTTTTAATTTAAAAATTTATAACAGGCGTCAAACCTGCCAAAAATTAGACCAAAGTATTAGATTTCAGGATAGTGACCTGTACCTTCAGGCCAAGGTGTTAACAGTTCAAATCCTGTTTCCGTCACAGCAACCATATGTTCCCACTGGGCAGATAAAGATTTATCTGCGGTCACAACAGTCCAGCCATCTTTTAATTCTTTTACACTGGCTTTACCGGCATTAATCATAGGTTCAATGGTAAATACCATACCTTGTTTCAGTACAAGTCCCTGTCCTGATTTTCCATAATGCAGTACATTTGGCTGTTCGTGATAAATTTTGCCAATACCATGACCGCAATATTCACGAACAATACTATAGCCTTCACGTTGACCAACAGTTTGTATAGCGTGACCGATGTCACCAAGTGTTGCACCCGGTCTCACGGCATGTATACCTGCAACCATCGCCTCATATGTGGTTTCAACTAGTTTTTTAGATTCAGGCTTGACAGTACCCACATAATACATACGGCTGGTATCGCCAAAATAACCATCTTTAATGATTGCAACATCAATGTTGATAATATCACCATCATTCAAAACAGTATTTTTCGATGGAATACCATGACATACCACTTCATTGGGTGAAATACAGGTGGTTTTTGTATAACCATAGTATCCAACATTCGCCGGTATAACCTTGAGGGTATTCACAATATAATCATTACAGATATCATCCAAATATTCAGTTGTTACCCCTGGCTTAACATATGCACCAATCATTTCTAAAACTTGAGCCGCTAGACGCCCTGACACTCTGAGTTTTTCAAGGTCTTGTCCAGTTTTGATGGTGACTGTTGAAGCTTTCATTGGATCTGTCCGCAAAAGTGAATCGATATTATATGCTTTTTCAATTGCTTTAGGGCTTTTTCTTGCAGAGGATGCAACTTTAAAATGTGAATTGGTACTCATAATGATTAAAATAAGTATTAAACTGCGATGATTTGCTTTTTAAGCATATAAATTTTTCTTTAAAAATGTCTTATTCGAATTTAATTAAATTAAGAGCTGAATCATCCACATAAATATAACTCATATGGTTAATTGGTTAAAATTTATAAAAAATAGGAATATTACCCATAAAATAAAATACAAAAAATGTCGCATTTCCACTAAAATCGCTGTTTTGCGTTTTTAACCACACTTTATGACTAATCTCCGTACCAAGGATATTATTGCTTTAGGGTTCATGACTTTTGCCTTATTTATTGGGGCAGGCAATATTATCTTTCCACCCATTGTCGCTCAACAAGCAGGTGAACATGTATGGCTGGCAGCATTAGGTTTTCTAATCACCGCTGTAGGCTTACCTGTAATCACCATTATGGCACTTTCAAAAACTGAAGGTTCTATTGCCATTTTAAGTTCTCCTTTAGGCAAAGTTGCAAGCTTAATTCTGACCGTCGTATGCTACTTATCAGTCGGTCCACTTTTTGCAACGCCACGTACTGCCACAGTTTCGTATGAAATTGGTTTTTCATCTTACTTTGGTACAGGTGGTACACCGCTATTTATTTATAGCGTGATTTACTTTGCTTTTGTAACATTAGTGTCTCTTTATCCAAACAAACTTTTGGATACCGTAGGTCATATTCTTGCTCCACTTAAGATTATTGCACTGGCAATTCTTGGTATTGCAGCCTTTATCATCCCGACTGGTTCAATTTCTCCTGCCATAAATAATTATGCAACCAGCCCTGTTTCTGAAGGCTTTGTAAATGGTTATTTAACCATGGATACTTTAGGTGCATTAGTGTTTGGTATCGTGATTATTCACGCCATCCATTCTCGTGGTGTCACTGATAAAAAACTGGTAACTAAATATGCCATTATTGCAAGTTTAATTTCCGGTGTCGGTTTAACACTGGTTTATATCAGCTTATTTAAACTGGGTTTAGGTAGTCATGATGCAGCACCCAATGCAGCAAACGGTGCAGTGATTTTGCATGCCTATGTTCAGCACGCTTTTGGTGATCTTGGCTCATTATTTCTTACTGCTTTAATTTTTATTGCCTGTATGGTCACTGCAATTGGATTAACCTGTGCATGTGCAGAATACTTCTCCGAACTGACTAAAATTCCTTATAAAGTTTTAGTGATCATTTTAGTTTTATTCTCTTTGGTCATTTCAAATTTAGGTTTGACTAAACTGATTGCATTCTCTGTACCTGTCCTCAGTGCAATTTACCCACCCGCTATTGTGGTTATTCTATTGAGCTTCTTTTGGAGCAAATTTAATCATCCTGCAACAGTAATTGCACCAGTAACTGGCGTTGCATTTTTATTTGGGATTATTGAAGGTATCAAAGTCACGGAATTCAAAGATAGTTTACCCTTAGTGATCCAAAACTTGCCTTTAAATGAACAAAACCTTGCTTGGCTTATACCATCATTGATTGTTTTAATTATTTGTGTCGTTATCGATAAAGTTAAGAAATAAAGCGTCTTAATCATCGTCATTAAAATTTGATTTTACCCAAATCCAATTTTAACTGTGATCAATAATTGTCATGTTTACCCAACAGACTGTTATTGTTTGCGACACAACTCAAAACGAATTCAATACTTGCGATCCCATTATTCTTGATTGCTGTAAACTACATTTACGCTTTACTTCTCGAACATGATTTTCTAAATTAGTGAGACGACAAGAATCTTACCTATATATGCAGGATAGCAACCTGCTTAAAATTCAACCACGAATCACATCAATTTACAATTTACTACAATTAAAATCTGTTTTTTATCCATGATCATAATTTTTTATAAAACTTGCATAAATATTGCATAATTTTCATCGACTTTAGTCAAAATTCTCTTGCACATATTATAAGTTGCTGTATTTTAAATTGATAACCAATTCACACTTATTCAACATTAAATACACTATTTAAGAAAAAAATCACTCATATTTTCATTTTTTATAAAATAAGTCATATCTGTAATAAATATGTCATAATTATTTTGAATAATAGAAGTATTTGCTCTTGAAATAATTATTAAATATGGTACAACTGAATAAACCAATCCAGACTAAAACAATTAGGTTTTTGTCGAGCAGACAGGAGGGATGGAGATGTTATCATTACATTTCAACAAGCAAGTCTTCATTAATTCTTTGAAGGCAAACACAAAACTAGTCACATATTTGAGTACAACGATTGCCCTTTTGGCTACCCTGCTCATCCACGGACTGATTCAGGACAATTTAAAACCTGAATATTTTGCCTATGCATTAGCTGTATCTGCCGCTTTCTATATTTGGGATGTTGTAGATCATAAGTCGCGAAAACTCGCAAAAATCACTGAATGAAAGATGGATGCCAAGCATCCATCTTCATGTATAACAATATAACAAAAAATTAAAATAATCCTTTGATCATCCCTAAAAGTAATACTCCTGTTGCAAAAATCTCTCCGATCACCAATAAAATCATTGCTAAACGAAGTAAAATTTTCGGTAAATGTACACTGCCTAGTTGATGGGGCTGCTTGAATTGATTCGTCGTATCTTTGAGCCAGCCATGTAGAATATAACTTGCTATAGAAAAACTAAAAAAAACTAAATTCACCATGACGCAGAGTAAATTAATTATTTTCTGAAAACTCGAGCAGTACGCCATTACCGCCAAAATTAAGCTTGCAGGTGCATAAAGCAAGCTACTACGATGTGCTATATCGACATAATAGTGTGCTCTGGCAAGTTCTGAACGACTAATCTGAACGTACTTCCAAACCCCAGTAAGCATCCCTACCCACAAATAGATTCCACTAAAAATCACTGCAAGCTTGACTGACAAGCTAAGATTAACGACTTCCATTTAAACCCTCTATATTTCCTTTTCATTATATACACCTGACTAGATAGTCATATTTTAAACAAGTTTCTTTTTGGAACTTATGTAAAGTAGGTGCTAAGAATCATCTATGGACTGTTATGATGACAATATATGAGAAATTAACCATTCGCTGTGCGGATAGCTATAGCTTAAGTGCACGTTTTTACCCGGCACAACAGCCAACCCACGATTTACCGATTTTGGTTTGTCCAGCAACAGGTATTACACAGGGTTTTTATCATCATTTTATCGAATGGCTGACTCAGCAAGGTGCTGATGTTATGGTCTTTGATTTCCGCGGCATTGGTGACTCGTTGCACGGACCATTGCAACAGTCCAAAGCCAGTATCCAAGACTGGGGACAGCTAGATATTCCTGCTGCTATTGAATCGCTTTTAAACAAGACCGGTAAAAGCCAACTAACGCTCATTGGTCATAGTGCAGGCGGTCAATTGCTCGGTATTGTTCCAAACTATAAGAAAGTCGCACAGGTTATTTCAGTATCTGGTTCTACCGGTCATGTAAAAGGTCTTAAAGGTCGCACTAAACGCTTAGCACCTGTTATGTTTAACTTGGTCTTTCCGATTTCAAATCTCATCAAAGGTTACGGTGCAACTAAAATGTTGGGTATGGGAGAGAATCTACCGCAAAAAGTAGCCAAGCAATGGGCAGAATTCTGTAGTCAACCTGGTTATGTAATGAATGCCGTGGGTAAAACCGTATTTGAAGATTATCATCAAGAGATTGAGTGTCCTATTACCTCCTATTGGTCTTCAGATGATGAGATTGCAACCTCAACCAACGTAAAAGACCTACTTCGTCTTTATCCTAAAGCTGCAACCGATATGATCGAGCTTAACCCACAACAACATGGTCATAAAATGATTGGGCATATGCTGATGTTTAAAAAAAGCCATCAAAATCTTTGGCCAATCATGACGCAGAAAATATTTAATTCAACACTTTAGTTTCCAGTACTTAAATTCGTAATCCTGTTTAAGTGCTCTTTTTATTCAAAAAAAATGCCTCATGATTGAGGCATTTTTCTCAAGGATGAATCATTTAAATCAATACAGACACTGATTATGAAAATTGCTCTGGTCGGGTAATTTTTACCGTTTTGATTCGATTCTCATCCATTTCAATGACTTCAAACCATATTCCTTCATGTTCAATTTGCGTACCCAAATGTGCATCACCTTGCGTTTTATCCAGAATTAAGCCGGCTACACTAAAATAGCCAGAATCTTCTTGAACGAGGTCAAGCATTCCCAACTCCAACTCAAGCTGATACAAGTCAAGCATACCCGATGCCTTCCAGGTGGTTTCATCGACTTTAATCAGTTCCAACTGTTCATCGGCATCTGGAAACTCACCAGCGATGGCTTCAAACACGTCAAGCGGAGAAATCAAACCTTGAATATTGCCAAACTCATTGCTGACTAAAACCAGTGAGCCCTTGGATGTTCTAAGAGTATGAATTGCATCAATGACCTTCATTTTTTCAAAAATGAAGATTGGTCGATTACGTTTCAATAAAGTTTGCAATTGTTCTGGTTCATCCAGAACATCAATAAGCTCTTTGGCGCGAACAACGGTCACCACTTTGTCTAATTGTCCACGGCAAACAGGAAATAAACTATGGGGTACAGCTAAAATTTGCTGACGAATACTTTCAGTATCATCATCAAGATTGATCCAAGAAATCTGTGATCTAGGGGTCATAATCGATGCCACTGAGCGTTCAGCAAGGGTAAGTACTCCACCCACCATATAACGTTCTTCATCACCAAAAGCTTTCTGCGCAGCTAAGGCTTCAGGACTTTGTAGTAAATCAGCATCTAATTTGCTCCCCATCAACTTTAAAATTGAATCCGCTGTACGATGACGCAATGGGGTTTTGGATTGATGTTTTTCTGCATTACGGCTAGAGAATTGATTAAATGCCTCGATTAAAATCGCAACACCAATACCTGAATAGATGTAGCCTTTAGGAATATGGAAACCAAAACCTTCTGCAATTAAACTGACACCAATTAATAGAAGGAAGCTTAGACAGAGAATAACGACTGTAGGATGTTTGTTTACAAACGCCGTCAATGGTTTAGACGCAATTAACATCACAATCACAGCGATAGTAACCGCAGCCATCATGACATATATATTGTCAACCATCCCTATGGCAGTGATTACTGAGTCTAGAGAAAATACTGCATCCAATACAATGATCTGGGCAACAACCGCCCAGAAACTCGCATATACAGCAGCACCTGAACTTTTGACCTCAGGCTTCCCTTCCATTTTTTCATGTAATTCAGTCACTGCTTTATAGACAAGGAAAAGACCACCAAATAATAAAATCAGGTCTCTTCCTGAAAATGAAAATCCTGCAAATGCAATCAGTGGTTTTGTCAAAGTGACCAACCAAGATATGATTGACAATAAGCCTAGACGCATAATCAAGGCTAAAGAAAGACCGATAACACGTGCTTTATCACGTTGTTCAGGAGGAAGTTTATCTGCGAGAATGGCAATAAATACGAGGTTGTCAATACCCAGTACAATTTCTAAAACGATGAGGGTTAACAGACCAACCCAAATTCCAGGGTCTAATAAAAATTCCATTATTAGATCTCCTGTTTATTCTTATAACTATATAAATTGGAGAAATACGAGCTAAACCTACACGGCGACGGATCCATGAATGATACCTTTTCAACTAAATTAATTTAATTATGCACAATATCGAAGGCTTGTAATTATTTTTCATTAAATTTTTACATTTATTTAATCTTTAGATATTTCGCATTTTTTCAAAACTTCATCTCCTCCCCACGCCCCCTCTTTATTGACCATAGGCAGTTGAACAACTCAAGAAAATAGCCGTAGATTTCGATAAATTTTACTGAATTTTTATCTATTGATTTTATTGAATTTTTTATATCCGAAAATTGATATATTATGCATTTATATAAAATAAGTGTGAAAATAATAAAGCACAAGCGACAATATTTTTTATAAAGTCAACTTGGTTTTTTTTATTTTTCAGATATAATAACAAATGATGTTAATTTTCTTAACAAATAAACCTATTTTGTGGCAGAACATTGTTGAAATTTATGGCTTGAATCACGGAAAGAAGTGATGAACAAAGTTCATCAAGATTGTTCTTTATACTGAGGCTAAATCAATCTTTCATTTTGATCATCAATGATTAAAAGGGGTAGCTTTCAATTCGAGTATGTTTTTAAGATAAACTAACCAATTTAGTTATTTTAAATAATTTACAATGTACTTTAGGGATTGGAAGACATGAAAGTACTGATCTGCAATTGCATGAAGAAGCAACTTTTTTTCCTATATGATGTTGTTATCTATTCATATAAAAACTGTTTTTCTATGTATTTATGGAATAGTTTGACTTAAGTTAATTTTCCAGATGGATCTATTTTTCATCGATTTTTCTTGTTTTTTAGCATTAAGTTTGACACACATATTGATTCAGATATTCGAAATAAAATATTATTAGCGCTTAACATATGGCAATAATTACAAAAAAACAGGGACATTCAGATGACTAAAAAATATTCAAAATTTCTGCCTTCTGCAGAAAATTTTAATATTGAAAACTTTCCTTATTATTGGATTACACAGGTCCACGCTCAGTACGTCTTAAACTTAGACCAAGTACTCAAAAAATATGGGGTTGATAATTCACGTCGACGTTTATTGGTTTCACTAGAAGCCAAACCCGATGCCAGTGTATCTGAGCTTTCCGAAATGATTGTCTCCAAAATGTCGACAACCACAAAAATTGTCTATCGTTTAAAAGAAGAAGGACTTGTAGACACGTATTCCTGCAAAAAAGATGCGCGAATTACTCGCGTCTGCTTAACTGAGGCAGGAAAAGAGATGACTCAAAAAATCAATGATTTAATGGGTGTTATTTTAGAACAATCCTTCGAAGGGCTGACCCCACTTCAAATTGAAAAAACCATAGAGAATTTAAAAATTATTTTTAAAAATCTCTCGCATTGATGTTGAAATTATTCCCCAAACATACTTAACTGTGGAGAGTTAATGTCATTACGTTGTTTAGGACAATAAAAGCATTCAAACTCCTCCACGGGAAACCCCTCTATAAAACTCGAAATATCAGGTTGTTTTAAGTTGAGCCACTCATCCAATCTATGATGTGGGATCACGACTACAGAACGCTTATCCGTTCGTGGCTCATGAAACTCACTCATCATGGCATGAAAATGGGCATCCATGCTGATCATTGTTGCAGACCGAATAACTTCACCATTTTTTAAGCGTGCAATTTCATATAATGCCGCAATATAAAATGCCTGCCCATCCCTTCTTCTCACTCCCCAACGCTGCGGCTTTCCATTGATATATTTTGATTCGTAAAACACTGTAACAGGAATCACCCCGAATTGGCACTTGCTGAAAGCTTCTGTAAAACTACGTTTTTCAATCAAGGTTTCATTGCGAGCATTATAGGTATGCTTGCCGGCTTCTTTATCTTCTGCCCATTTCGGAATCAATCCAAAATTGACCAAACGCCATTCAAGCCCTGTTTGGGCATTAAAAAGTAACGGCATTTCAAAACCAGGGAACACTTCTTCTTGATAGGTAAATGGAAGGTCGGGCAAGCCAAGTTGTTTTACTTGTAGGGCTGTGATCGGTTTAAAATTAGCACACATAAAAATATGATGATGGGTTGGTCACATTCATGCTCAGGGTTTTATAAATGTGATCCAACTCAATACTCCTGGTATATTTAGAATTAACCGAAGTCTACCTGAAATAGCTTATCCAAATATTTTTTTAACTTTTGCGCTTAAACCATGGAAAAATTTATGTTTCGCATTGGCTTTTTCACTGGTTAAAAAGTTGATTTGAATCGATTGACGCTGCCCTTCATAAGGAATATAGCCATGCCAACCATTGTCAGTGACTTTAAATGCAACCAGAGAACCTGGACCTGCCCCAATCTCTGCAACATAGTTATTGATATCTTTGTCATCATTTAAAATACGTAAACGACCATTTGGCGCATCCCATGATTCATTTAAATAAATCAAAATGGTCAACAGCTTGCTTTTAGAATCACTATGAATACGACCATCTTTTTGACGAGAATAACCACGTAAGGTAATCATCATCGGATGCTCCATTACATTGACATCAAATTTATCTGTCAGAATTTGACGAAACTCTGGCGTATCCAGGGATTTTAAAAAGCGATCAAAATTAGGTTTAATTTCAACATCTTCGATGTTGAAGCTGCCACCCTGTTCAATTTTTGGAAAATCCTTGATTACTGCTTGAACTTCACTGTCTGCCAATGCGTTTTCAACCACAAAGAATGGATAAGGCGTCGTCATCACTTCAGCATCTTTCAGCGCATCTAATTTCAGAATTGATGTCATTTATAATTCAACATAATAATTAACTCTTTTAAATTGTAGCAGAGTTTTCGTGTTGTTGGCTTTCAGCTAAAACAAATTTTCTGGTCTTTAAACTGTCTTTTTTGACCCTTTAAAAGCAATAAAGCCTCCGAAGAGGCTTTATGTTTAAATTAAAATCTACAGTGTAAAATTAATCACCTGTATAACCTTTTAATTTCAAACGGTATGCGTGCAATAATGGTTCAGTATAACCTGAAGGTTGCTCACCGCCTTTGAAGACTAAATCGTAAGCAGCTTTATAGGCATAACCATCAAAGCTTGGTGCCATGTTGGTATATTCCGGATCGTTGGCATTTTGCTCATCCACAATTTTTGCCATACGCTGCATAACTTCTTCAACTTGCTGTTGAGTAACGATGCCATGACGTAACCAGTTAGCAACATGTTGAGATGAAATACGTAAAGTTGCGCGATCTTCCATCAAACCAACATTATTGATATCTGGTACTTTAGAACAGCCTACACCCAAGTCGACCCAACGTACAACATAACCCAAAATACCTTGAAGATTGTTTTCAAGCTCTTTGGTTTTCTCTTCTTCAGACCAGTTTGTATCAGTCGCCAACGGAGGAGTAAGCAAATCATCTAATGGCAAAGCTTCAGTCTTCAATAACTCTTGCTGACGCGCTGAAACATTGCACTGATGATAATGAATCGCATGAATCACTGCACCCGATGGAGAAGGAACCCAAGCACAGCTTGCGCCAGCTTCAGGATGCTCGATCTTGGTTTTGTACATGTCTAAAAGCATATCTGGTTTTGGCCACATGCCTTTACCAATTTGTGCTTTGCCACGTAAACCAGCTTGAAGACCGACCATCACGTTACGGTTTTCATATGCCGGGAACCAAATTTGCGATTTTACTTCACCTTTACGAACAAATGGTCCTGCTTCCATGAATGTATGGATTTCATCACCTGTACGGTCCATAAAGCCTGTATTAATGAAAATCGTACGGTCTTTTGCTTGAGCGATACAGTTTTTCAGGTTTACAGATGTACGGCGTTCCTCATCCATAATTCCGATTTTCAAGGTTTTTGCAGGTAAACCCAATGCTTGTTCAGCGCGTTCAAATAATTCAACAGCGAAAGCAACTTCTTCTGGACCATGCATTTTTGGTTTAACAATATACATAGAACCTTTACGAGAGTTCTTGTTTTCGTTTTGACCTTTAATGTCTGCAAAAGAAAGCAATGGCGTGATCAAAGCATCCATAATTCCTTCGTAAATTTCAGCACCATCCACAAGGATTGCCGGATTGGTCATTAGATGACCTACATTACGAAGCAACATCAATGAACGACCATGGAGGGTAGTTTCGCCACCGATTAGGTTCTTATGGCTACGGTCCTTGTTTAATTTACGAGTAACGGTTTTACCATTTTTCTCGATAGACTCTTCAAGCGTACCCTTCATCAAGCCTAACCAGTTACGGTAGCCTTCAACTTTTTCTTCCGCATCTACAGCAGCAATCGAATCTTCCAAATCCTGAATCGTTGTTACAGCAGCTTCCAATACAAGATCTTTAACACCAGCCGCATCCGTTTTACCAATCGGACTATTTGCATCAATTTCAATAATGACATGTAAACCATTATTAAGCAGGACGATTTCAACCGGTGCAGCTTCTTCACCATTGAAACCGACAAATTGAGCTTCTTTTACTAAAGTGGTGGTTGAACCATCTTTTAGGGTGACCACTAATTTTTTATCTTCAACTGCATATCGAGTTGCATCTGCATGTGAGCCATTTGCAAGCGGGAATGTTTCATTTAAGAAGTTCTTTGCAAAAGCAATAACTTTGTCGCCACGTACAGGATTATAGCCTTTACCTTTTTCTGCGCCACCCTCTTCAGAGATAACGTCAAAACCGTAAAGTGCATCGTATAGAGATCCCCAACGTGCATTTGCTGCATTTAGGCAGTAACGTGCATTACGCACAGGTACAACCAACTGTGCACCAGCCAATAATGCGATTTCTTCATCTACATTTTCTGTGCTGATTTGGAAATCTTCTACTTCTGGTAATAAGTAGCCAATTTCTTTTAGGAAAGCTTTATAAGCTTCAAGTTCAAATTTATTGTTGCGGTGCCATTCATCAATTTTAGCCTGAATCTCGTCACGCTTTGCTAAAAGCGCCTTATTCTTTGGGCTAAGATCGACAACAACTTGCTCAAAGTTTTTCCAGTATGTTTCACTGTCCAAACCAGAACCTGGTAGTGCTTCATTTTCGATGAAATCGTAAAGTTCTTTAGCAATCGCTAACTTGCCTTTTTGAATACGTGCAGTCATTGTCTTTCCTGATATTGCTACTTTTTATAACAAGAGTTTCTAGTATACCGATTTAAACCATACTGAATAGTATTATCACATTCCTAAATAGTGATCATTTTAATTAAAATAAATACATACATTAACTTAAAAAATAACGATCAGAAATCCGACAATATCATCAATTTGAATGGCTATTTACAGTGTATAAAGTTTTTAAAATGTCTAAATTAGACCAAAGTGCTGAATCTACGCTAATTTACTCATTTTTAAATACACTTTTTTTGCTTGAGCAAAGATTAAGCCACGAATAAAGCCCAATGTCGATAAAGCAAAGTAAAAATTCTATGTAAAGAATTGTTCGAAATATTCTGACTTTGATTGATAGTTCAGTATTTAGACCTAAAACATGATCGATTGCATGCTAAGCAATGATTAAAATTAATTGAATGAGCTTTATGATTGACTTTATTGTTTTAAAAATCGAGGAAATAAAAACCTGCTTAAGATTGGTCCCTTAAGCAGGTTGGATGGGATTAAGCCGGATCTGAATCTACGCAACATTCATCCAACATGGATTCGATCTCGTTTAACCTCAATTAAATGTTTTGAAACGCGCAGCATCTTCAATAAATGCTTTTTCACCAGCAGGCGCTTCAATTGAACCAAATACCAATTGTGCACGAAGTTTCCAATCAGCAGGAATTTCAAATGTTTCTGCAACTTCTTCATCAACGATTGGGTTGTAGTGCTGTAAAGATGCACCAATACCCGCTTCAGACAAAGCCGTCCAAGTTGCAAACTGGGCAATTGCAGTCGAATGCTCAGCCCAAACTGGGAAATTATCCGCATAAAGTGGGAACTGCTCTTGCAATCCTTTTACTACGCTTAAATCTTCGTAAAATAGTACTGAACCTGCGCCAGCAATGAAGCTGTTAATTTTACCTGCTGTGCCTTCAAATGCTTCAGCAGGAACAATTTTACGTAAAGTTTCTAAAACTATGGTCCAAAATTTTACGTGTGAATCACCAAATAAAATGACTGCACGAGAAGATTGTGAGTTAAATGCAGATGGACTATGTTTTACTGCATCTTTGATGATTTCTTCAACTTTTGCTTGGTCTAAGCTGATATCTTTACCCAATGCATAAATTGTACGACGATGTTTGATTTGATTTAAAAATGACATGATGATAATCCTTCTTTGGCGCTATATGCAGTTTTCTTTAACATAGACAGAGTTTATTGCATGATTTTGACTGTTTCCATGCATAAATACATAACAATGTGTTCTATATTTAGAACAATATTGAAAATAGCAACATTTATTAGCATTCAAAAACAAGATTAGGGATTACCAGAATTCTCTTTGACCTAGCTACATTTGTGCGTTATCTCAATTAATTTAAAAACCATTTACGGCAATACTTTACTTTTATCATCAGTATCCTCCTCTCTCAGTTGATGCTCACTGCCGGAATTTAAAAAATTACAACGATGATGGTTTTGTGCTTGTTAAAACAATCAAAATGCGGAGCTTAGCCCTCTTCCAAAATACATTTGGTGCTAAATTCAGTTGGAACAGCAATTGATCTGATTATCATTGATGGAACCATACCAAGCTCTAGAGTTACTCCTGATTCAACCGAGCTATAAATTGCAGGTATGGATAAAGCTATTTATACTGAGCCGAGCATTTTCAATATCTTTTATTTTGTAAAAGATATTGAAAATAAAAAACTCCGCATTTGGCGGAGTTTTTTGGCGCTTAATAACGTTTAAGATTATTTATCCGTTTCAAAAAGTGCAGCAACAAATGATTTAGCAGAGAATGGACGCAGGTCATCAATTTTTTCACCAACACCAATAAAACGGATTGGTACATGTGTGCGGCTGGCAATATTAAATAACACCCCACCTTTTGCAGTACCATCCAATTTAGTGATCGTTAAACCTGTAAGACCTACAGCTTCATCAAACATTTCAACTTGGTTAATGGCGTTTTGCCCAGTACCCGCGTCTACAACCAGCATCACCTCGTGTGGTGCTGTGGCATCAATTTTCTGCATCACGCGTTTTACTTTGGTAAGCTCTGACATCAAGTTACTTTTGTTGTGCAAACGCCCAGCCGTATCTGCGATAAGAACATCCACACCCTTGGCACGCGCACTTTCAAAAGCATCAAAAATCACAGAAGCGCTATCGGCACCATGACCTTGAGCAACAACAGCAATATTATTACGTTCACCCCAGATCTGAAGTTGTTCGGTTGCTGCTGCACGGAATGTATCACCTGCTGCAAGCATGACCTTTTTACCCTCACCCTGCAAACGTTTTGCCAACTTGCCAATAGTGGTAGTTTTACCAACACCGTTTACCCCTACCACTAAAATCACAAATGGATTTTTATTTGGGTCGATATGTAACGGTTTTACACGTGGTGCAAGTAATGTGACCAACTCTTCTTGCAAAGCTTTATACAGTGAATGCGAATAGATCAAATCTCCACGTTCAGTACGCTCGGTTAAATTCGCAATAATGGTCTTTGTCGCTTCAACACCAATATCAGCGACTAAAAGCTGTTCTTCAACTTCTTCAAGCAATTCATCATCAATCTCTTTCCCGCCAATCAGAATGTTAACCATCCCATCAGCGAAGCTTTTACGCGATTTAGACAAACCTTCTTTCATACGACTGAAAAAACCGCCTTTGGTTTTTTCTTCAGTCGTCTCAATCTGTTGTTCTTGACTATCGGCTTGAGTAGATTCCGTTTTCGGTGTTTCTACTTTATTATTTTCAATAATAGGCACATTGACGGCTGGTAAACTAGGTAATGTGACATCGTCATCCCCGATATCCGCATCAATCAAGAATTTATTTTGCTGTTCTTGCATGCCGATTCCTTGAAAAGCATAGCGTTAAAAACAATGAGTTTAGCATAAATTGAAACATTTTTAGCGTTAAAGCAGCGATAAAACAAGCGAACCAAAATGCAACATTATCGGCTTGCTTTAAATGGTTCATTTTTTGAGAATAGTTATAAATTTAGAATAATTTTTTTAGGTCATCTGTGTATATTTTGAAATCTAAATTCTTACAACTTATGCAACACTCCAAAGTTATTATTGCGCCTTTATTATTCTTATCCACCTATACTTTTAATACTCAGCTTCATTCAGCACCAGAAAGCCAACTTGCACGTACAACTTTTGAAACCACACTTAAGAATGGTCTAAAAGTCATTATTCGCGAAGATCACCGCGCCCCTATTGTTATGACCCAGATTTGGTACGGCGTTGGCAGTAGTGATGAATCCGGCAATGTTTTAGGTATTTCACATGTCCTTGAACATATGATGTTTAAAGGAACCAAGAAAGTACCTGATGATGAGTTCGCACGATTGAGTCGTATTTATGGCGGGCGTACAAATGCCGCAACTTATACCAACTACACCAATTACTATCAGCTTTATCCCAAAAAATACTTTCCTTTAGCTCTAGAACTTGAAGCAGATCGAATGACCAATTTGGTATTGAGACAACAGGATTTTGATCCTGAAATCAAAGTCGTTATGGAGGAAAGACGACAAAGAACAGACGATAATCCACGCAATCTTGCCTTTGAACGTTTTAAATGGATTGCCTATCCAACCAGCCATCATCGACAGCCTGTGATTGGATTTATGAAGAATCTGCAAAATATTCGTCTGGATGATCTCAAACATTGGTATCAAACTTGGTATACGCCCAATAATGCAACACTCGTCATTGTAGGAGATGTCAATGCAGAACAGGCATTGAAACAGGTCGAAAAATACTTTGCAGCAATCCCCAAAAAAGAACTTCCTGATCGTAATGATGTGCTGGAATTTGATCGTATGGGTTATCGACACATGGAAGTGCACCTCCCTGTACACGTCCCTAATCTATTTATGGCATGGAATGTTAAATCCATTGCCACAGCGAAAAACCCACAGGATGCTTATGCGCTGACGATCATTCAATCACTACTCGATGGAGGAATTTCAGCGCGGTTACAAGATCGTTTGATTCGCGATAAAAAAGCACTCACCGCCATCAGTGTCAGTTATGACCCCTATAATCGAGGGGACAGTTTATTTATGATTTCAGCCATACCGAGCGATGGTGTATCACTCCAGGAAGCACAGAAAGCAATTGAAAAAGAAATGAACTTATTTAAAACAGACTTGGTCAATCAAACCGAACTTGATCGAGTGAAAAATAACTTTGTTTCCAACTTGATCTATAGCCAAGATGATATTGCTGGACAAGCCAACATGATTGGTAATTTAGAAGTAAACGGCTTAAGTTTTCGTTTGATGGATGAGTTACCTAAACACTATGACAAAGTGACACCGCAAGATTTACAACGTATCGCCAATATTTACTTTGTCAAAGACAATCTCAGTAGTTTGTATTTATTACCCGAAGATTCAAAAGAATAAATAAGGACACAGCATGAATCTCAGATCATTCTCTATTTATCCATTCACAACACCATTACTCATCTTCATCACCTTGCTCTATTCAAGCGTCAATCACGCCGAAGTCGAAATCGACAATCATGATGAAAGCGAGAATGTCTTAGATGACACAGTATTAAAAGCCAGTTCAAGCTTACAGAGTTTAAAAAATTTAGATAAGCAGCAACAGTATCAGACTCCCTTTGTACAAGATCTAGACAACATCCAAAAAGTAAGGACCTTATTTGTATCGACAACCGACCTCCCTATTGTAGATATTCAGCTCACTTTTAATGCAGGTTCTTCACAAGACCAGGCCCTTGGGCAAGGTCTATTCGGTATGGCAAATATGGCAGCAAAACTCATTACGGAGGGTACAGATCAATTTTCAGCAAAAGAGATTGCATCCACTTTCGAGGGATTGGGCGCTCAGTTTAATGTGACCGCATATCGAGACATGTTTGTTGTAAGATTACGCGTACTGTCAGACCCGGAAAAATTAAATCCAGCAGTCAATATGATGCTACATGTACTCAATCATGCTCAGTTTAATCCATCTGGTCTGAATCTTGTCCTCAACAATACCAAAGTTGGTCAAAAACAAATTCAAGAAAACCCAAGCAGGATGATGAACATCCGTTTTTATCGCGCATTATATGGACAACATCCTTATGCGGAACCTACTGTTGGGACCAATGGCAGTTTAAAAAAAATTACTCCTGAGTTACTACGCTTGTTTAGACAGAAATTATTGGTTGCCCAAAATATGAATATTGCCATTACGGGTAATCTTAGTGCTGCTGAAGCTACTCGACTTGCCAATACGATGAGCCAAAATATTACTCAAGGTGAAGCAGCTGCAGCACTGCCTGAACCACAAGAGCAAAGTGATTTTAATCTCCATTACATTCCATTTAATTCTACCCAAGCCAATGTCATGATGGGGCATCTGGGTATAAAACGCAGTGATCCCGACCGCGTGGCTTTAGAAGTTGCCAATCAAATGTTTGGTGGCAGTGGCTTTAATTCAGTGCTTATGAAAGAACTTCGGGTCAAGCGCGGCTATACCTACGGCGCATATAGCACATTGGCCACCACATTGGCACAAGGCTTTTTCAGTGTGAATTATGCAACTGAACAAAATCAGTTGATGGACAGTATTCAAGTTGCACATCAAGCATTACGTGATTTTGTCAAAAAACCTGTGCTAAAGAAGCAACTCGAAGAAACCAAAGAAGGAATGTTACGTTCTTTCCCCATGACCTTTAGTTCAAATGCAAATATTAATGCGCAAATTGCATCGATTGGATTTTATCAACTGCCCGCTGATTATTTAGCCCAGTATCAAAAACAACTGAGTCAGATTACAGTCAAACAGGTTCAAGCAGCCATTCAAAAGCACCTTCGTGCAGATCGACTTACGCTGGTCATTGTCGCACCTACACTCGATCAACAGGAACTCAAACAGATGCTAACAGAAGATCTAGGTGAGAATAATCAAAACCAACCCAATCAAACGCAAAAATCAGTGACAGATCCGATGCCTGATATCCCAGCATTAATCATTAAAAAAACCATCCGTCCTCAAGAACAATCTTCAAAATAACATTTGAATATTATTCAGGATCGGTAATATCTACCGCAGGATATTCTCTGACACGTTGATTTTCAAAGTGATAGGCTCGCAATAACCGCAGATAATCAGCAACACAGATTTGATCCTGATGTCGTAATTGATTGGCTATATTTTGGGTTTGAGGATACGCTGCTTGTTGTGAATATTGAATAACATATTGATATTGTTCCGGACTGATTGGACGCAACAGAGCCAATGTTGCCAGTACAATCATCAGTGTGATGATCACAACAACAAAAGAATTCAAGATTTTTTCCACAGGAAATGAATAGCATAATTTTTGAAAATAATCTTTGATTTTTTGCATGAACTACCTCTAATTACAGATAGTTTATCATTATGAATATAAAAATATAGCGCTTTCTGAACGACACCTGAACAAGACTGCAGCGATAGTTGCTGATGCTTGGATTGAGAGTAGCATCCGGGAATCCCAGCACATGCTCATTGAACTTTCCCCGCTTAATTATTGCATGGATTATATACACAAAAGCCCTCGTCTTTAGAAAAGGGCTTCAGATTAAATCCGATAAAGTTTGAATGATGCCAAGCTACATCCATCAAGCAATGGTTGCACGTAAAAATGCAAAATATAGAATGATTGCAATAATTGCTAAAGCTATGCATACAGCAAAAATACTTACTCCACCTTCAGCATGCGCAGGATGCAAATCGTCATCATCAGCAAGACGCCTTAATTCCCCATCATAAACATGGTAAAAGTTCTTTTTTTGCACTGGGTCTAAATTTCTGGTATAATCGTAGACACGTTTGCGTTGAGCCAAACAATAATCACCAAGATGAATTTCTTGATGATAAATTGCTTCATCCAACTGCCGACGATGATACTGAGCTAATTCAACAATCTGAGACTCAGCAGCGGGTACATCAAAAGTAAAGCCATCTATCGTGTTTGTCATTTTTGCTCTCCCTTTGTCTTAATTCTCATATTGATTTTAATAAATATTATTTCTGTTTAATGTTTAATCATGTAATCTTATTTTCGTCAAGTGTAGATTTCAAAATACTTGACAAGTTACGCAAACTGTAATATTAGTTTAATAAAGTTAAGTTAGATTAGTTAAGTATAAGCTCCGATGGGGAGCTATGTTAAAAGATCATAATTACAATAAGGAGTTATCTATGATTCACCAAATCTCTCATCAAGACTTAGAACATGTTTATGCAGATGCTGTAAATACAATTCAATGTGAAATGAACTTTGTAGAAGCAGTAAAAGCACTAGAAGATGCAGCAAAAGCTGGACATGGTAAAGCAGCAATGTTTCTTGCAGAACTTTACTACCAAGGTTTCCGCGTAGAACGTGATTCTTTAAAAGCGCAGTACTGGCAAAAGATGGCCACGATGCAAGCATAAGCAAACGTCACCTAGGTGGCGTTTTTTAATGTCCTGTTTTTATTCTATTAATAAATAATTACGCATTTGATACATTTTTTATTGTTTTAATAAATGCTTACGATTCAGCATAAAGCACTCACAGTTCTTGAATGTATTTCTATTACAATAACCCTGGTACATAAACAGACTATCGACTATGAAGAAGTATACTCACCTCCAACCTATATCGAACGAATTGTTTATTAAAATTTCTATTCTAAAATCACTGATGTATTGTGGCGTGCTTTGGGGACTTTATCATGATGGCTGGGCAATGAAATCAGCTTCAGAAGAAGTCTATTTCCCATTCTGGCTGAATGCCGTTCAAGCACACCAATACGCCAAGATTCATTGGCCTCACTACACACCGCGTAAAATAACACCAAAAGACTTCCGAGAATCTTTACTACCCACGCTTACCCGTTTGAATATCATGCCTGCATTATTTAACTCTTCATCTCGGAAGTTCAAACTTTCAACCTCTCAAATGGATCATTTCTTTTTTCACAATACCGCGCAATTTCAAACCGCTTAGGGGACCATTACGATATTTTTATGTTTTCAAAATGTTGTAAAAAATAAACTTTATATTTTGTGACTGTAGAGTATTTGCAAAGTTAAAAAATACAGTTAATTTAAAGATGTGCAGATTGATCAGCACCAAAGAAAAGGAAGAATAATTATGACGACAGTAGCACAGGTCATTCAAGATAAAATTGGTCATGAAATTTACACGATTTCACCCTCTGCCACCGTATTAGAAGCCATTACGCTTATGGCAAATAAAGGTATTGGGGCTGTCGTGGTCACAGAAGATACAAAAGTTGTCGGCATCCTTTCTGAGCGCGACTACACCCGTAAAATCGCACTGATGCAGCGTACCTCAGATCATACAACCGTTGCTGAAATCATGACTTCCAAAGTTATTTCAGTCACACGCAGTCATACAGTCGAACAATGTTTAGGTTTAATGACTGATGGTCATTTACGTCACTTACCGGTTATTGAAGCAGAAAAATTAGTTGGTTTTGTATCTATTGGAGATCTTGTTAAGGCCACAATGGAAGATCAAAGAAAATTGATTGAACAGTTACAACAATATATTTCTGGCTAAGTAAAAAGATATAGCCCTGCTACTCATAGAGGGCTATATGATTAACAATTTTACCTTAGGGTGAATACTTCAATCATTTTCTAAATTTCTAGATAATAAAAATAATCACCTGCGCTTAATTGCTGCTCTTCATTTGGTACTGGAATAAAACAATTACATTCTTTAAAGAAATTCAACATATCAGGACGTTCATTTTCGACAGTGATTATTTTAATTTCTGGAATTTCTTTGGTCACAATTCTATGTCTTTCATCATAAGTCGTAGGTGATACATAAGCCCATAAAAATGTGTATTTGTACTCTTGGTCAATAACAAGACTATAATCATGGCTTAAAATCCCTATTTTCCATTCAGGGAGAACAGGTTTTCGATACATCCGCTGTAATATAGTGGGCTTTACCAATAAATGCATATTTACAATGATATCAAGGATGTAACCTGAGATATAACCCATCAAGGCTTTATCTTCATAAGTCATCGTTCTTTGGACAATCAAACGCCCTTGTTCATTACAGAACCTCACATCTTCTCGGCACACATCGCTTCGTAAAGCGCCTGAAAATAATCTGAAATGATTGCCAGTCGTTTGGATTTTTTGATTATACTCACCTTGAGAATATAGTCTTGTTAATTCATTTAAAGATCTAAACAAACCCAATTGTTTGAAAAAAAGATCATCTGCTAAACCGCATGCAACAATATAATCATAGTTTTGGGTAAGCTGATGAATATTGTTTAAATAAGTTTCAAAACCAGTCGCAATGCTGTCATCAGTAGTTTCTGTATTTGGCGGGACATTTTTGAATGGTTTTATTTTAATCACTTCAAAATCAAAACCCCAGCTCTGCATGCAATCCTGAATATATTCCATTTCAAAATTTTTATTCAAATTTTCAAGATCATAATCTACGCAAAGCACTGCAAATCTTAACTTTTTATAAACCTCTATTTCACTTACACCCGCCTGTCTTAATAAGGCTTTTTTGGCATTGGTAATAATATCATCTTTTTTTAAAATCAAATCCTTCTCTAGATAGTCAGCCCCAATATTGACAATGCCGGTTCCTTTTTTTATATCAGCCAGCACATCTCCTTTTTCAGGACTAAGATAAGCCGCTCTAAACCAGGGTAAATATTGTTCTAAAGATATCACCGTATTTGCTATACCGCCTATTTTCATATATGGCGCTATACCGGACAGGTATGGTTTTGCCTCTTTAATTATAAATGGATTTTTACCGTTCATTAAATCCTGGAGGAAATGTATGGTTTCGATTTCTTTATACTGCTCTACAGTAATAATATCATCTTGGATATTCAAAAATTTCCCAGAAATTGCTGATAATGCTACAGCCGGATATGCTGAATTCGCAAAAATATCTACTGCAAGCTTTCTGCCTAAACAATTTTTTAAGGATATTTTTTCTGTTAAATTTGAAATAGGCATGACTTGAGCAATATGCTCCTGCTGCCATAAATTATAATTTATATATTTACGGTTTCTGATTTCCAATGTAATGACTCAACAATGTTATAAAATTAAGCGGCAATGCTTCAATGATTTTTATTAAAAATAGAACATCTGATATCATTTAAATATCAAACAATTTAAACTGATTTTATTGCTTCCCCCCTTTCCTCTCATTAATTCCAATAATTTCATTATGATAACAGATAAATAAAAAACCCGGCCAAAGCCAGGTTTTAGAGTGTTTGGTTTTAAATCAATTAAGATTTAGCTTTCCTGCAACGTAGTCTGCATCTTTATCACCACGTCCAGAAAGATTGACTACAATTTTAGCTTCCTTGGATAATTTCGGTGCTTCACGAATTGCCCAAGCCACAGCATGTGAACTTTCCAATGCAGGCACAATGCCTTCTACACGAGACAACATCATAAAAGCATCTAAACATTCCTGATCAGTGGCCGTTGAATATTCCACACGTCCCAAATCTTTCAAAAAGCTATGTTGTGGTCCAACACCGGGATAATCCAAACCAGAAGCAATCGAATGGACAGGCAAAGGCTCACCCCGCTCATCTTCAAGTACATAACAAGCCATACCATGAATTTGACTCGGTTTACCTAATGTCAATGTTGCTGAATGCTGTTGAGTATCCAAACCATGTCCCGCCGGCTCTACCCCAACCAACTGAACATCTGCATCATTTAAAAATGCTGTAAATGCGCCAATTGCGTTTGAACCGCCACCAACACAGGCAACCACATAATCAGGTTGGGCACCAAAACGATCTTGTGCCTGAACTTTAATCTCATTGCCGATTATTGACTGAAAATCACGTACCATTTTTGGAAATGGGTGTGGACCAACAACAGAACCGATGGCATAAATAAAGTTTTTAGGATCTTTTAAGTACTCATCAAATGCGCTATCTACCGCATCCTTCAATGTTGCAGTGCCTTGTGTTACTGAAACCAATTTAGCGCCTAAAATTTTCATTTTAACGACATTTGGGTGCTCTTTTTCAATATCGACTTGTCCCATATGAATTTCACATGGAATTCCCACCAATGCACAAGCGGTCGCTAAAGCCACACCATGCTGACCCGCACCGGTTTCTGCAATTACTTTGGTTTTGCCCATATACTTGGCAAGCAAAGCCTCACCTAAACAATGGTTAATTTTATGTGCACCAGTGTGATTCAAATCTTCACGCTTTAAATAAATTTGTGCGCCCCCCAATTGCTCAGAAAGACGTTTTGCATAAAATAAAGGGCTTGGGCGACCAACATAATTGGCAAATAAATCTGCCAACTCGTTCTGAAATTCAGCAGTTTGACGAATTTCTTCATAGGCAATATTAATTTCGTCCATTGCTGCTTTTAAATGTGGTGGAATAAATTGACCACCATACTCTCCAAAGAATCCTTGTTCATTCGGCAGTGCAATACCATTAATTTGATGATCCATATCTATCCCTCATTAAAATATAAGCCGTTGAATTAATCGGTCTATTGACAATTCTGCAATATTTTCGACTCAACGTTTAGCGTGACAAATATTTAGTCATATCTTCAATGCCTTTTAAAGTCATTGGAAACATATGGTCCTCAAATATCTGCTTAATCAACGCAATGGTTTGCGTGTAATGCCAGTAGTTTTGTTCCTCTGGATTAAGCCACGCTGTTTTTTCAAAATGCTGACGTAAGCGGCGCAACCATACATCACCTGCTTCATCATTCATATACTCAACAGAACCACCCACTGATTTTAATTCATAGGGTGCCATACTGGCATCACCGACGACAATAACACGATAGTCTTTACCATAAGTATTAAACAAATCCCAGGTATTCATTCGTGTAGAAGAACGGCGATGATTGTCTTTCCAAACATAATCATATAAACAATTATGAAAATAAAAATATTCTAAAGTTTTAAATTCTGTTTTTGCAGCACTGAAGAGTTTTTCACACTGGGCAATATGAGCGTCCATCGAACCGCCCACATCAAAGAGCATCAGAACTTTAATCCGATTACGCCGTTCAGGCACCATTTGTACATCTAAAATACCCTGCTTCGCAGTTTCATAGATGGTGCTATTGATATCTAATTCTTCAGCAGCGCCTTGACGTGCAAACTTACGCAACCGACGCAAAGCCATTTGCATTTGCCGTGTACCCAAAATTTGCTCATCATCCAAATTTTGATATTTACGCTGTTCCCATACTTTTACTGCCGAATTTTTGCGGCTTGGTCCACCAATTCGTACCCCTTCCGGATGGTCGCCATAAGCACCAAATGGAGAAGTACCTCCTGTGCCAATCATGCGATTCCCACCTTGATGCTTTTTATGTTGTTCACGTAAACGTTCTTCCAACATTTTCATCAATTCTTCAAGCGAACCGGCTTTCATTAATTCAGCACGTTGCTCAGGAGTAAGATGTTTTTCAAGTAGTTCTAAATCAAACCAGTCCTTGGGTAGCTTTTGAACTTTATTGAGTAAATCATCCATATCAAAGGTATGAATACCTTCAAAATAATCTTTCATGGCGCGGTCATATTTATCAAAGAATCGTTCATCTTTGACCATGACAGTTTTCACCAATTGATAGAAATCATCTTGATCCGCAAATACCAAGCCCTCACTCACCGCTTGGTTGAGATCAATCAATTCACGGGTAGATACGGGTACACCATATTTTCTGAGGGTATAAAACAATCGCACAAACATATGGCGATCTCCTCGTTAACGTCGCGACATAAAGGCTAGGCGTTCAAGCAACTGGACATCCTGCTCATTCTTGATCAATGCGCCATATAACGGTGGAATTGCCTTAGCTTTATCATGATTACGCAACACATCTTCTGGCATATCATCTGCCATAAGCAAGCTCAACCAATCAATCAATTCCGAGGTTGATGGTGGTTTTTTTAAGCCAGGGACCTGACGCAATTTAAAAAACACTTGCAGCGCTTCTGAAACCAAAGTTCCAGAAATATTTGGAAAATGTACCGCAATGATTTCACGCATGGTGGCTTCATCCGGAAACTCAATATAATGAAAGAAACAACGACGCAAAAACGCATCCGGCAGTTCTTTTTCATTATTTGAAGTGATAATCACGATAGGACGCTGAGTAGCTGTAACGGTTTCCCCTGTTTCATAAACAAAAAAAGACATTTTGTCCAGTTCATGCAACAAGTCATTTGGAAACTCGATGTCTGCCTTGTCAATTTCATCAATCAACAATACACAACGTGATTCACTGGTAAATGCGTCCCATAACTTTCCGGGCTTAATATAGTTTTTGATGTCATAGACACGATCATCACCCAACTGACTGTCACGCAAACGTGATACAGCATCATACTCATACAAACCTTGTTGAGCTTTTGTTGTCGATTTAATGTGCCATGTAATCAGCTTAAGCCCTAAGCTTTCAGCAACCTGTTCTGCCAGTAAAGTCTTACCTGTTCCAGGTTCACCTTTAACCAGAAGGGGTTTTTGAAGTGCACGGGCAGCCTTTACAGCTAATTTTAAACTATCAGTTGCGATATACTGTGCAGTACCAGTGAATTGTTGAGCATCAACAGACATACATTACCTTTATTTTTTATTTAAAGTGGTGAAATATTTTTAGCTACAGCATTGGCTTGCGTATTTTTATTGGTTTTGTATTTCGACCAAAAAAATCCGATGATCAATCCCAGGCCCATCACGAATGCAATTAAGGCAATGTTGGACCAGATCAAAGCAGAATCTTTTGTTAAAATACCAAATAGCAATCCAAATATTGCAGGCGCAATTGCTGAGTTTGGTCCTTCAGAAATGGTGGGTGTTGCAAGAACTGCAAATACGATAATCCATGTAATCCCACCAAGCGGTGATGGCAGTCGTTTTGAAATTGAATACCAACACCATAAAATCAAGAGCGTCCCAAGAATATAGACAGAAATCGCAATATTATCTTCTGGGATCGAATCCAATAGATCTAAAAAACTTGTCCATATTCCTGATAACTGATCAAGCACCGCGTAATCCCTCTGGTTCAACCGCATTAGGATTAATTAAACCTTCTGGCGGCATTTGAATAAAGAAGCCTTTTGTAGTCAACGAATCAATCACATGCAGAACATTGACTCGGGCTAATTTTCTTGATTCGTTAAGTTCAAGGTGCATGACATGTGTTGCACGACCAAAAGCAATACGTACAGGTTCAGATAAAACATCTAGAGGATCTGCGCTTTGGTCATGGTCTGGATGATTAGGACGAGCCACATAAAGATACATTTCGTCTTTTTTGCTCGATTTATAAATATCACAATGCATTTTAAACAACAGCTTCTATAAAACTTATGTGACAGCATACATGAAAAAAACGAGAGATACATTATCGAAATTTAACGTATCAGTCGTTATTTATGACCATTTTTGAAATCTTTGAGCAAAAATAAAGCATCGCATATCGTGACGCCACTTTAACAGATGTTGTTAAAAAACCATGCAAACTGATCTTTAAACAACACTTCAAGTCATTCATTCACTTTCATTTGCATACTTAAATAATGAATATCTGCATGTAGTAACTGAATCAGCGGTTGCGTCAAATGCTCGTAGCGCCAGCCTAGTAAATAGCGCGGTAAATCTTGTTCTTTGCCTTGAAACACCACATGATGATACAAAGCATTCAACCACTTTTTACGCATGAGTACTTCTTTAGGGACTTGCATATCCAATGAAATTTGTGAAATTAACTCATCAACTTCAACCGTGATGCCTTGCGAGGAATGTTTGATTGGTCGTGCAATTCGTAATGGCCATTCATCCATCTCAGGTAAGAATTTCAATAGGTCTAAAATAGTTTTACCATGTTCACGAACGATATTCGGACGAATGCCCTTTACATTGGATAATTGAAAATTATTCTTAGGATTGACTTCAACCAAATCAATCATTGTTGCATTTTTAAGAATGAAACTACGGGGTTGATTCAGCGCCTTGACCATTTCTTCACGCCATACACACAACTGTTGTAATTGCATCAATTGTTTTCGCGAGTGGCGATAGTTGCCAATATCACTGTATAACTTTTCTTTTGGCGTTTCTGAAGCAATTTCTAAGGTCAGATTTTGGCAATCTTCCAATACTTGTTGGTATAAGTTCTTCTGTTTTAACTGAGCTTTAACTTTTTCAGCCAGACTCATAATGTAGAGAACATCGTTTGCAGCATAATTCATCTGCTCACTTGTTAAAGGGCGGGCCAACCAATCTGAACGCGTCTGATCTTTATCAATATCAATATCTAAAATCAGTTTCAAAGCATTTTGATAACTGACCTGTAAGCCATGCCCTAGAAATGACAACGCTACTTGGGTATCGAACACATTTTCAAGATTTTTTTTATCCGCATAATGATAGATTAAATCAATATCTTCACCACAGGCATGAAAAATATTTTGCTGTGCTTGAAATAGTCGATGCCAAAACTGATCTAAATTTAGCGTGGTACCATCGAGTAAAAACACTTGACCATTGACATTGATTTGAAATACACCGAGTTTAGGCCAAAATGTATCAACCTTGATAAATTCAGTGTCTAGACCATAGATTGATGTGTGTTGCATTAAATTCAACACAGATTCAAGTTCAGTCTGTTGATTAATAAATTGGAACATGTCAGCTTAAGTCAAAATGTTACATTCAAATGAAATATGATTTTACCTTAATATATAAAATTTAAATATAATATTTTTAAACTAATTTGAGATAAATATCTTATTTTTCAATAAAATTATTTTTAAAATATCCATTTTATATATAGGTTTTAGAACTTAATGAATTGATCCTTTAGAAAAAATAATGAATCATAGACTGACCGTTCTATCCAAGGGAGTTTACCTCATTTTTCTCGAAGTTATGTAAATAATTTTAAATAAAATCGAGTTTGCCTATCTTTTAAACACCACACATTCTGCATAAAATGAGTGAAAATAAACAAACCCGTTATTTGATGAAGACAAAAAAAGTATTATTTCATCTTCATCCGATTATGTACTGCTTGACTCAGTGTATGGCTATCAACATATTCCAGTTCACCACCTTGTGGAACTCCCTGAGCAATTCTTGTCATCTGTAAAGAAAGATGTTTGGTTGCTTCTACAAGATAATGTGCTGTCGCTTGACCTTCTACAGTTGCATTGGTTGCCAAAATCACTTCAGTAATTTTGCCATCACTTAAACGTTGCACCAAGTAAGGTATACCAATTTCTTCAGGACCAATTCCATCTAAAGGTGACAAATGACCACCCAGTACATGATATTTTCCACGAAAGCTTCCGCTTTGCTCTATTGCCATAACATCAGCAGGAGATTCAACTACACAAAGCAGTTGATCATCTCGATCGTTTGAACAACAAATATCACAGACTTCATTTTCTGTCAGAGAGTGGCAAATACTACATTCATGAATAAAAGAAGTTGCTTCATTTAACGCATGTGCTAAACCAATCGCACCTTCTTTGTTTTTCATAATCAGATGCAATGCCATGCGTTGAGCCGATTTTGGTCCAACACTGGGCAATATCCGTAATGCTTGTACAAGCTGATCAAAACGTTCACTAAACACCTAAGATTCCTTAGAACAAACCTGAAAGACCAGGAGGTAGCCCCATTCCTGAATTGGCTTCTTTCATGGTTGCTTCTGAAATGCTCTCAGCTTGACGTGCGGCATCATTCATTGCAGCAGCAATCAGATCCTCAATCATTTCCGGATCGTCCTGTAATAAATCCGGGCTGATTTCGATACGTTTAACCACATTACGGCAGGTCATGGTTACTTTGACTAAACCACCACCAGCTTCTGCTTGAACTTCAGTTTGAGCCAGTTTTTCTTTTGCTTTCTTGACATTGCTTTCCATGTCTTTTTGCATGCGCTGTGCTTGTTGCATCAACATATTAATGTTCATAAGGTACTCCGAACAAAGTCTACAAATTAATTTTTACCTAATTTTCTGTCGTGAATGCTTGGTTGTAAGTTCACAAAATGAATCTAAGGCTATATTTACAAATTAGCTTATCTTAAATTAAATCTAATCCGTGAGAAAGGTCACGAATGATATCATTGACGTCTTCTAAACCAACAGATAAACGGATTAAACCTTCACGAATACCCGCTGCAGCTTTTGCTTCAGGCGAAAGTTTACCATGTGTCGTTGTGGCAGGATGAGTTATGGTTGACTTGGCGTCCCCTAAGTTGCCTGTAATTGAAATGAATTGTGTATGATCGATGACTTTCCATGCCCCTTCTCGCTCACCTTTCACTTCAAATGAGACAATCCCACCAAAGCCAGTTTGCTGTTTCGCCGCCAATTCATGACCACTATGCTCTGGCAATCCCGCAAAATAAACTTTCTCAACTTTCGGATGTTTAACCAACCATTCAGCGATGATCTGTGCACTTTCAGAGTGCGCTTTCATACGCAATCTCAGTGTTTCCAAACCTTTTAAAAATACCCAAGCATTGAAAGGACTCATAGATGGTCCTGTAGTTCGCACATAACCAAAAACTTCTTCAAGAAGTTTGTGATTACCCACGACAGCGCCACCCAATGCTCGACCTTGCCCGTCCAAATATTTAGTTGCTGAATAAATCACGAGGTCCGCACCAAACTGTAATGGACGTTGCAAGATCGGTGTGCAGAAACTGTTGTCAATTGCCAACAAAGCGTCATTTGCATGTGCTAAATCAGATAAGGCTTGAATATCAGCCACTTCTGCCAATGGATTGGATGGTGATTCAACAAAAAGTAATTTGGTTTCAGGACGAACGGCTGCTTGCCATGCACTTAGATCTGTTAAATCAACAAAAGTCACGGCAACATTAAATTTGGCAACATACTTTTCAAATAACGCAACTGTTGAACCAAAAACAGCACGTGAACAGATCACATGATCGCCAGCTTTCAAGAAAGACATCGCGACAGCCATAATTGCTGCCATACCTGAACTTGTTGCCACAGCACGTTCACCACCTTCGAGTGCGGCTAAACGCTTTTCAAACATCGTAACCGTCGGATTGGTAAAACGTGAATAAATATTTCCTGGCTCAGCACCTGAGAATTTTGCTGCCGCTTCAGCTGCATTTTCATAAACGAATGATGAAGTCAGGAAAATTGGTTCTCCGTGCTCTCCTTCAAAACTGCGTGTATGACCTGTACGAATCGCTAAGGTGTCAAGTTGATATTCAATGTCGTCGTTCTGGCTCATTTCAACTGCTCAGTCCTAAAACTGCCTTTGTAAAATATTGCCAACATTTTGAGCGTCCTATGTATTTAAGGTCAAGGTAAAATCGCAAATTATCACATACACTTCGCATAAATCTGTATAAAAATGAGACAAACATCGCTTATGACCCAAGTATCAGCCAAGTTCCAAGTAAGGAAAGCCAAGCTAAAAAATTTAACGACACGGATCTTCAATGGCAAGTCACTGGTTTTATCTCAACGTACCCCTTATGAAGTCATTGCAGAGCATCATCAAACCAAAGTACGTTACTATGCTGCGCCAGAAAAAAAGTTTAAAGAACCTTTGGTTTTTACCGCACCACTGTCAATTAATATGGCGATTTATGACCTTTATCCGTATCGCTCATTGATTAAATATTTTACAGAACAAGGCTTTGATGTTTATTTATTGGATTGGGGAAAATTAAGCTATCAAGATCGTGATTTAAACTTTCTTTACTTTATCGATGAGTCTATGCCTTTGTGTATTGATAAGATTCGAGAGCATTCACAGAGTGATCAGATATCACTGCATGGGTGGAGTATGGCTGGAATTTTTGTCTTACTGTACAGTGCATTACAGCAACCTAATTATGTGAAAAATCTTATTGTACTTGCCAGCCCTATTGACAGTTATGCATCTGGTGGAATCGGAAAACTGTATCAACGCATCAATAATCTGATCATCAAAAACCAAAAACTTAAAGATACACTTTATAAAGGTGGCTTACCCAGAAAACTGATTCATACTCCAGGTTTGCTCAATGCTATCGGATTTAAAGTTCTTGACCCCAAAGGCTGGTATGAAGGTCACAAACAATTATTACTCAATTTAGATGATCGAGCGCTTTTACATGAACATGCCACACTTGGAAACTTTCTCAATCATATGGTGGATTATCCCGGAGGTGTAAATCAAGACATGCTGTTTAATGTATGGCTTCAAAATCCACTCAAACATGGCGCCATACAACTCAGTCGGCATAAAATAGAACTTAAAAATATTAATTGTTCTTTAATGGTTGGTGCCGGGAAAAGTGATCAAATGGTCACTGCCGATGCGGTTAAGCCTTTAATCGCATTGACAAATAGCAGTGATGTCACGTTTACTCTAATTCCTGGAGGACATTTAGGACTGATGTCCAGTCAAAAAAGTGCAGAAGAATTTTGGCCGACATTATCCAAATGGTTAGAACAACGATCGACTAAAAGTTAAGAGACAGTTATGAAGACTACAGTTGCATTCATCGGTTTAGGTGCTATGGGCTATCGCATGGCAGCGCATTTACCTCAACATTTTGATACTGTTTATGTATGGAATCGAAATTTTGAAAAAGCCAGACAACATGCAACTGAGTTCGGCACCCAAGCGGTAACATTAGAACAGGCAGCTCAGGCTGATATAATTTTTTCATGTTTACCCACCAGTCAGGATGTTGATGATTTAATCCAAGGACTAAAAATCAAATCAGGCGCGATTTGGGTAGACTGTACCAGCGGTGTGCCTGATGCAGCCCGTCTACAGGCAACACAACTCAAACAGCTAAATATTGATTTTTTGGATGCCCCTGTAAGCGGACAAACCATTGGTGCTGAAAATGCCACACTCACGTTTATGGTGGGCGGATCAGCGAATGCATTTCAAGCTGCTTTACCTGCAATGCAGGCGATGGGTAAACTGATTAAACATGTCGGTGATTCTGGCGCTGGATTTGCGGTAAAAGCAGTCAACAACATGATGATGGCCGTTCATTTGTGTGCAGCTGCGGAAGGATTCACGACACTCAAAGCACATGGCGTGAATTTGCATGAGGCATTAGATTGCATTAATGCTTCAAGCGGTAAAAGTGGTGTGACTGAATCGATCCTACCACAACGTATTCTCAACAGAAGTTTTCCGCTGACCTTTGGACTTCCTTTATTGGCAAAAGATACAGGAATTGCCATTGATTTAGTGCGAGAGGCAAAACTCTCTACGCCTATTCTTGGACTCACACAAAGTCTAATCCAGGCAGCAAACAGCATTGCCCTCCCAGACAGCGACTTCTCAACCGCGGTAAAAATGTATGAATCGTGGAGCAAAATTACATTAGATTAATTTTTCGTCATTGAATAATCACAAGCAGCCCCTATAATCTAATCAAGTGACACACGAATATGTCAATTTTGAGGCAAACTCATGAATAAATCTTTTATTATTGCAACACTTTCGGCTTTATCCATTTTTGTGGGTACGCAAGCTTTCGCGGATAATGCACAAGAATGCAAAAAATTGCAGGATGACTACAACGTAATCTATGCATCAAAAGGTTTCTGCTTTAAAGATCCTGAAGCGAAGGCAAAATATAATAATGACAATTGTTATACAAGTAAGCCTAAATTTACTGAAAAAGAGCAACAAAAACTTGACTCTATCAAGGAACGTCAGAAAGAATTGAATTGTAAATAATGACATTCATACATTTAAGGAAGTGAATATGGCTTATGATGATCAGAATATTTTTGCTCGAATCTTACGTGGCGAACTTCCAGCACTAAAAGTTTATGAAGATGATCATGTGCTTGCATTTATGGATATTATGCCACAAGCAGATGGTCACACTTTAGTGATTCCAAAAACTAAAGCCATTACATTATTGGATTTAGAACCAGAAGCAGCTGCCTATACAATTAAAATTGTTCAGAAAATTGCTCAAGCTATTGAAAAAGCACTAGATGCGAAAGGTATTGTCTTGATGCAGCTCTCTGGCGCATCAGCTGGGCAAACTGTACCACACGTACACTTTCATCTTATTCCAAGCTCCGTACACGAATTAGGTCGTCATGCTGTACAGATGGGCGATCAAGAAAAAATTAAAGCGTTGGCTGAAAAAATTAAGTCCGCACTCTTGTAAAAGATTATTCTTTATAAATGAGGCATTTACTGCCTCATTTTTTTTGGAAAAATTACATCAATATTCAGTTTACGTCATCAAATTGTCATTTATTCTTCACTTATATGTAACAAAGTTTACAGATACTGCATGCAAGTTAGTAAGTCGTGTTCGAAACAATACTTACTGAGTAAAAAAAAGTAACAGCAAACTCGCATTGAACATGTTTTGGAGAAATCTCAATGAAAAAAGTGCTACTCGCTGCAGCAATCGCCACCCTTAGCATCAGCGCAGCTCAAGCAGCGCCAACATTGTATGGTAAGTTCAACGTAACTTTAGATCAAATCGATAATAATGGTTTTAAAGACGAAAGCGTAACCAAAGTAAATTCGAATGCTTCTCGTATTGGTGTAAAAGGCGAAGAAAAATTAACTGATAAATTATCTGCTGTATACTTAGCAGAATGGCAAATCAGTGCTGATGGTGACGGTGATGCATTCAGTAACCGTAACCGTTTCGTGGGGATCAAATCAGATGGTATCGCAACATTAAAAGTGGGTCAGTTTGATTCATACTTTAAAAATGCTGCAGGAAACAACCAGGATATTTTTAACGATCACAATGAACTCGATATGACTGCAGTTCTAGTCGGTGAAGATCGTTTAAAGAACGTGATTGGTTTTGAAACTGATAAGAAATTATTGGCTGGTTTAGCATTTAACATCATGTTCCAACAAGGTGAAGAATCTTCTGCGTTAAACAACTCGGCAAAAGGTCAAAAAGGCAGTCGTGATGGCTTTGGTGATGGCATTTCAACATCATTGACTTATGACAACAAAGATTACGGTTTAGCAGCTGCAGTTGCAGGTAACTTTGGTGTAGCCTCTAAATATAATGCATATAACTCAGAATTAGGTAGCAATACAATTTATTCTGATGCAATTCGTGTGACAGGTTCTATCGACTTGAAACCAGCAGGTATCGACGGTTTAGTACTTGGCGCATTGTGGCAAACAGCTAAACCTACAGATGACACAGTTTCAACAACCTCTGGCACAACAGTTACCTCTTTTAAAGGCTTAAAAGAAAATGCATACGGCATCACTGCTGCTTATGTAATTCCATCTACGCCAATTAAATTGAAAGCTGAATATATTTCTGCGACAACTGAACTAGATGGTCGTGATGATCGTAAACAAGACCTATATGGTATTGGTGCAGATTACAACATCAACAAACAAGCGCGTTTCTACGGTGTAGTCGGTCAACAAAAGCGTGATTGGACTGCAACTTCAACACCAGAGAAGAAAAAAACTGTTGTTGGTCTCGGTATGGAATACAACTTCTAATCCATTACCCTATACCAATCACAAAAACGGCAGGTACTCTTGCCGTTTTTTTTAGAATCAAGTATCTAAAAATCTCGAATCTCATCAAACCAAGCATTTACTTTTTGTTGATCTATATCAAATTTCGACGCTTCAACAAGTTGCTGAACAGCGATTCCAGTATCTTCTCTTTCTGATGTTTCTATGTTGGGTAGTGTATTGATCTGCGCTATGAATTGATCAATGTAAAGTTTTACTTCTGACTCTGTTTTCGCTTTAATGATTTCTTTTAAAGCAGCTTTATATGCTTTTGTCGCGATCTTGGCATTCTTAGTTTCCCAGTTTTCAAAGGGGATACCATATTCTGATGTAAACCAAATTAAACTTCGTAATTTGGAGACTGAAGAATATTCTAATTGTTTTACTTTAGCCAATTGTTTTAATTCAGCATTTAACCTTTTCCCTGTTTTTCCATCAATATTCCATCCGATAAAAGAGATTAAATTTTCCCACGTACCCAAAGCAGGAAATCCCTCCAAATCTGCTGCATAACGTACTCCGATACGTTCAAGTTGGTGTAGCTGTTTTAAACTGGCTGTATTGGTTATATTCCCTGTTAAGTTCAGATTTTTTAAATGAGGAAACTGTAACAGGCTTTCACAATCTAGAGCCGGACCTAAAGGTTTAACAATCAAATCAAGTGAGACAATTTTTTCAAAATCTGGAATAATTGGCAGATGGTAAGTAGATGCTGTTTGATCTTTCTCTGTATTGGGTTCTATTCGAATGTGAGGAATTTCTTGTGTCATGATTATTTCAAAAAGCTCAATTTCCCCAGAGAGATGAAGTGAATGTAGACCAAGAGTATTTTCGACATTCTTCTGATCTAAAATCAATTTTATTGGCTCTTCATTGCTTTTTACGGAAAAATTATGAATTTGAGCTCCATTTAAATCAACACATAGTGACCTGGAGGGTTGCCAAAAGAAATCTTCGATTGCTCTTTTCTTTGACCATTCAACAAAACCAATATCATTACCCCAATAATAAAAAAATCTCGGCCAATTCCCATAGGGATATAGATGGGCATTTTGTTGACCATGAGGTGTATAGAAGCTGTTGAAACTATTCCAATCAATTTCTGCATCTTCATCAACAAGGACATCAAACTTTTTCCTGTCCATACCGATTCGACCAATCGAAAAACTTCCTTGCCCAGCTGGAATTCTAATCTGATGACTATTTGTAGCCGTTAAAGAAATATGAAGCGGTGTATCTCTATCCATGGTCATCCATTTTTTAATTGTACTATTCATTGTTCAACGATGATTTGAGTACTTGTGGTTGCATAATAAGCATAAATACAACACAGAATATACCAGGCTGAAAAGCTTAGCCATCATTCCATCTTAGCAAACTTATAAACATGCTGAATTTAATTCTGTATTTCAACCCGCCCAACTGATAATAAGATCAAAATGATCTGTTTTGACGACACTTCTATCATCCAACCCTAGAAGAAGGCATAAGAACAGCTTTAAAACACGCAAGACGGCAATTAAATCAAGCTTGATATAAAAGTTTCCACTTTATTGAAAGCTCACCCCCAGATGAGCTTTTTATTTACCTTATATACTCATCTTTCCAATTTTTCTTGTTGTTTCATTTCATCATTTTTATTTTCCATCACGCA